>SLLG01000269.1 GCA_007134215.1 Opitutales bacterium | reverse complement strand
GTCCAAAGCCTTGGGGACGGCCCCTCGCCGGGGCACGGGCACCGCACGGCGCGGTTGCATCGGCAGCGGCAGCCGTGAGAATGGCTCCGAATGAACTGGATCTTCCTGCTTTCCCTGCCCGTTGTCTCCGCCCTCATCGGCTGGGCGACGAACCGACTGGCCATCCAGATGCTCTTCCGGCCGCGCACGCCGGTAAACACCCTCGGTATCCGCTGGCACGGCCTCATTCCGCGCCGCCACGAGGAGATCGCGCGCAGCGTGGGCGAGATCGTCGAGACGCAACTGCTCAACCAGCATGTGCTCCAGGCCGAGGTCGAGCGCATTAACCTCCAGCCCTACATCGATGAATACGTGGCGCGGCTGGTCTACGCGCGCATCGGGCCGAAGCTGCGGGCCGTACCGGTGCTGGGCAGCGTGGCCTCGGGCAAGCTCCTGCCGCAGATCGAGCAGCTCGCCCGCGAGGAGATGCGGCGCGAATCGGAAGCACTCCTGCGCCGCTTCGCGAGCGACGCGGAGAGCCACCTGCCCGTGCGCCGAATCGTCGAAGACCGCATCCGCGCCTTCAACCTGGAACGCCTTGAGGCGATCATCCACCGCCTCGCGGGCCGCGAGTTCCGGCAGATCGAAATCCTCGGCGGCGTGCTCGGGTTTGTCATCGGCCTCGTCCAGGTGGTCTTCTTCCTCACACTCGGCGGACGGTAGCACTCGATCGAACGCGCGGGCCGTTTTCGGGTTGGTTTTGCCGTTGCGCCGCACGCCGGGGGCGCAATTCTTGGCCGACGATGCCGCAAAGCGTTTCCTTTTACCGGCGCTGGACCGGATACGGTCTCATCGCCGCCACCGTTTTCACCGGGCTCGGCCTCTGGATCGGTTCGCTGTGGGCCGCCGACGCATGGTATGAAA
Source organism: Opitutales bacterium (assembly GCA_007134215.1). Lineage (GTDB taxonomy): Bacteria > Verrucomicrobiota > Verrucomicrobiia > Opitutales > Oceanipulchritudinaceae > SLLG01. The sequence continues at coordinate 34,522 of SLLG01000269.1, read as the reverse complement.
GCGCGTGGAAGTATCCCGCCAAGGTGGGCAGCCACACGACGCTCATGCTCATGTGCTGGGCATTCATCCTCGCCACACGGTTCCGCCCCGTGGAGTGGCTCTTCGGCGGACTCGACAAGGTCTACAAGGCGCACCGCTACGTCGGCGAGGCGGCGTTCTTCCTCATCTGGCTGCACCCGGTGTTTCTCGCGGTGGCGTTTTCCGAAGACATCGCCGGGTTTTTCCGCTACCTGTGGTTTTCCGGCGACTGGGTCCGCAACACGGGCATCATCGCTCTCGCCGCCTTCACCGTGCTCGTCGTGCTTTCGATCTACGTGAAGATCGCCTACCACCGTTGGAAACGCACGCACGACTTCTTCGGTCTGCTCCTCGTGCTCATTGTCGTCCACGCCGTCATCTCCGGAGGCGAGATCATGGCTTTTCCCGTCCTCACGGCGTGGCACGGCGCATGGGTCGCCGTCGGCCTCGCGGCTTACGTTTACATTCGCCTGCTCTACCGGTTTGTCGGGCCGCAATACGACGTCGTCACGGCGGAGGTGGCCAACATCGGCGACCACATCACGGAGGTCTACCTCGATCCGGTCGGGCGCCCCATGTATTTCCATCCCGGGCAGTTTCTCTACATCTCGTTCGACTCCGACGCGGTCTCGGAGGAGCCCCACCCCTTCAGTATTTCAAGCCCGCCGGAATCCCGCCGCCTCCGACTCTCCGTCAAGCGGCTCGGTGACTGGACGGGCGATGTCGACAACATCAAACGCGGCGAACCGGCGCGCGTGTGGGGGCCCTACGGCCACTTCGGCGAGACGCTCTTCAAGCGCACAAAGGCCCCGGCCGTCCTCATCGGCGGCGGGATCGGAATCACACCGTTCCTGAGCATCGTCCGCGCCCAGGCTTTTGCCAGCCGCACCGGTGACACCACCCTCATCTACTCCGCGCCGACAAGCGAAGCGCTTGTTTACGCCAAGGAAATCGAAGAGACGGCGGAAAACCTGCCGCACCTGCGTTTCGTACGCCACGTCTCCGATGACGAGGGATTCATCGACCGCGGCTACCTCGAAAACCTCCTCGACCGTCCGCTCCCCGAACACGCGTTCTTCATCTGCGGACCCGAGCCGATGATGGACGCGTTCCGCGCTTTTCTCACCGACGCCGCTGTGCCGCGCTCCCAGATTATCATGGAAGACTTCAACATCCGCTGATCCCATGTCCGCTCTCGAACTGGTCCAGATCAACCTTCTCTCACCCGCCATCCTGTGCTTCGCCCTCGGCATCGCGGCGACGCTCGCACGCAGCGACCTGCGGTTCCCCGAGCCGCTCTACCAGGCGCTCTCGATCTACCTCCTTCTCGCCATAGGCATCAAAGGCGGTGTGGCCCTCGCCTCGGGCAGCGGGGACGGCATGTGGCTTGCCCTTGGCGCCGCCGTCCTGATCAGCGCGGCGACGCCGCTCTGGTGCCTGCCCCTGCTGCGGATCTTCCTGCGCCTCTCGCCCACCGACGCCGGCGCGGTCGCGGCGCACTACGGGTCCGTCTCAGTCGTCACTTTTCTTGCCGCCACCGCCTTCCTTCATGCCATCGGCGAGCCGTTCGAGGGTTTTCTTCCCGCTATGGTCGCCCTCATGGAGGTGCCGGGGATCGTCGTCGCGCTCCTCCTCGTGCAGCGGCTCTCGGGCGAATCCACGCCATGGGTGGAATCCGTCCGGACCGTCGTCGTGGGCAAAAGCGTTTTCCTCCTCCTTGGCGGGCTCGCCGTCGGCGCGGCCACGGGCGAAGCGGGGCTCGCCAAAGTCGATGCGTTCTTCGTCACACCCTTTCAGGGTGTGCTCTGCCTTTTCCTCCTCGAAATGGGGATGGTCGCGGCACGCCGCTTCGGCGATTTCGGCAAGGTCGGAGCCGCCCTGCTCGTCTTCGGAATCACCCTCCCCGTCGTGCACGCCCTCCTCGGCATTTACACGGGCCACCTCTGCGGGCTCTCGCGCGGCGGTGCCTTTGTCCTCGGCACGCTCGCCGCGAGCGCCTCCTATATCGCCGCGCCGGCAACCGTGCGCCTCGCCCTCCCGAAGGCCAACCCCGCGCTCTACCTCACCCCCGCTCTCGCCATCACCTTTCCCTTCAACCTTACGGTGGGCATCCCCCTCTACTACGCCCTTTCCGGATGGTTCTATTGACGGACCGCACACGGAGGAAACGCCATGAACATTGAAACCATGAAACGGGTCACCATCGTCGCCGAAGCCGTCATTGCCGAGCGGATACAAGAGGACCTCCTCCGCCTCGGCGCAACGGGCTACACCGCCACAAAGGCGGAGGGGCGCGGGTCGCGCGGCGTGCGCGCGAGCGAATGGGAGGGCCGCAACGAGAAGATAGAGACCATCGTCAGCCCCGCTGTCGCCGACAAGATCCTGCAACACCTCTCCGCCCACTACTTCGAACACTACGCCGTCATCGCCTACGCACACAGCGTCGATGTCGTGCGCGGGGCGAAATACCGCTGAGACGGCGATTGCGGCAACCGCCCGCGACGGACATCTCTCTTGTCATGAAAAGCAAAATACGCGCAGTTCTCGTTGGGTGCGGCAGCATGAGCCGGGCATGGCTCGACGCCGCCGCCCGTATCGGGGAAATCGACATCGCCGGTCTCGTCGACCTCCGGCGTGATGCCGCCGCCGCCCGCGCCGCCGGTTACGGGCTGGCCGCGGCACACATCGACGATTCCCTTGAGTCCGCCCTCGCGGCCACACGCCCCGACGCCGTCTTTGACGTCACCGCGCCGCCCGCGCACAAATCCGTCACGCTCACCGCGCTGAGGCACGGTTGCCACGTGCTCGGCGAGAAACCGATGGCGGAGTCGATGGCAGACGCGCGGGAGATGTGCGCGGCGGCGCGCGAAGCCGGAAAGATATACGCGGTCATCCAGAACCGGCGCTACGACCGCAACATCCGCACCGTTCGCGAGGCCCTCGCAAGCGGCGTCATCGGCCAAGTTCACACCGTCAACGCCGACTTCTATCTCGGACCGCATTTCGGCGGCTTCCGCGAGGAAATGGACCACGTGCTCCTCGTCGACATGGCGGTCCACTCCTTCGACCAAGCGCGCTTCCTCGCCGGTGCGGACGCCCGCCGCGTCTATTGCCGCGAATACAATCCACCGGGCTCCTGGTTCAAGCACGGCGCGGCGGCCACGGCTTTGTTCGAGATGACCGATGGCATTGTTTTCAACTATCGGGGCGCTTGGTGTGCCCATGGCATGCCAACCTCATGGCAATGCCAGTGGCGCATCATCGGTTCAGAAGGAACGCTGATCTGGGACGGAGAGCACTCCATCCATGCACAGAGGGTTGTCGGCAACAGCGGATACATGCACGAGTGCAAGGATATCGGAGTTAAATCTGCCGATTGGGATCCCTCATTGAACGGCCATGAGGGCCTCATCCGGGATTTCCTCGAAGCCGTGCGGACAGGGCGACCTCCCCTCACCCATTGCGAAGACAACCTCAAAAGTCTAGCCATGGTCTTCGGCGCGGTGGACAGCGCGGAGCGCGGCGAAGCGGTTTCCGTAGCCGGCTAATGGAATGTGGGATATCCAGTAGCGATTGTAATCCACACAGCCTTTTTCCATCGGGATGCGGTATCGATAGAAACTGAAACACGCTAAATATTAGTCGCTAATCCGCACCGGGTTTCTTTGCCGACATTACCCGCGATGCGCGTATACGTGTCCGCGATAAAGTCTATTTTGGATCACACAGCCTGGTGTTCCTAAATTTGCTCTGTCGTTTTGGAGCCTTGGGCGCTGCGGGAGACCGGCACTTGGCGGAACTCGTCCCTTGGTATGCGCGTGATGAGAAAACCCTCCACCGCTGGGGCGTGGTCTGCACCCCGTACGCCTATCGTCTAGAATCACGGCGGAAGAAGGATGATTCCGTGGATACCTATTCGTAAAATACCATTAATCCCAGCGGCGAAGAAGAGGTCGAGCAAATCGAGGCCTTGCTGGGCCTGCGGACCCTGGAAACCAATGTCAACCTACCCAACCGCGGACAGAGCCCCCACTTGCCTTGAGACTCGGTGGTGGAGACCAACGCCGCTTTTCGCCGGGACCGGGTCACCCCTCTGCTCGCACGTCCACTCCCTGCTTCCGCGCATCGTCTGGTTTCGCGGGTGGTGGATGTTCAGGAGGCCATTTCATCCGCCGCCCTCAAGCGCGATTTGTGGATGCCGCGCGGGAAGCGTTGTTCTCGATCCGCTGATTACGCTGTCCACCGACCGATGCGCCGCCATGGCCGATGAAATGCTGGACCACCTGAAAACCCAACTCCGTGCTCTCGGGTATTCGTAAAACCTCAACGATCTGGAAAGCGATGAAGGAGCCCTGGTGTGCGAAGTAGTCGGCGAAGACCATGGAAACACCGCGTTCGTGTAGAACACCATTGTGTTCATGGAAGCCCCTCCCCACCCGACTGCCTTCCCGCTTTCAGATTTCAGCGTGTTATCATCACACCCGTCCGATTTCGTACTTCGTCACGGATTTCCAGCGGCTCGTCGAACGCCGCGTCGACGGCGTGATCTTCCGTCCGAGTGACGACGGAGCGACCGACTCCCCATTTCGAGGAACTGCGCAAGCGCAACATCCCCCTCGTCGTCATCGACCGCTTCCTGCCCAAAGCCCATTGTGATTTCGTCGGCACGGACGACTACATGGGGGGCACCTTGGTGGCGCACCACCTCCTCGAGCTTGGCCATCGGCACGTGGCGCACTTGGCCGGACCCGACTTTGTCAGCACGGCGCGCTGCCGTCGCCGCGGATTCGAAGATACCATGCACGACGCCGGAGCCGAATGCCAGGTGATCGCGCTCCAGGGATTTCACGACGTCGAGGGGGTTAACCACCCTTCTGCAGCAGAAGAAACTGCCCACCGCTGTCTTCTGCGCCAACGACGATACCGCGGCCGATCTATGCCGAATGGCCCGCCAAGCGGGCCTTCAGATTCCGCGGGATCTTTCCGTCGTCGGCTTCGCCGACCTTGCCATTGCGAGACAACTGGACCCCGCCCTCACCACCATCCGTCAGAGTCCCGAGGAAATCGGGCGGCGGGCGGCGTCGCTCATCCTTGAAGCCCTCGGCCACAATGGATCGGAAAGGAAGCGCAGCCACGAGAACGTCCAGTTGGCTCCCACCCTCATTGTGAGGGATTCGACCGCTTCCGTTTGACAGCTTTCAACCAGACTCCTAACCAATTCACAGAATGAGTTCTCAACGATTCTTCCGGCTCTTCGCCTGCCTCATCCTCAGCGCGTGCGTGGCGCACGCCGAGCTGCGCCTGCCCGCCCAATTCGGCGAGGGTGCGGTCTTGCAACGGGAAACCGCGTGGAAGCTTCGCGGGTGGGCCACACCGGGAGCGATCATAGAAATCCGCCTCGATGGGCAGCACACCCGCACGACGGCCAGCGGGGAAGGCCGTTGGCAAGCGTCCATGGATCCGCTGGACGGCGGCGGGCCCTACGTCCTCCATCTGCAAACGGATCACGGTGACGATCTCGAACACCCGGTCTGGGCCGGCGAGGTGTGGGTCGCCAGCGGTCAGTCCAACATGCAGTGGACCATCGACCGCAGCCGCAATGCCGACCTCCATCGGGCCATCTGGGATTACCCGGAGATTCGCATCCTTCGCGTCGCGCCGGAGGGCAGTGCGGATAAAACGCTCGAGTTTGACGATGCCTGGCGACCGGCCACCCGCGGCAACCTCGGAGACATGAGCGCCATCGGTTTCCACTTCGCCCAGATTCTGCACGAATACCTCGGGGTGCCGGTCGGCATCATCGATGTTTCTTGGGGGGGATCCGCCATTGAGGCATGGATGGACCGCGACCTCCTCGCGACCGATCCCCGCTTCCGCTTGATCGATGAACTCTGGAGAGAATTCGAGCAACGCTATGACTTTGCCGCCGAAATGGAGCGCCATGAGGGAAGGATTGCCGCGTGGGAACGCCGTCGCGACGCTGCCCTCCGCCGCGGCGAGGATCCGCCTCGGCAACCGCGCGCCCCACGCAACCTGATGAAGGGGAACCAGCGCCCGGGAAATATATTCAATAACCGCGTCCAGCCTTTGTTGGGGACCGCCATCGGCGGCGTCATCTGGTATCAGGGAGAAAGCAACGCGCGGGACCCCGAGCTCTACGCGGAACTCTTTCCCGCCATGATCGGGGACTGGCGGGATCGTTGGGGGCAAGGGAATTTCCCGTTTTACTGGGTTCAGCTAACCGCCTTCCGTAATCGTCAACCCTCCGGCCCCGATGCCTCGTGGGCTTTCCTCCGCGAGGCGCAGAGCCGCACCCGCGCCCTCCCCCGCACCGGTGAAGCCGTGACCATCGACATCGGCGACGGAGCCGACATCCATCCATGGGAGAAGGAAGAAGTGGCGCGGAGACTGGCCCGCTGGGCCTTGGCGCATGAATACGAAGCAAGAGGTATTGCCTACGCTGCGCCCCGAATCGCCGGATGGGAACCGGACGGCGAACATGTCCGTATACACTTCGCCAATACCGATGGCGGTTTGCTGACGCGGGAATTCGATGTCGTGCATGGATTCGCTGTCGCCGGAGAGGACAGGGCATGGCATACCGTCGAGGGGCACCTCATCAATGGCCGCGAAGTGCGTCTCGAAGTCCCGCCGGATGTCCGTATCAAAGCGGTGCGCTACGCCTGGGCCGACAACCCGCTCGTCAACCTCTACAGCACCGAAGGCCTTCCCGTGACCCCATGGCGCAGCGACACATGGGAACGAACCGGCGAGCGCCAGATGGTTCCCCGTTTCCTCACCGACGAACCCTGAATCCGGTCCACGCGCAACCGCGGAGCATTTCGGGTTACCGATTGCATCCCTGATCACACACCGTTTTCCCCTTGATGAAATCGACAAGGCCTTTCAAGTGAACCTCCGGCAGGAAGGCATAAAGGTCCTCGTCGAAGTATGAGTAAGTCAGAGAAGTCAAAGACCCTTCATCGCTTCACGCCGCTTCCTTCGAGGACCACTTTAAGGACGTAGCCAATACCTCGTCTTTCCATTGTTCCTCATCCAGAGCTACCCGGTCGCCGTAGGCATAAATCAGGAGACAAACCGCCGCAGCAGGGGCGGTTCCAAGGGGATCGACGGCGCGACCTACATCGGCCAGCCGGGATCCTCCGGGGCGGGCACCCACTGGTCGTACCATTCCGGGCGGAGGAAGGCGGCTTCGTCCGCTGACCCGCGGGGCGCGGGACCGGCCCACACTCCGGGAATGAGAACTTTTTCCTGAAAGGCCGGGACGGCGCGCTCGTTGTGGTAGACTTGCCGGGCGAGGAGGTCGATGGCGACGCGGCCCTGCACGCGGTGCCGGCAATCCATGCCCCAGCGGCCCGCCGGTTCGCCGCACAGGTCGAGATGCACGGGGCGGGGTCCGGCAGATCCGCGGCCCGCCGCACACCATGTCTCCATCTCGTCGAAATCCGTCAGGACGGCGTCGGGACGGTGCGCCGCGCACCACCGCTCGAACGCCCGTCGCGGCGGGCCCGCCGCCCGCTTCACGACGACGGGCGGCAGGTGGTCCTTCGCGTCCAACAGCCGCTGATTGAACATGAAGGCGGCGTAGGTATTGCCCTGCGACTCAACCAAGTGCGCCCGCGAGCAGAAGAGGCCGATCCGCCGCAAACCGTGCCCGAGCAAGTGGTGGAACGCGGTGGAGAGGTTGACCGTGTAATCGGAAAAGACGCGGTGCAACCGTTCTCCCAGATACCAACCGCCGAGGATCACGGCCGCGTAGTCCGTGTGCGGCACGGTGTTGTCGCGCCAATACCCGGGCGGATACACCACCCCCGCGATCCCGCGCGAATCAAGGATGCGGGCCGCGCGCTGCGGCGCAGCGCCACTCTCCGTGGCGATGATGTCGAGCCCGAACCCCAGCTCCCCCGCCCGCTCCCGTGCCCCCGCGTAGTAACCCGCCCGGTGCGGGTCCCGCGTCCACGGCGCCGCGCCGGCATCCCCCGCGAGCCACGCAAGGTTCACCCCGGGCCGCCGCCCGCCCGCGCCGCGGATGTGCGCCATGAGCGACGATACCATCGGGTTCGGCCGGTACCCGGCGGCCCGCGCCGCCGCAAGGATCCGCTCACGCGTCTCCCGCCGCACCCGCCGGTCGTCCTTCAGCGCACGCGACACGGTGATCGGCGAATAGCCCACGCTCCGCGCCAGTTCGCGGATGTTCACTGCGGTCACACGGCCCATGACACGTGTATCATCGATGCCCGCTTGAAGGGGTCAAGCCCGCCGCGCTATGAAGAGAGGGAGAAACGGCGTTCCGCGCCGCGACACCTATGAACTCTCCTATACCCGAAAATCCCGGCGCCTTGAAGGGCGTCCGTGTTCTGGATTGCTCCCAGATGCTGGCCGGACCGCAGTGCGGCATGCGGCTCGGCGACCTCGGCGCCGACGTCATCAAAGTGGAGCCTCCGCAGGGCGAGTGGCAGCGCACCCACACGATCGCGAACGCCTTCCTCAAGACGGAGTCGACGCCGTATCTGGGGATGAACCGCAACAAGCGCGGCTTCACGATCAACCTCAAAGCCCCGGAGGGGCTCGAACTCTTTTACGATCTGGTGCGCAAGAGCGACGTCGTGCTCTCCAACTACCGGGTGGGGACGACCGAGCGGCTGAAGATCGACTACGCCCGCCTCGCGGAGATCAACCCCCGCATCATCTGTTGCTCCATTTCGGGCTACGGCGAGGAGGGCCCCTATGCGAAGCGGCCCGGCCAGGATCTGCTCCTGCAAGGCTACAGCGGCACGCTCTTCTCCGTCGGGCGCAAGACCGATCCGCCCGCGCCCGCGCCTTTCTATGCCGCCGACGTCATGACCTCCTACCAAGCGTGCATCGCCATCCTCGGGGCGCTCTTCGCGCGCGGGCAGACGGGCGAGGGCCAGAACATTTCCGTAAGCATGTTCAGCACCGTGCTCGACTGCCAGCAGCAGGAGTTCCTCACCTACCTCAACACCGGGCAACCGCCGCCCCGCACCGACGAACCGCTCGCCAACGCGTGGATCAATGCCCCGTACGGAATCTACGAAACCAAGGACGGTTACCTGACCCTCGCCATGGCCCCGCTGCACATCCTCGGCGAGGCCCTCGACAACGACCGGCTGCGGGAAATGACGGAGTGGTCCGACGGCGCCAAACACCGCGACGAAGTCTTCCGCATCGTCAAGGCGCGCATGCCCGAACGCACGACGGCGGAATGGATCGAACACTTCGACCAATACAAAATCTGGTCCGGCCCCGTCCACCGCTACGAAGATGTCGACAACGATCCGCACGTGAAAGCGACCGGCATGATCGCCGACATCCCCCACCCGACCATCGGCAGTTACCGCCAGGCGAATGTGCCCGTGAAGATGTCCGGCACGCCCATGCGGATCGACCGCCACGCCCCGCTTCTCGGCGAACACACCGACGAGGTCCTGCGCGACGTGCTCGGCTACGACGAGGACCACATCCGGAGCCTCCGCGAAAACAAAATCGTCTGACCGCGCCCCCCGGAAACCGCCATGGCCGAATCACCACAAGAGGATCTGATCATCACCCGCGAGGATTCGACAGCCGTCATCCGGCTGAACCGTCCCAAAAAGCTCAATACGATGACACGCTCCATGTCGGAAGCGCTTCCCGGCATTGTGCGGGAAATCAACGGCGACGCTTCCATCCGCGCCGTCATCATCGAGGGCGCGGGCGACAAGGCGTTTTCCGCCGGGAGCGACGTCAAAGCGCTCGACGACTACGGCAGCGGATGGGAAATCCGCAACCGAACGGAATACTGCCGCGAGCTTCTCGCCATCCGCAAACCGGTCATCGCGGCGGTGCGGGGCTACGCCATCGGCGGCGGCCTTGAGATCGCCCTCTGCGCCGACATCCGCCTCGCCGACCCCACGGCGAAATTCGGTGCGGGCGAGATCAAGCTCGGCTGGCATGGCGGCGGCGGCGTCACGCAGTTGCTGCCCCGGCTCATCGGCGCGGGCAATGCCGGGCTCCTCCTCTTCACCGGCGACATCATCGACGCGGAAACCGCCTACCGCATGGGCCTCGTGCAGGAATTGACCGAAGACGGCAAGTTGGCCGACCGCACCCGCGGGCTGGCCGCCAGAATTGCCGCCAACGCGCCCATCGCCGCCGAGGCCATCAAGACCCTCCTCCGCGTCTCCATGAACGCACCGCTGGACGTCGGCCTCAAGTATGAGAACGAGACCTTTCTCACCTGCTTCAACACCGCCGACGCCCGGCGCGGCATCGAGGCCTTCAAAGCCAAAGAACAACCGCGCTTCGAAGGCAATTGACCCGCCCGGACGACCCCGCACCGACCACCGCTCCACCCAACCCCGCACCGACCCCATGGAACTTATTCCCGGCATCCACCGCCTCGTCGGCGAAACAGGCGGACGCATCGTCGCCTTCTACCTCCTCCGCGGAGAGCGGCGCAGCCTCCTCCTCGACACCGCCATCCAGCCGATGATGGACGAGGTCTTCTTTCCCTACTGCGGATCGACAGGCTTCGATCCGTCGGATCTCGACTATGTCTTGATCTCCCATTCCGACCTCGACCACTCCGGGGGCAACGCCGCCGTGCGCAAGGCGGCCCCGCGCGCGGTCTTCGCCTGCCACCGCGCCGACCGGCCGCTCATCGAAGATGTCGATACGCTCATCGAAAAGCGCTACCGCTGCTACGCATGGGACGACGGGATCGACGAGTCCGACGACGGAATCGAGTTCATCCGCAAGAACGTCTTTCACACACCACTCGACCTCACCCTCTCCGGCGGCGAGACCTTTGACCTCGGCGGCGGCCGGGAACTCGAAGTCCTGCACCTTCCGGGCCACTCGCGGGGCCATGTGGGGCTTTACGACCGAACCAGCGATACTTTGCTTGCGCAGGACGCCGTCCTCGGCAAGGCCGTGCCGTTCAAGGACGGGTCGCCCGCCTTTCCGCCCACCTACCGCTACTACCAGCCCTACCTGCAAACCATCGCCCGGATCGAGGCACTCGCACCCGCGCGGCTTCTCACCTGCCACTACCGGGTCCTCGAAGGCGCGGCTGTCGGCGACTTTCTCGCGGAGAGCCGCGCCTTCGCCGAGAGCCTGCACGGGAGTTTGACCGATGCCCTGCGCGCAGCGGACCGGCCCGTGACCATGAAGGAGCTGTGCGCCACGCTCGGCGAAAAACTCGGCGACTGGGCGCCGGAGTCCAGCACGTTCCTCTGCTGGCCGCTGACCGGGCACCTCGAAGAATTACAGTCGCTCGGCCAATGCCGGAAGATCCGGGAGAACGACCTCTCGCACTACCAATGGACCGCATGATTGTTCCGATACCAACCCCTCCCTCCGGCCACACCCGCTGACGCCATGACGACATCCACTTCCAAAGTCCACGTCGGCGTCATCGGCGCGGGCTGGTGGGCCACCACCAACCACATTCCGCAGCTCGCCGCCCGCCCGGACGTCGAACTCGTGTCCGTCTGCGCCCTCGGACGCGACAAGCTCGGCCGGATCCAAAGCAAGTTCGGTTTCCGGCACGCCACGGAGGACTACGAGGAACTGCTCGACCAACCGCTCGACGCCGTCGTTGTCTCCACGCCCCACCACCTGCACTACCGGCAGGCGACAGCCGCCCTGCGCAAGGGACTGCATGTCCTGTGCGAAAAGCCCATGACACTCGACGCCGCCGAAGCCTGGCACCTCGTCCACCTCGCCCGCGCGAACAGCCGGCATCTCCTCATCCCCTACGGCTGGAACTACAAACCTTTTGTCAAAACCGCCGCGGACATGCTCAACGACGGCGCTGTCGGCACGGTCGAGTTTGCCCTCTGCCACATGGCGTCACCGTGGAAGAGTTTCCTCGATCCCCGCATGCGCGTCATGTCACAATGGGAAAACGAACTCAGCGCTCCGGATCCGGCCACATGGCAGGTCAAGGAAAACGGCGGCGGATTCGCCCACGGTCAGGTGACCCACTCCGCCGGTCTCCTCTTCCGCCTCACCGGCCTGCGGGCCGTTGACGTATCCTGCCGCATGGGTTCGCCGAACCGCGACGTGGACGAATACAACGCCGCCCACTTCACCTTCAACAACGGGGGCCTCGGTGTGATCTCCGGCGCCGCCAACCTTGTTGACGACGACAAGTTCCAGGTGGACCTGCGGATCTTCGGCAGCGAAGGCGTTCTCCTCATCGACATGGAACGCGAGCGCATGGAGGTCCGCCGCCACGACGGCAAACACCACACCGAGAGCATCCCCGAAGGACTCGGCGCCTACAGCTGCGAGGCACCGCCCCGCCGCTTTATCGATTTGATACAGGGCAACGGCGAAAACGAGTCTCCCGGCGAGGTGGGCGCGGCGACCGTCGAGTTGATCCAAGCCATGTTCGTCTCCGCCCGCCAAAACGGCGCTGTCGTACCCATAAAAGATTTCAGTGATCCCCGCACCACGCGGGATCACTTCGACCGTTAACGCATTCCTTCAAACCTCAGAACCTACAGCATCATGAAACTCGGCATCATCAACAGCGCCTTCGGGCAAGCGGGCGTGGACACCAAAACCGGCCTCGAACACATCGCGCGTATCGGCTTCGACTCCGTCGACATCTTCACCGAAGCATGGGACCTCGACCCGGCGGAGGAAAAACTCATCATCGACACCTGCCAAAACAAGAGCCTGCCCATCGTGTCGGTCGTCTGCGTGGCCATCGGTCTCGTCGACTTCAACGACCCCGTGCGGGCCTTCCATGTCGAACGGGTGAAGAAATTCATCGACCTCGCCAAGCGCTTCGGTGCCAAAAACGTCCTCCTCGTCCTCGGCGAATACCTCTGGCAGCGCGAAGTCATTCCCCCCGAAGTGCAGTGGCAATGGGGCATGGAAGCCTGCCGCGAGCTGGGCGACTACGGCGACAAAGCGGGCGTGGACATCGCGCTCGAGCTGGAACCGTTCCGCCTCAGCCTGCTCAACAACGTCACGTCCATGAGCCGCTTTATCGACGAATGCAACCACCCCCGCGTCAAAGCCAACATCGATATCAGCCACATGGTGCTGGCGGACGCCTCCCCCGAAGAACTGACCAAGCTCAAAGGAAAGGCCACGCACGTCCACATCAGCGACTGCGACGGCAAGGTCCACGGCGACCTCCCGCCCGGCCGCGGTGTCGTCAAGTTTGTTCCCTACCTCAATGCCATCCGCGAACTCGACTTCGACGGCGCGGTGTCGCTCGAACTCGAGTATTCGCCCGATCCGTCCAAGATCGTCGAGTGGGTGGAAGAAGCCTACGCCGCCACCGCCGACCGCATGAAGCAAGCCGGTCTCCGCGGTTGAACGGTCACCCCGAAACGCTCCACGGACACAATGAGCCAGAACGAATCCGAATACGGGCTCAGCCCCGACAAAAAGACCGGACAGATCGAACCGCCTCCGGTCACCTACCGGCCGCGCCAGCCGAAAGCCTACAACCCGCCGATCGGCCTCATCGGCGCGGGAGGCATCTCGGAGTTCCACCTCAAGGCCTACAAAGCCATGGGCCTGAATGTCGTCGCCATCGCCAACCGCACCCTTGAAAAGGCGGAGAAGCGCCGCAACGAGTTCTACCCCGACGCCGACGTAACGACCGACTACAAGGAACTGCTGCGCAGGGACGACATCGAGGTCGTCGACGTCACACCGCATCCCGACGCGCGCGTGGCCATCGTCGCCGACGCCCTCGAAGCGGGCAAACACGTCTTGAGCCAGAAGCCCTTCGCCGAGAAGCTCGAAGACGGCCAACGGCTCGTCGACCTCGCCGCGGAAAAGGGACTCAAGCTCGCCGTCAACCAGAACGGCCGCTGGGCGCCGCACTTTGCCTACATGCGCAACGCCATTGCCGACGGGATCATCGGAAAGGTCGTCTCGGTAAATTTCTCACTACAATGGGACCAGACGTGGATCGCGGGAATACCGGCCTTTGAATCCATCAAGCACATGGTCCTTGCCGACTTCGCCATCCATTGGTTCGACATAACGCACACCTTCATGCGGGGCCACCGGCCGCAGAGCGTCTATGCGGCGGCCCGGGCCTTTGAGGGCCAGCTCTACCGCCCGCCCGCCCTCGCCGGTGCGATCATCAACTATGAGAGTGCCCAGGTTACGATGAGCTTCAACGCCCACACCACTTTGGGCGAGGAAGACACGACGACGGTCGTCGGCACGAAGGGGACCCTGCGGAGCACCGGTCCCGGCCTCAACGACCAGCCACGCATGCAACTCTTCCTCAACGAGGGCCGGGCCGTCGTCGACCTCGACGGATGCTGGTTCGACAGCGGCTTCATCGGCACGATGGGCGAACTCCTCTGCGCCATCGAAGAGAAGCGCGAGCCGGACAACAGCGCCGCCGATGTCATGCAAAGCCTCGCGCTGTGCTTCCATGCCCTGAAAAGCGCTGACGAGGGCAAGGTCGTTTCTCTTGCGTAGCCCGCTTTCACGGGCAGATTCAAATCCATGACCCACTACGACACCTCAAACGCCCTCCCCGCCGGCGGCGAAGGCGGGACATGGGCCGGGCGGGCGTGGTTGCCCGCCTCAACCGCGGCAAACGGCATCGCGGGGCCGCGCGTCATCAGCGTACGGGACGGCGAGGTCTACGACCTCGGTGATTCGTTTCCCACGTTCTCCGGCCTCGTCAACAGCGACGACCCCGCCGGGGGCATCCGGGCCGCCCTCGCGCGCGGGGCGCGCCGGATCGGTTCTGTGGCGGAACTGCTCACGAACAGTCTCCACTACAACCGCGCGGCCCGCTTGGCCCACGAAAGCAAACCGGTCCTCCTCGCGCCCAACGACCTCCTCGCCACCAAGGCCTGCGGGGTCACCTTCATCAAGAGCCTGCTCGAACGCGTCGTGGAAGAGAAGGCGCGGGGCGACGCCGAAACCGCCGCCCAGGTCCGCCGCATTATCCTCGAGTCGCTCGGGGAAGACCTCTCGCAGGTCAAACCCGGATCACCCGAAACCGTCGAACTGAAGAAACGCCTCATCGCGGAGGGCGTATGGTCGCAGTACCTCGAAGTCGGCATCGGCCCCGACGCGGAAGTCTTCACCAAGGCCCAGCCGATGGCATCGGTTGGGTACGGCGCGCAGGTCGGCATCCTCCCGCGTTCCAACTGGAATAATCCCGAACCGGAGATCGTGTTGGCGATTTCATGCCGCGGCGAAATCGTCGGCGCCACCCTCGGCAACGACGTCAACCTGCGCGACTTCGAAGGCCGCAGCGCGCTTCTCCTCGGCGAGGCGAAAGACCAGAACGGCTCCTGCGCCATCGGTCCCATGGTGCGCTTCTTCGACGGCAGCTTCAGGCTCGAAGATGTCGAAAACTGCGAAGTGAGCCTGCGCATCACCGGCGAGGACGGTGTCACGACCGGCGGCGCCAACCGCATGGCGGAGATCAGCCGTTCCCCGCGCGAACTCGCCGCCCAGGCCATCGGGAAACACCACCAGTATCCCGACGGCCTCGTGCTCTTCCTCGGCACGATGTTCGCCCCCACGACCGACCGCGACGCACCCGGCCAAGGCTTCACCCACCACATCGGCGATTGTGTGGAGATTTCCACGCCGCAACTCGGGACGCTCGTCAACTGGGTCAACCACACGGACAAAATTCCGAAGTGGGATTACGGTATCGGAGATATGATACAATTTCTCATGCAATCGCGATCTTAAACGGCGCTGTCGTTGACAGCCCGCGTGCTTTCCTGTCATCAAAGAACGATGAACCTCAAAGGACTCTCCTTCATCGGCCCGCGCCGCGGACAACCGACCGACAAACCCTTCCACGCCGCCAACCCGGCCTCCGGAAAGGGGCTCGAACCGCCCTACCACGGGGCCACTGTGGAGGAAGCGGAAGAAGCCTGCGCGCTCGCTGGCGAAGCATTCCGCACCTTCCGCCGCACGACACCGGCCGAACGCGCCGCTTTTCTTCGCCGGATCGCCGACGAGATCGAGGGCATCGGCGACGCCCTGCCGCAGCGCTATGTCGAGGAAAGCGGGTTGCCCGCCGGGCGCGCCAACGGCGAGCGCGGCCGCACCTGCGGGCAGTTGCGGATGTTCGCCGCCGCACTGGAAAGCGACGGGTGGAACCGCCCGCTCATCGAACCCGCTCAGCCCGACCGCGAACCGCTCCCCAAGCCCGACACCCGCCTGCGCTACATCGCGCTGGGCCCCGTCGCGGTGTTCGGTCCGGCCAATTTTCCGCTCGCTTTCACCGTCGCCGGCGGGGACACCGCCAGCGCCCTTGCCGCCGGTTGTCCCGTTGTCGTCAAAGCCCACTCCAGCCACCCCGGGGTGAGCGAAATGGTCGGCGCGGCGATCCGCAAAGCCATCGACGCCTGCGGCATGCACGAGGGCGTCTTCAGCCTCCTTTTCGGCAGTGGGAGTAAAATCGGACCGGTCCTCGTGAATCACCCCGCCGTCAAAGCCGTCGGCTTCACCGGCAGCCAGTCCGTCGGGCGCTCGCTCTTCGACCTCGCCGCCGCCCGCCCCGACCCCATCCCGGTTTTTGCCGAAATGAGCAGCATCAACCCGGTGATCCTCTTTCCCGGACGCCTCGCCGAAGAGGCCGATGCCATTGTCGACGGTCTCTACGGCTCCGTCACCCTCGGTGTCGGGCAATTCTGCACCAACCCGGGGCTCGTTCTCCTGCCGGAGGGCGCGGCGGCCGATGCCTTCGCTGAAAAGCTCGCCGCCAAACTCGGCGCACACGACGCGGCGCCCATGCTCAACCGCGGCACGTGCGAAGGGTACGACGCGGGCCTCGAGCGCCTCGCCAAGACCTCCGGGGTCGAAACCCTCCTTCGCCCCGAACCGGAGCACGGCCCCGGCGGCTGCCACGCCGCCCCCGCCCTCTTCCGCGTCGGCGCCGCCGACTTCCTCAAGGCCGATCCGCTCCACGAGGAGGTCTTCGGCCCCGTCACCCTTCTCGTGCGTTGCTCTGACGCCGACACCGTGCGCAAGGTCATCACCGCCGTCAGCGGACAGCTCACCGTCAGCTTCCACGCCAACGCCAGCGATGTTTCCGCCAACGCCGACCTCATCGCCGATCTCGAAACCTTCGCCGGCCGGCTCGTCTGCAACGGCTTCCCCACCGGCGTGGACGTCAGCGCCTCCATGGTTCACGGCGGCCCCTACCCCGCCACGACCGACAGCCGGTTCACCTCCGTCGGCACACGCGCCATCGACCGCTTTCTCCGCCCCGTCTGCTACCAAAGTTTTCCGCCGGAAGCCCTCCCCCCCGAACTGCGCGACTGAGGGTCGCCGTTTGCGCCGGGCAGGAATTGCCACGCCTCTTCGTCGAGGGACCAATAGTGGCCGGCGGTGCGGTCCGCGCTCCACCACCAGCGTCCGTTCGCCGGATCATAGAAATAGTATTCGCCGGGGTGGAACATCAACGGAGAGAGTCAGCGGTTTAGGCTGTGCGCGTAAAACGCTTCGGCGTAAACGCAGGCAAATCCGCTTCACGGCGCGGGATCCTCGATACGTACTTGGATCTTGGTGATTTTCGAGGGGTCGCGGCTCCATGCTTCGAGGGCGGCGGGGGCCTCGTCGAGGGAGACCTCGCGGGTGAGGACGGCTTGCATAGGGAAGGTCCGTCGTCCGAGGTATTCGATGACTGCACGGAAATCCTCCGGCAGGGCATTGCGGGAGCCGCGGATGTCGAGTTCTTTCATGACGAAGTATTTTGTCTCATACTCGACCAGTGCCTTGGCGTACCCAATGTAGACGACGCGCCCGGCAAAGCACACCGTCTCCACGCAGGCGCGGAACGTCTCCGGGCGACCCACGGCTTCGATCATGACATCCGGCCCCTCGCCGCCGGTCAGCTCCCGCAAGCGGTCGTCAAGGGAAGCCTCTCCGGAGTGAATGGTTTCGCCCGCCCCGCATCGGCGCGCGAGTTCGAGTTTGTCGTCGTCGATATCGACGGCGACAACCCTCGCCCCGCGGGCGGCGGCACCCGCCACGGCCCCGAGGCCGATGGCTCCGCAGCCAATGACGACAACGGTGTCGACCGGACAGATTTTGCCTCGCGCGGCGGCATGAAACCCGACGGTGAGCGGCTCGACCATGGCCATCTCGGCGAGGCCGAGGCCGGGGGCGGCGAAGAGTTTACCGTAGCGCACGCGGAGGTAGGATGTCATCGCGCCGTCGCGCTGCACGCCGAGGGTCTGGTTGTGACGGCAGGTGTTGACGCGGCCCCGGCGGCAGGCGGAACACTCCCCGCAGCTCGTGTAGGGAGAGACAAGGACATCCATGCCCTCGCGCCAAACCTCAGGGACTCCGGCACCCACGGAGGCAATCGTCGCGCCGATCTCATGGCCGGGAATACGCGGATACGTGACCATCGGGTTGAGTCCGCGGAAGGTGGTGAGGTCGGACCCGCAAAAGCCCACCTGTCGCACGTGAAGCAGCACTTCACCTTCGCCGGGCGCGGCCGGTTCGGCGACGTCCATAAGGCGGCAATGCTCCGGTTCGGTAATACATACAGCTTTCATAAGGCCTACAAATAGGGGTACTCGTCTTCCAACAGGCCGCGTCCCTTCAGCACCTTCCAGAATGTCCCGGAGAGAGTCTCATGAACGTGGCGGACGTTGTCGGCGACGCGCTCCGCGCGGCTTGTGTTGAGGGCGAGCGCGCCGACGGCGGGCGGCGAAATCGCGAACTGGCAGCATGCATGGGCTGGGTCGACGCCATGCTCGCGGCAGACTTCCATAAAGGCATCGCGCCATGCAAAGAGCTTCGGCTCGCCGACGCGGTCGACAACCCGGTAGTCGAAATATTTTCCGCCGGTGAGAAAACCCGCGTTGAAGACAGCGGAGTTGATCACCGCGATCCCTTTGGCACGGAGCGTATTCATAAACGCCATCACATCCGGCGGATGGCTTAGGAGCGTGAAGGCGTTTGCAAACATCACCCAGTCGAGGGCCACGCCGTCATCCACGAGGCGTTGGATGACGCGCCAGTCCTTCGAACCCACCCCCACCCCGAGGGCTTCGCCGGCGTCCCGCAACTCTCCGAGCGCACGGTAAGCGTCGAGGACGTGACGGTAGCGTTCCGCCGACTCCGCTGGTGTGGCGCCAGCGGCAATGAACTCGTCGGGATCGTGCACGGACAGAAGCTGCGCCCGGTAGCCGCCGAGCAACTCGTTTCCTTGCCGCCAGCACTCGAGAATACCATCGTAGCTGATACTTTGCTCCGCATCGTGCTCCAAACCAAACCACGCGCCCGGCTCGAAGGTCGGCTCGTCGCCGCGCAGCGGCACACGCTTCCATCCTAGCTTGTTGCTGATTGTTACCGCCTCCGGCGGCACCTTCAGCTCACCGAGGAAGCGCCCGATACATTCCAGCGCCAGACCCGCCCCGTACTTTCCGGCGGAGTCGATGACGGCACACGGCTTCTGCCGCTCAACCCACTCTGCCACGATGGCCCGCTTCGCGGAGTCTTCGATCACGCCGTAGAGGTTCCCCAGCGCACTGGAACCAAAGATGATTCTCGGAGGTGTCCAAGTCATTGCGCGGGGACCACAAGTTACCGCTGTTGCGAAAGGTCGGCATCTGCCGCGAGGTTCAGACGGTCGATTTTCCGCCACGCCGCGTCCGTATTCGACCAGAAATGACCGCCGAGGCCCGCGGCGGACCAGTGCCATGCGTCCCCGGAGGGATCGTAGAAGTGGAACTCGCCGGGCACAATGGAGAACGGATACAACCATGTCTCTTCGGAAAGCGAAAAGATCCAGTCCGACTCAGGCGCACGCAGGAAAGCGCCGAAGTCCGGATGGGCGTAAGCGCTCCATTCAGCCGGCCAACCATAGCCCCGCTCGGCAAGGAGTTCCGGAGAAACCGTCTGGGCGCCGTGCACGATCCGGTCGACGGCATTGGGAAGCCACTCCGGCATGGCGGCGGCGGCGAGTTCGTTGAGGTACAGCTCAAGGTTGGTGTAGCCGGAGGGGTCGTCGACGCGGTGTGCATCGGAGGGGTCGTGCGGGTCGAGGCCGTTGGCAATCTCCCACCAGTCGGGAATGCCGTCGCCGTCGGAATCCAGCGGCGCCTCGGTGCTGCCCAGTTCCGGTAGGCCGCCGACATCCGAAGGTGTGTCGATAATGCCCGTGCCCGCGCCGTAGGAAGCACCGAAGGTAGCGGTGCCCGTGCGCGTCTCGCTGATGATGCGCCGGTCGATGGCGTCGCGCCGCGGAAGGGACGCCCCGGCGTAGCGCATCACGCGCTCGAATGCCTCCTCCGCGCTGAACTCCGGCAGTTGATGCTCGACCGGAAACGGCTCGTGTGCGCGGATTTCCGGATTGTCGGCGAAGGCGCCCTGCACACCGCCCGCCCAGTTGTCCGCCGTCACCTCGGGGAAGCCATGCACGTAGTTGCCGTGCACATACCACTGGCTCGTGTGGTAGGGCCGGCCTTCGTCATCGAGCAAAATCTCTCCCGACATGAGGCGGTCGGATGTCGGCTCGACGATGCGGTATCGGCGCTGGTCCGGACGGGTCGCGGGCCCCGCCTTGTAGTAATTGTTGACAATGTTGATCCTCGCCCCGACCTCCCCGCCGTGCGCCCCGTTGAAGCCCCAGTTGTAAATGACGTTGTTGCGGAAATCGACGAGTTCGGTGCCCGCCGTGTTGGCGCGCCCGCCGTTGAAGCGCGGCGTGCGGCTGGAGTGATGGGCGTAGAGATTGTGGTGAAAGCTCATCCCCTCGCCGCCGAGGATCGATCCGTATCCGTGCGTCCCCTTGTCATGGATCGACTCGTAGAGACTCTCGCTGATGATGCACCACTGCACGGTAACGTTTCTAACGGCGTAGGCTGAGAATGTCTCATCCACACCGAAGCTGAACGAGCAGTGGTCGATGATGATGTTGCCGCGACCCTGCAGAATCTCGAGCGAATCGGCCTCTTGGTCGAATTCGTCGCCGAGGCGGATGCGCAAAAACCGGAGGACAACATTACTGGCGTCAATGATGACGGGGTAACCGGTGATGCAGATGCCGTCGCCGGGGGCCGTCTGACCGGCGATGGTGATCATGGCGTTGGAGATGACGAGGTTCGAGCGCAGCCGGATCGTCCCGGACACCTCGAAGATGACGACACGGGGACCGGAGGCGTTGATCGCCGCGCGAAGACTGCCCGGCCCGCCGTCGTTGAGGTTGGTCACCTTGTGCACGGTGATCGGGATTGGGCGCGTGACCTCCGGCGCAAGCCGGGTTCCCCCGGTGGTGTATTTGCCGAATCCTTCCGCGCCCGGAAAAGCGGGAAGCCGGTCGTCGGCGTCGAGCGGTGCCGCGAGCACCCACGAAAAGATCAGAGCCAACGCGGAGAGGCGGGCAACGACGGCCACGGAATCGAGAAGACCCCGCACAGGCGGACAGCGACGGCACCGGGGGCGGGAAAGGAGCGATTGTATTTTCATGAAAATATTTTTCCTTCATTCAATCCGGTCGGCGCACCGACGTCAAGAGCGCAGGGCGCGCCTACGAGACAAAACGGAGAAACGCTGAATCAAGCACCCTCAAACCCGCCCGGACCCATACGACAGTCAGCGAAGGGGGTCCATTTATTTCATTTTATATCATCCTTGGCGGATGCCGACCGCCGTTTGGCGAGCCACGCGTGGATGGTGAGGTTCGCGGCGGGATCCGGTGACTTGAAGAAGAGGCTTGCCGTATAACCTACGCCGAAAAGCACGAGATGGGAATAGACCCCGAGCATGTAACTGTGGTGGCCGTAGTTGAACCGTCCGAGGTCCAGCACGGGATCACTGCCGGGCACAAGCGGGGTCGACGTGAGGAGCGCCCAGCCCGTGAAGAGGACCGTCGCACCGATCCCGAAATACAGTCCCTGCTTGTTCGCACGCCGCGTGCACACCCCGAGAAGAAAGAGCCCTGCGATACCTCCTGAGAAAATCGCGTAAAAGGTGAAGATGATGGCGAGGATCGTCTCGTTGTCGGCATAGACGTAATACATGGCGATGCCGATCGAGGCCGCCCCGAAAATGACCACCATGATGCGGCTGAACCGCAGGGCGGCGCGCTCGTCGATGTTCTTGCCGAAGCGCTTGTAGTAGTCCTCCACGGTGACGGCGGCGAGGCTGTTGAGGTCGGAGTCTAGGCTCGAAAAGGCGGCCGCGATAAGGCCGGCGAAAATGATACCGGTGATGCCGACGGGCAGCTCAGTCATGATAAAGTAGGGGAAGACGGCGTCGGCCCGTGTGTCGGGCGGCAGTTCGGCGACCCCGCTCATGTAGTAGCCGTAGAGGAGCGACCCGATGAACATAAAGAGGCCCCAAACAGGAACGCACAGAAAAACACCGACGAGCGACGCACGGATGGCGTCACGGTCGGACCGCGCGGCGAGGTAACGCTGCACAATCGTCTGGTCGGTGCCGTATTTGTGGATGCCGTAGAAGAGGCCGTTGAGCACCATGACGATGAAGGTCAGTTTCGCGAGATCCCAGTCGTACGGGCCGAAGTCGATCTTGCCCGCTTCCCATGCCGTGCCGATCAGCTCTCCGGGCCCGACGGGCAGCGTGAAGAAAAGAACGAACACACACACGAGCCCGCCCGCGAGCAGGAGAATGCCCTGGATCACGTCGGACCAGACGACCGCCTCGATGCCGCCGATGAGCGTGTAGATAACGACAGCGATACCGAGGACGACGATCAACATCTTGATATCCACCCCAAGCATGGAGGAGAGGACGAGCGCGAGGAGAAAGAAGACGGTCCCCATCTTCGAAAAATGCGCCATGGCAAAGGCGAGCGAGGCGTAGACGCGGGCGAAGACCCCGAAGCGCTTCTCGAAATACTCATAGGCGCTCAAACCGATCGCCCCGCGGAAGAGCGGCACGATGAACCACACGAGAAAGATCAGCACGACGGGAACCATCAAGCCCTGCACAAGCAGGATCCAGTTGGACGCGAAACCCTGCCCCGGATAGGCGATGAATGTCACGCTGCTGATGAGCGTGGCGAGGATGGACAGCCCGATGGCCCATGAAGGCAGGGTCTTGCCAGCGATGAAGTAACGGTCGGTGTCCGTCTGCCGCCGGGCGAAATACAGCCCCATCCCGAGCATAAGGCTCAGGTAGACGACGATGATGAGTCCATCAAACCAGTGTATTGAGGTATCCATGAGCGGGGCCGGCGGGGTTTGGTAGCGGGCCGTCACGCGCCGTGCCCGCCGCAGCGGCGGGCACGGCGGCACGACGCCGGGTGTCTACGGTTTCGCGGGATTACGGACGAGGGTGTTTTTCGGGTCGCGGAGCGTGTTCACATTGTTCGCGGGGTCACGCCAATCGATGTACTTCCAAGGGTCAAGCCCGTAGATGAAGCACTCGAAGTTGTTAAAACCGTCGCCGCTCATGTCGAGGTAGGCGTCGGACGGGTCGTCCGGATCGAGCCCGAAGCGGATCTTCCACCAGTCCGGGATGCCGTCGCCGCTGCTGTCCTTGTAGGGCTCGCCGTGGTATTCGGGGAAGCCGCCGACCTGCTCGATATCGGTGATGATGCCGTTGCCCTCCTTGTAGGTGACCTCGCCGGTGCGCACCTCGCGGATGATACGCTCGTCGACATCGTCGCGGCGGGGAAGGCTTGCGCCCGCGTAGTCGAGAACGAGTGCGTAGGCCCGCTCGGCGGTGCGGAGGGTGACCGGCGCCATGGGGAACGGATCCTTGGAACGCGTCAGCTCCACCAAGGCGTCGTCATCAAGGTAGGGATCGTCGTGAAACTCCATCCCCTTCCAGTTGTCGGCGGTGACCTCGGGGTAGCCCTCGACGACATTGCCGCGCGCATACCAGAGCGGCCAACGACGGATGGAATTGTCGGCGCGATCGGGGTTCGGCTGCACACGGCCGATGCGGTACTGGATGGGTCCATCGCGCGTGGCCGGACCGGGCTTGTAGTAGTTGTTGATGACATTCACCCGGCTGCGGTGGTCGCCGCCGTCCACGGTACGGTGCCGCCAGTTGAAGAGCACGTTGTTCGTGAAATTGAAGTTGAAGCCCATGCCGATGCTCGGGTTGCGCGCGGTGTTGTTGGCAAAGAGGTTGTGGTGGAAACTGCTGTTGCGGCCGCCCCATGTACCCCCGAAGGCGTGGTTGTACGTGTCGAGCGCCTCGCTGGAGATCGACCACTGGATGGTGAGGTTGCGCACCGGACCGACGTAGAGCTTGCCTTCGCCGGGGGCGCGGTAGGTGTGGCGGTAGAGCGAGATGTTCTCGTCGAGGCCCCAGCTGAAGGATGAATGGTCGACAATGATGTTGCCGACCGGATTGCCCGTGCCCATGGCACCGTCGCGGGCCGCATGCGATGTGATAAGGCCCCGCCGGAAGCGCATGTAGCGGACGACAACGTCGTGGGTGTCGATATCGACGGTGGCGCCGCCGATGACCACGCCGTCGCCCGGCGCGGTGTGCCCGACAAGGGTGAGGTAGGGATTGGTGATGTGAACCTTCGACTCCAGCCGGATGATCCCCGCAACATTGAAGATGACGATGCGCGGGCCTTCGGCCTCGACCGCCTCGCGGAAGGTGCCTGGACCGCTGTCCTCAAGGCTCGTCACAACAATGACGCGCCCGCCGCGCCCGCCGAAGCTGTATTTGCCTCCGCCCTCCGCGCCGGGAAAGGCGGGCATGTCAGCCTGCGGGAGATCACCGGGGGTGAAAACGTGGTCCACGTTCACGGGCGGACGGTCGACGACCGTGGGAGCGGGCAGATGACCCGGGCGCACATGGTCGGCGGCAAAGGCGCCGCCGGCGAGAATGAGGAAGAGAGATACTGTAATTGGCTTCAAAAACATGATTGTCGATATTGTAAAATATTTGCGTTGTGCGGACCTCGCGGCTCAGCGGCGCCCGGAACGGTGCGGCCGCCACTCCACGAGCTTGTCGTCGTCGCTCTCGAGGGGACGGTCCGTCTGCCGGACAATGAGGTAGTAATCGCCGACGTCCGGCGCGGGCAGCGGATAGTGCTGGCGGCGGTGACCGGAGCCGAGGTAGATCGTTTCGTGCGCGACGACCTTGCCGGTCGTGGCGTCAATCATCTCCGCGCGCAACTGGCGCAGTTGGTCGGAAGGATTATAGACCATGACCTCGTCACGCCCGGTGAAGGGACGCTGCGAGTAGAGATAGACGATGAGGTCGCGACCGAAACGCAGTTCGCCCTTGCCGCCCGGTGGATTCCACGCCGTTGATTCGGCGGCGGCGTCCCCGCGCTGGGCCCGGTGGCGGAGAAAGTCGATCCCCCAGACATCACCGACACGGGGCTCGTCCACGCCGAGCGCGGCAAAAGGTATCGCAATCTCGGCGTCCCAACTGCGCTCACGCTCGAAGACGCCCGTGCGCAAGCCGTCGAGTCCGCCGCGCCGCTCGCGCCCGTCGACCATCACCCACGCGCGGTTGGCGGGATTCACGCGGATTTCGACCTCACGGTACTCCCCTTCCCCGGAGGGCACCGCCAGGCGGACGCCCACCGTGTCATGGGCGCGCCGGTCGTTTCCGCCCCGGCGCGCGTCGGCGAGGACATCGTCGACCGCGGCCTCCATAGCGGTGAAGGCAAAATAGAGGTGCGTGCGGTCGTAGATGGCGCGTGCCCGGGTGCCGTGGCGCGCGGGTTCGCCGTCATCGGACCGCAGGAACCCGTAGGTCAGCGCTCCGCGTTCCCAGACGCGGTCGTTGGAGAGACCGTCGACGACCACCGGCTCAAAGGCCTGCGCGATGGTCATACGCTGCGGCGGAATCTCTTCCGCGGCACCGGCGGAGAGCGAGGCCCCCGCGGCGGCGAACACGGTGCCAATGGCACCGTAGGCCAACACGCGGATGCGTCGGGTTATGTTTGTGTGTTGCTTTTTCATGTTCATAAAAGTTCAGGTGACTACCACGCCCGGACGCAGCCGGTCCCTCAATCCGCCTTCGAGCGCACGACCAGCACCCAGTCGGTGTCGCCGTCGGGCGCGGTGAAGGCCACAGGGTCATCGACTCCGCCGCTGCGCACAGGCGCGGCGTCGATACGCTTGCCGGTAACCGTATCAACCCAGCGGACGCGCCCGTAATCCCCGGCCTTCATGCGCAAGGAAAACGGCTCGCCGTCCGGGGCAAAGACCAAATACTGGCGCCCCTCCTCGGCGAGGGCATAGACGCGGAGAGGCTGGTGCCCGACAAGGAGAAAGTCGTTCGGGCGCATGCGGTAAAACTCCACCTCGCCGGTCATCACGTCGGCGACAATCTGCACCGCCCGCTCGGATTTGGTGTATTCATTCTCCTTGTTGAACGGCAGGCCGGTCGGTCCGCCCGCGTAGAGTTCGTATTCGCCGGCGTGCCCGTTCCAGTTGAAGGAAGCGCCGGCTGTCACGCAGGCCCACGCCGACCGGCGGAGATCGTCCTGGGTCGCTTCCGTCAACTCCTGCCAGAAGCGGCGCCAGAGTGCGTTGCCCTCCGACATATAGACGGGTTTGCCGCGGTAGCCGAGCAGGCACGCCATGTGGTGTGTCCATGCGTCGCGCCAGATGTGGTAGCGTTCCATGTCCTTCGTAGGGGCGGCGATCTCGTGATTCTCGACAGCCGCAAAGGTGTATTCGGGAAGGTCGAAGTGATTGTAGCGGGGAAACTCATCTTCGTAAGTGCGCAGGTGGTCGAAGACATCGTATTGCATGACCAAGCGGGTGAAGCCTAGTTCGTAGTCGACGCGGTCCCCGGGGACCTCCCATACGAAATTCCACCCGGCGATGTTCGCGTGGGCTCCCATGCGGGCGACGGAGTAGCGCACGTAGAAATCTTTCTCCTCATAGCTCAACTTATCCCACCGAGGGCCTTCGTTCTTCGCGCCCTCGAAGCCAAGGAACATGTGCACCCCGACGTCGTAGTCGTTCAGCCAACCGAGGTGCCGCTCCTTGCGGTGCCAGACATCGAGGTTCATGGTGGAGGACGGCTTTCCTTCCTTGTAAAGCGCGAGATCGAGTGTTTCCGGCTCCGGACCGTCGAGGTAGTATTGCTCGAAACAGCAAAGGGACATGAGCCAATTGACCTGCAAGTGGTTGTACCCGTGGTCGACGAGCGGCTGGTATACGTTTTCCACGATCCAGTCAAAGTCCTGCCCGAGCGAGCCGTGGCCGGTTTCGTAATAGGACTTCAACCACACGGGATCCGTTCCGTTGTAGGCGAACCAGCGCGGATTCTTGCGGTAGGCCTTGATGATCCCCGGACCGGCGCCATCCGCCACGCTCTCGAAGCTTCCGCGCCCGCCCGGTGTACCGTCCGTCCAGCGGTAGACAAACCGCCATGTGCCGACCTCATCCGGCATAAAGCGCATCTTCCAAACATTTCCTGAGCGCGCGTCGCCCGTGCCGTCGCCGTGTCCGTCAAAAAATCCGCGGAACTCTACAATCCGTCCGGAGGGCGCCTGGTACTGCACGAGCAGTTCGGTGTCGGTGAACTTGTTGTCGTAGTCGCGGTCATTGGTGACAACGGCCTCGAACACTCTGTGGTTGGGGACTGACTCGGTCATTTGCACGACCTCCGCGGATAGCGTGCAACACACGCCGAAGACGGCGAATCCCGCGAGAAGGAGGCGACGGACATATCGGGGCATGGAGTTCATCAATCGGGTCGGTCCGGGGTTGGCGGAGGTCAGTCGTTTCCGCGGGTGGGATCCCAGATGGCGGGGGAACGGTCGCCTGGGTTTTCAATCCAATGGATCTGCTGTTCATAGTCCCAAATGACGCGTTCGTCGAGGGTTCGCTCCCACGACTTGGCGTCCCACATGGATGTTCCGGCACGGTAAAACTGCTCCGCGTATTGGAACATCCGCTTGTAGGCCGGGACGGATGCCTCCATGTGGGCGCGGAACGCTTGGAGTCGCGCCGGATCACCCGTCCGCTCGTAGAACCGTTTCTCCATCGCGGCAAGGATCTTGTGGCGGTAGTAGTCAACCGTTAAGAGGAGGATTTCACTGTCCTGCACAAAGCGGCGCATCTCCGCCGGATCATTCACGGGCATCACGGACGCGGTCCGCGCGCGGGCGCGCGACTCAATCGCCATCTCCTGATAGAGATCGATTAACTCAACGGGGAGGACGTAGCCGTCAAGATCGCCGCCGTCCACCACCCGGTCGACATAGACGGAGACCGGCACGCTGTGCGGATCGCGCAGTTCGTCAATCCCGTGTTTGCGCTTGTAGCGTTCGAGCGTGAACTCATCTACCGGCCGGCTGTAGTATCGCTGATTCGTCAGGCCGGTGGCCCCTTCAATGGGGCTCTCGCCGATGGAGGTGCGGTAGTGCAGGATACCGTCAACATCCGCCTGCACACGGGCAATGGACGGAGGAAAGAAATTACCGAAGCGGATGGATGTCAGGTTTTGCAGACCCGGGAGAATCGGCGCGGTGAGGTCGTACCACTCGACGAGTTTCGCTCCTACGCGGTCGTACCCGAACTTCCGGCCAAGCCAATCGGCGGCCCAGCGGAACTCCTCGTCCGAGTCGCGTTCCGCCTTCCAGAGGAGGCGGCCTTGAATGAGGTGCCACATCTCATCGCGGTCGAAGGTCATGAGCGTGCTCTCTCCACCGTCTTCGTCGCGCACGATGTCGAGTGTGTCCGGCCAGATCCAGCATTGCGGCGGGTAGAACCACGCCCCGGTCATATAGCCCTCTTCATGCCAGCGGCGCACCATCTCACCGAACATGCGCGGGCTGCCCACGCGGTACGGCGTGGCGTCGGAGGGATCGTGGAGGTTGATGATGTGTCCCTTGAGGACACCGGCCCACTCGCGGTGGCGGAGGTCCGGCCACGTGCTGGTGATCGTCTCGTCGTTGTGCTTCAGCTCCGAGGAGAGGTTTTCATACATGTCGGGCAGTTTCCGCATAAACTCCGGATCGAGCGTCCAGTCGCGGATGACAAGGTGCGGATTCCTGCCGCTGTCGCGCGCAGCACGGAAAATGACATCGCGGAACCATGCTTCCTGGTGCTCGAGCGCGAGCGACTCGCCCGGACAGATATACAGGCTGACGTTGGGAAACGTCTCAAGGTAGCGGAGGAGGATCGTGTGGTAGTACTCCCGCACGAAATCATCCGGCTCGGAGTAGCGGGTGGGGTCGCGCCCTTCCCTGCCCTTTGCACGGGCGAGGTCTTCGCTGATGTGGATGTTGTAGAAGTGCGTAAGCACGGAGATGTTCCGCTTCGCCGCTTCCTCCGCGAACCAGTTGAACTGCTCCTGGTTGCGCCGGATTTCCTCCGCGCTGAAACGCGAGGCATCCGGATACTCCGGCAACTCAAGGATGTGCGGAAAGAGGTGCCCCGACCAGATGACGACCGTGTTGAAGCGCGCCGACAGGATGTAGTCGAGATACCGGGTCATCAACTCGCGGTCGAAAAACCACGGGTAGCGCTCCGGGCTCAACTCCGACTGGTAGGACCACGACGCGCTCAGCATCATGAGAACCGTCCCGCGCACATCGAAATCGGGCATTCCTTCGGCACCGACAACCGTGTGCGGAAGGCGCAACTCCTGGACGCCGTAGAGCACACCGCCCGGGCCGCCGGCGACGATCGCCGCCGCGCCGCCCTCGCCGCGCTCGATGCGGAACGCCTCCGGATGACCGAGCGTCTCGTCGATCACGTAGGAAACCTCCACTGACGCCTCGCGTGCCAGCTCTTCAGCGTAGTTCAGAACCGCCGGACCGCCCCACGCAGACGCACAGAGGCCAAGCAGCGTGACGCACGCCGCGAAACGGAGAAAGGGAATCTGGGTATTGAGTAGGATCATGCTAAAGATCAATTGAGCCAGAAGCTGAAGTAGACGTAGACGCCGACAACGAGTCCGAGAACGACCGCCGTTCCCGCGATGTCACGCCAATCCCATGCGGCGCGGCTCTCATCGCGGTGCTGTTGGTTCACTGAGCCCCATGTGAGTCCTTCGATCGACTTCTCGTCCTGCGCGGGGGAAGTGAGCGAGCCGACAATGACAATGATCACGCTCACAAAGAAGAGCAGGCCGGAATAATAAAGGAAGAGGTAGTTGCCTAGCCAGCCGAAGAAGCCGGCGTCGGCGATAATCTCGCCGCCGACAAGGGCCTGCACGACTAGTTTGAACATACCGAGGAAAAATCCGATACTCAGGCCGAGAATCGCCCCACGGGAGTTGATCCGCTTGAAGAAGAGTCCGAGCAGGAACACAGCCGTGATGGGCGGAGCAAGGTAACCCTGCACGCTTTGCAGGTATACGTAGAGTCCACCCTGTGAGACCCAAGGCATGACAAAAATCCAAAGCAGCCCGAGGACGACAACGACAGAGGTCGCCAACCGTCCGACTGTCACCAGTTCTTTGTCCGGACGGTTCGGGCGCAGCTTCTTGTAGATATCCATCGTAAAGAGCGTCGCGCATGAATTGAAGAGGGAGGCGAGCGAACTCATGAGGGCCGACATCAAGCCTGCGACAACAATGCCGCGCAGCCCCTCGGGAAGGAGCGTGGCAACCATGGCGGGGAAGACGGAGTCGCCCCGCAGTTCGCCTGTATTCGGATCAAGGGGGATTTCGATCAAACCCTTGTCGTGCAGCGCAAACCCGATCATGCCCGGGACGAGGAAAAGAAAGACGGGTAGAACCTTGAGGAAACCACCGAAGAGCGCGCCCCGGCGCGC
Organism: Opitutales bacterium; assembly: GCA_007134215.1. Taxonomy (GTDB): domain Bacteria; phylum Verrucomicrobiota; class Verrucomicrobiia; order Opitutales; family Oceanipulchritudinaceae; genus SLLG01. The sequence continues at coordinate 3,818 of SLLG01000269.1, read as the reverse complement.
CTGCTGCAGATTGCGCGCAGCCAATGTCCGCTGCACGATGTATTGGTCGGTACACCAATACCAAATACCGATGACGGGCGAGGCGATGAGGACGCCGAGCCACGGAAAGTCCGGATCCGATAGCGGCCGCCAAAGGGCGAACTGATCCGCTTGGTCGGATAGCGTGATCTTCAACTCGCCCCAACCGCCGAGCTGTGAAAGACCGAAAATCGTCACGAAGAGAGAGCCCGTGAGGAGCAACCCCGTCTGCGCCACTTCAGTGTAGACGACCGCCCGCAGACCGCCGAGAATGGTGTAGATCCCGGTGAGGACAACGGTGGTGATGGCACCGATCCAGAAAGCGTTCTGCGGCGTGCCGAAGGTATCGGGCAGGAGTGTTTGGAAAACGATGGCCCCGGCGTAGACGGTGACGGAGACCTTTGTGAAGACATAGGCAACAAGCGATACGATGGATAGCATCCACCGTGCGCGCGCATCGAACCGACGCTCGAGAAACTCCGGCATTGTGAAGACTCCCGAGCGGTAGTAAAACGGTACGAAGACCCACGCGAGAATGATCATGACCCACGCGTGCAATTCCCAGTGGGCCATTGCCATGCCTTGATTGGCGCCGCTTCCGGCGAGGCCCACAATGTGCTCGGAGCCGATGTTCGAAGCGAGGAGTGAACAGCCTACGACAAACCAACCAATTTCCCGACCGGCGAGGAAGTAGTCCTGCGGGTTGCGTTGGCGTCGCGAAGACCACCAGACGATTCCGACGAGGAGACAGAAGTAGGCGGCGACAACAATCCAGTCAATGAGTTGCATAATAGTCGAGGTTTGTGAGTGAAATGAGGTTCGGTTGGATTCAAAGAGAGGTACGGATGTCGGTCAACGCCCCGTTTCCGCGGCGGCAGGTGCGGGAGTGGCCCGACTGCCGGGGATTTCGGCCAGCCCGTGCCGGGCGAGGATGTCCCCGACTTTCACGGCAACGCCACGGGCCGAGGCCTCCTCCATCGCCTGCATGAGGGCGACGGTCACGAGACCTTCCCGTGCGTCGGGTTTCGGAACGGTTCCGTCGTGGAGGCAACGCGCGAAGTATTCGAGGTAGTTCTGGTACTCGCCGGCATGGTGCGAGTGCCCCGCGAACCGGAAGTAGTGACTATCCTCGTCCGTGAACGTCTCCACCACCGACTGTCCCCCCGCCCTCCATGCGTAGCGCAGGTCGAAGTAATCGGCTTGGCTTGCGCCTTCCGCACAGCGGAGGATGCAGCTCATGTTGCTGTCCCGCGCTTCCGGGACGGTCGGGCCGGAATACGAACCGCTCACGCGCGCGATATGTCCACCGGTCGTCCGGAGGACGAAGTGGAAGGTATCCGGATGGACAAGTCCCAGCGCGCGGCCGTTTTCGCTCAATGAGGAAAATCCCATTACCTCGTCGACGTCCGGCAAATACCAACGCACAAGGTCCGCGGGATGGCTGATACATGCGTAGAGCCACTTGAACGAATCCTTGCGCGCCCATGGTTTGTCGAGAAACCACCGGTGGTCGGCATGGTAATACGCCTCCACCGTGATGATGTCCCCGAACACCCCGGCTTCGAAGTGCTCATGCTGCCGGGTAAACGGCGTGAAGAAACGGCTGCTCTGCCCGACCATGACACGTTTGCCCGACGACCTCTCCGCTTCGAGAATCTCCCGCCCGCGCGAGAGATCCATGACAAACGGTTTTGTGCAGATGACGTGCTTCCCGGCGCGCAGGCTGGCCACAACGTGGTCAGCGTGAAGAGCGTCGGGCGTGTAAATCCCGACCGCGTCGATTCCGTCATCGCCCAGCAGCGAATCGAGGGAAGTCGTGAAGAGCGATTCATCCAGCCCGAACTCCGCGCAGCGCGCGCGCCCGAGGGACGCGTCGAGGTCGCACAGACCCCCGACTTCCCACAGCGGGCTTTGCACGCCCGCCGAGAGGATGCTGCGTCCCTCGCCCAACCCGACGACACCGAGCCGCAGGGGTCGTTTCATATTTGGTCACCTCGGTTCATTCCAGAAACCACGGAGCGTGGGGGCATCATTCGACGGGGACAAGCTCGAAGGAACCTTCGAAGTATTCCCACTTGTTGAGTTCACGGCCGAACCACGGGTCCACATCGGTGAGGGAGAGGTGCCACTCGGGGCGTTCGGCGGGGCCGTTCTTCGTCCACGCGCCGCCGAGGTGCGTGAACATACGGAAGGCGTGGCCGCCTCCCTCGCGCTCGTCGAGGCGCACACCGGCGACATCCTTTACATGGACGGCAGCCCCGTGGTCAAAACCAAGCCGCGCCCACTCGATGGCCGATTTTGTGCCGGCGGCGTATTCGGAGCCGATATCGGCGCTCCACCACCCGAAGTGGGTTGCGGACGTGCGGCCCGGCAGCGAATCCATGGGGCCTTCGCCGAGCCATGTGAGATTGGCGGCGTGCCCGCCCGTTCCCAGCTCGATGCCGATTTCGGGCAACTCGGTGATGTCCAGATCCGGAGTGACGCGGAGGCCGATGCGCAACGTGCCCGTATCCGTAATTTTGTAATGAATATCCGCGACAAACGAATTCAGCTCGTCCTTCCGGTATTCACTGCTGACGCGCACCGATACCCCGTCGCCGGATTCCTCGACATCCCATGAGAGCAACTCCGGTTCGAGCCCCTGCATGTAGGTCGTCCAGTCGTAGCGGCGCTCGCGCGTGTCGAAGCGATTGCGCTCGCTGAACGTGGCGTCGCGCCAGACAACAACGTCCATCCCCTCGGCGACGACGCGCCCGCCCACGCGGATACGCGAGATTTCACCCGTGCGTGTGTCGAACTCGTAGGACGCAGGTCCGTTGGAGACAGTGAGGATGTTGCCGCGCGTCTGTGTGCGCGGGCGGTTCGATGCCACCGGCCCGGCTGGCTGCGGCGCTGCCTCGTAACCGAGACGCACGGACTGGCGGTTCATCACGCTGCCGTCGTCGCGGCGGAGGGTGAACTGCAGGTAGTGCACCGCCCCGGAGAGCTCCTCTATCGCCGTCACCGGGATCACGAGTCGGCGGGTGACGTGCGGCGGCGCTTCCCTTTGCATGCTTCCGCTGTCGATCACCGTGTCGTCGCGGAACAGTTCCCACTCGAACGTGATGTCGGACAAATTCCGGAAATCGAACCCGTTGCGCACGGGCACGCGCACCTCGGTCTGGCCCCGCGCCAGCGGCATGCGGTCCGCGAGGATTCGGACGGGGGCGTAGACAGCCTTCGTCTCCCAGTAATCGCGCTGCGGTTCGCGGTCGGCGTCGACGATTCCGTCCGTGCCGTGGCGTCCGTGCGAGTCGTAGACGGCGTCAGGCCCGGCCCACTTGCCCACGACCAGCTCGCTGCCTGTGCGGGTGATGCGGTCCTTGTCTTCCATCGGGTCGAGCACCTCGCGGCCCGCCACCTCGCGGCGCAGCCCGATATCAGCCCACATCCAGATGAATCCGCCGGCGCCCGAGAGGTGCTGCGTAAGCGCGGTCCAACGTTCGTCCAACTCGCCGAAATCCTGGTTGCGGCCGAGGGCGTGGGTGTACTCCGTGGTGATCACGGGCCGCCGCGCGGAGGCGCCGAGTTCGTCGTATTCATCGGTGAACCAGTAGTGCGGCGCGAGGATGTCGACCTCCGGCGGGGTTTCCTCTTCCGCGCGGAACGGCAAAAGGATCGGGCGGCTCGGGTCCATGCCCTTGAGGGCGCGCACGCCGGAGACGTGCATCGTCGTGAGCGGATCCTCGTTGCCGAAAGACCAGACGACCACGGAGGGGCGGTTGCGGTCACGCTCGACGGTGCTGTAAAGACGAAGCATC
>SLLG01000167.1 GCA_007134215.1 Opitutales bacterium | reverse complement strand
TGGAAGGGCTCACCCAGGCGCAGGTCAACCAGCACATCGACCTCAGCTTTCCTCTCCTCCTGCGGTCGCTCCTGCGCCAGGATCCGGACATCATTCTGGTGGGAGAAATCCGCGACCGCGAGACCGCGAAGATAGCGACCGAGGCCGCCCTCACCGGGCACTTGGTCTTCGCTACACTGCACACGAACAACGCCATCCAAGCGGTCATCCGCCTTGTCGAGATCGGAATCGAGCCACACATGGTCGCGCCTTCGATCAACTGTGTCCTCGCCCAGCGGCTCTGCGGTCGGCTCGACGAACAGTTCAAGGAAGCGTACACGCCCCGCCGCGAGGTCGTTGAACGGTTTCTTCACGATGTCGCCGAGGACGAGGAGCCGATCTTTTTCCGCCCGGGCGCAGCGGCGAACGGCAAAGGTTTCAAAGGCCGGATCGCGCTTCACGAACTGGCGATCGTCTCCGAGGAAATGCGGTCGCTCATCTCGCAGCGGGCGGGCACGCGCGAACTCTCTGAGGCGGCCCGCAAGCTTGGCTACAAACCGCTCCGCTACGACGGAATGAAGAAAGCCCTCCTCGGCCTCACGACGATCGAGGAAGTCGAAAGATCGACTCCCGTCGAGTGGGTCGGCTGACGGAAGCACCCGCCGGTCCGGCCGGCCGGTTTGCTCCCGAATGCTTTTCCGCGCTTGCTTCTGCCCGGCGGAGTCCGGAGGCTGGCGACATGTCCAATAGAGCTTTGATTGTCCACGGCGGCTGGGAGGGGCACGTGCCCGGCCAAACCGCGGCCTTGTATTCCAAACTTCTCGGTGAAGAGGGGTTTCATGTCGATGTTTTCGACGACCTCGAAGCCTTTCGAAAGCTGGAAGACGGAGAGCACTCTCTTGTCGTCCCCATGTGGACGATGGGAACCATCGACAATGAACTGGTCAAAATTGTCTCCGACGCGGTGCGGGGCGGGGTCGGGCTGGCCGGATTTCACGGCGGCATGGGCGACGCCTTTCGCAACAGCACTGATTGGCAGTTTATGACCGGGGCGCAGTTTGTCGCGCATCCCGGGAACATCATCCCGTATTCGGTCGAGATCACCAACGCCGCCCATCCGGTCACCCGGGGGCTGGGAAACTTCCGCATGGAGTCCGAGCAATACTACATGCATTTCGACCCGTCCGTCCGCGTCCTCGCCACGACGACGTTCTCCGGCAAACACGCCCCGGAGACCAGCGGTGTCGTCATGCCGGTCGCCTACACGAAAGCATGGGGCGGCGGACGCGTCTTTTATTGCTCCCTCGGCCACTCCATGAGCGATCTCGAAGTCCCCGAATGCCGTACCCTGATCCTGCGGGGCATGCTCTGGGCCGCCCGCGAGCTGCCGGAATAACCGCGCCGCGCACTCCGCTTTTTGTTGACACAACCAAAAAACCCAACACGTGTTGGGTTTTTTCGAAACCATCAATCCCACTCGACACATGGCAGCAAACGACCTCTCGGACATCGGCCTTATCGGCCTGGCCGTCATGGGCCAGAATCTGGCCCTCAATATCGCCGACCACGGCTTCCGCATCAGCGTCTACAACCGGACGACAAGCAAAATGGAGGACTTCGTGCGCGCGCATCCGGATACACCCGGCGGCCTGCAGGGCGAAACCTCCCTCGAAGGCTTCGTCAAGTCCCTCAAGCGGCCGCGCAAAATCATCATTCTTGTCCAGGCCGGGCGGGGCACCGATGCCGTCATCGACAGCCTCGTCCCGCTTCTCGAAGAGGGCGACATCATCATCGACGGCGGCAATGCCAAGTGGACCGACACCATCCGCCGCGAAAAAGAACTCACCGAAAAAGGCCTGCGCTTCATCGGCAGCGGCGTCTCCGGCGGCGAGGAAGGCGCGCGTTTTGGCCCCAGCCTCATGCCGGGCGGCACCGCCGAGGCATGGGAGTTCCTCAAACCGGTCTGGGACGCCATCGCCGCCAAGGTCGACCCCGGCAACGGCAAGCCGCTCCTCGGCGCGGAGCCGGGCAAGCCGGTCGAGGGCGGGGTGCCGTGCTCCGCGTACATCGGCCCAGACGGTGCGGGCCATTATGTGAAAATGGTCCACAACGGCATCGAATACGGTGACATGCAGATGATCTGCGAGGCTTACGACCTCATGCAGCGCGTCCTCGGCATGACACCCCCCGAAATGGGCAAGGTCTTCGAAGAATGGAACGGCGGACTCCTCGACAGCTTCCTCATCGAAATCACCGCCGACATCCTCCAGCAAGCGGATCCCGAGACCGGCAAGCCTTTCGTTGATATCGTCCTCGACACCGCCGGGCAAAAGGGCACCGGCAAGTGGACCAGCGTCAATGCGCTCGACATGGGCGTGCCCGCGCCCACCGTCGCTGAAGCCGTCTTCGCCCGCTGCCTTAGCGCCGTCAAGGAAGAGCGCGTCGCCGCCTCCTCCCTCCTCAAAGGGCCCGCATACAACTTCGACGGTGACAAAAGCGAATTCGTCGACGCCATCCGCGACGCCCTCTACTGCTCGAAAATCTGCTCCTACGCACAAGGCTTCCAGCTCATGCGCGAAGCACAGAAAGAATACGGCTGGACCCTCAACTTCGGTGAAATCGCGCAAATCTGGCGCGGCGGCTGCATCATCCGCGCCGCCTTCCTGCAGAAGATCACCGAGGCCTACGGGCGCGACCCGGACCTCGCCAACCTCCTCCTCGACCCCTTCTTCAACGAGCAAATCCAAAAAGCCCAGGCCAACTGGCGCAAGGTCGTCGCTGTCGCCGCCGGGGCGGGGATCAGTATCCCCACATTCGCCAGCGCCCTCAGCTACTACGACGGATACCGCACCGAGCGACTCCCGCAGAACCTTCTCCAGGCACAGCGCGACTTCTTCGGTGCCCACACCTATGAGCGCGTCGACCGCCCCCGCGGCGAATTCTTCCACATCGACTGGCCCAAGCCGGACCGCCCCCAGCTCAAAGCCTGACCGACCTCCTCTTAAGCCCCGCGCCGCGCGTCGGCGCAGGGCGTTTCTTTCCGGCGCAAAGACAAATGTCAGCCATTTGTTTTACGGATTTCCGGGCTGAAGAGCGGCTGCAACAAAGACCTCCGGGATATCGCACTCCGCGCGAATTGGAATTCAGTGACGTATCATAATTTTCATTGAGAAAATGGTTGGCATTTGTCTTGACGGACGGATCGGGTTCGGACAGGGTTGAGCCATGTATCGACGACCCTATCCAAGGAGGCTGGTGGCGCCGGAGGGCGAATCAGCGTGTTATCATTGTTATGGCCGGTGTGTGAACAAGGAGCGGCTGCTCGGCGACGGGGAGGCGAAGGACCGCTTTGTCGCGGAGTTGCGGCGCGTGGCGGCGTTCTGCGGGGTGGAGGTGCTGACCTTTTGCGTGATGTCGA
>SLLG01000063.1 GCA_007134215.1 Opitutales bacterium | reverse complement strand
GCGACCGAGCGCCGGAACATTGTCTCCCCCGCCTGCCGCCAATCCTCGTGATCGCCGTACATGACATCGATGTCGTTGTCGGAGTTGAGGTAGGCCATGCCGCCGGCGGTGAAGCCGATGGCTGTGGTCAGTTCAAGGACATGGCTTCCCGCTTCATAGCCCGCGAGGATGGGCCGCCCGCTATGGCCCATGGGCGATCCGACGATTCGAATGATGCCTTCGCTTGAATCGGGATTGTTCATGAGGAGGCTGGTTTTGTCCAACCCGCGGCCCCTCAGGACGACTCCGGAGCGCATCACGATCGCTTGCGTGATGTAGAAGGCACCCTCCGGCAGAAGGACCGCTCCGGGTTCACCCGAATTGGCAACCTCCTCGATGGCCGCTTGAATGACCGGGGAGGCATTGGGGCCCCCGAGATCCGCAGGATCCAACTCAATGGCGACAGGAACTTCGGGAATACCGCCGCGCACACCCGCGTCCCATGCGAACAACCGTTCGGCAGGGAAAGCACTCCGAAACGCGGGCATCGAGAACAACCACGTGCCTTCCCCATTGTCCAGTGCGTGCGGGTAGAACCACCGGTTCAGGTCCCACGAATAGATGAAGTCGCCGGCGCCGTAAACCCAGCCCAACCACTTTTCTGTGTTCTGCCACCCGTCGCCCAACGAGTAGTCGTCGCGTGAGTGAATCCAGACGCCATCGGGGCCCGTGGGAAGGGCGGCAAAGAAACGTCCGAAGGGCTCAATGTAGACCCAGTCGCCCGCAAAGACATGGACACGGCCCAACCAGTCTTCTGTGTCCGCGACGCGCTCTTCGTTGATCGGGAATCCGGCCCATTCCGTCCTTGGAGGGGTCTCCGCTGTGGCGGTTGCAACGGTGGACAGATCGCCCTCGCCGAATTCCGAACTCACCGAAGCCACCGCGTAATCGTAGGTGACTCCGTCAACAACGTCCGTATCGTCGTATTCAGTTGCTGCCGTGGAGGCGATGGTCTGCAAGTCGCCGCCGGTTTCGGCGCGCTTCACATTGTATGTGTCAGCCCCGCTGACGGCGCTCCAGGACAACGAAATCCCGTCGGCGCTGCCGACCGCCGCCAAGCCGAACGGGGGACGCGGAGGCCCTGGCTCCGTGAGCGAGACCTCCACGGATAGATTGGTGAAATCCGCGCCCGGGCCGCCGCCGTCATGGGCGGCGACAGCCTGGATCCACTCGAATCCGTAGTCGCCGTCCACAAGGGGAAACACCATGCCATCGATGATGACGGTGGCGGAATCATCTTCTCCGGCGAAGAACTCCAGCACGATTTGTATGTCATAGGTTCTTTCCTCGTAGGGAATAGCGTCGCCCTCGTGCCGCAGAGGACTGCCGGCGACCGGGGCCATGAATGTGTCGCTCCCATGGTCCGTGCCGACCCTGAACTTGATGCTGTTTGACGAATCCCGGAGCAAAAGGTAGGACCAATAATGAGTGAAGTCTTGGTCCCCGATCTTTCGTGGAGTGTATTCGAATCGAATCGCGACAGTGCCATCAAAAGTGTCATCGATTTCTGCCCAACCTTCGCCGCCGTGCGTTGCGGGCGTGAGTAGGGCGGTGAATTCGCCGACGCCGATGGCGTCGTCGATCAAATACAAGCCCGAGGATGCCGCGTGGAGTGAAAAACCTCCAAGCGATAGTATAGCCAAACATGTTCGGATTCTTGTGTGTATCATAATTCTTTGTGTGCAGGGTGGGGTTGTTCGTTGAATATAACAGGAAAACCTCCGGAATCGCCGCCAGAGGCAATTTTCGATCTACCGCTTCATTTTGTCGGGAAATTTCGAGGGGCGTGGCAATCAAAGCGGAACTCTCACTATAGTGGAGCCTGTCCTAAAACCTGGGTTTTCACGACGGCGGCGCGGCGGACGGAGCGCGGCGGTCACGGCGACTGGAAGGCTGCGGACGGTAACTGCGGGAGAGAAAACGCGCAGATTGACCTCTACGGGCCTTCGCAGGCAAGCAGCGCGTGTTGCCGAACTCCGCCGCGCGCGGCCTCGCGTTCACTGAAGCGCGTGCGCGCCGCGGGCAAGTCGGGACAAAAGCGCGTCTGGTAGTCAACTCGGTCGCGAAACGGTTCGTTATTTTGCTTCACAACCAAATTATGGAATCGGCTTTTGGGCCGGAGCCAGGAAAAACGCCTGCTCCGGCCCGGCTTTTTTGACGCAAGAGATTGTCTATCAGTCCTTTGCGGCCATTGGAACGGGCTCTTGGTAGCAGGCTCGCCGCATCGGTATGCCGTTTCGAGTGAAGCGACAACGAACACCGTGTTCACTCGCGTTTTGGACTGCGGGTCCGCCTCAGAGTCTGTCGGCCTGCTTGGCTCCCTTCGCTTCGCGCCGTCCCTTACCCCTATCTTCCGTTCCGCCAATGGCCCTCTGCGCCCCCAACAGGAATAAACAGGGGCTCCTCCGCCGCCCCTCCCGCCGGGCCGTAGGCAGTCACCTGCGAGCACACGCCGCGCTCGCTGCTCTCCCTCGCCGCCATCACCATCATCATCGGATGGATCACCTGCGGGCACCGCCTCCGCCGCAGCAGATTCATCTCACCGCCGTGATCGCGTCGCGGTTTTGGTCGTGCGTCAGCGTCGTCCACACCGTCTGGCCTTCGGACTCTCCGTTCAGGAATTCGACGCCGCGCCCGGAAAGGAAGATGCGCACATTGTCGCCTTCCTTCAGGGCGTATTGCGCCAGACGCAGTGCGTTGAAGAGCGTTTCGGGGTCGGTGTCGGTGATGATACCGGGTTTTATGAGCTTTCTTTCTTGTTGTTCTATTTTGCTTTCGCCGTGAATCCGTAGTGCCACGGCGGTAAAGAGATCATTGGGCTGAGTGCGACAAAGTCGCAGGCCTCGACCCACTTGCGGCAGTCCTCCGGTCGGGGACGGATGTCCATCGCCGGTCCGCGCGGCGTCTTCTTGTCGTAGCTCCAGTGCATGACCGCCAGGGTGCCGCCCGGCGCGAGAATGCGTTGCGCTTCATTGAGGAGAATCTCCGGCTGCTCGGCATGGAGGATGTTGAAGAGCATGGCATAGTCGACTGAGCTGTCTTCGAGACCGCTGCCCTCAGCGACGAAATCCCAGCACTCGAAGCGGGCGTTGCCAAGACCGGCTTCGCGCGCCTTCCGTCGGCACAGGTCGATCAGGTCGGGCTCTATGTCCAGGCCGATGACCTCGCCCTCGATCATGCCGGCAGCGGGTAGGCTGAAGGTGCCGTAGCCACTGCCGAAATCCACCACGCGCCGCGTGTCCCGATTCAAGCCGAGTGCGTTCAGCACTTCTGTGGGATCGAAGAATCCTTTCCATAAAGATTCTTCCGGCATGCCGCTTTCACCGGTTTTCATTCGGCGTCTCCTTCCAAATTAAGGTGAGATGATGCAGGAGGTGCATGAGATCCTCATTGCCATTGATTGCACCTTTCTCGAAATCATTGGGAATGGTTGCCCGCAAAGTCGGCTGCGGGAAGATAGTGGTGGCTGGTGCCTTCGTCACGCAAGGCGCGGTCGATGAGGATATACGTCGCTGTCCGTCCGAGTTCATTGATCTGCCCCGCCGAATTGACGCTGACCAGCAAGCGGCAGCCGGAGCAAAACAACTGTGCGGCCACGAGGACCGCCTAAGGGGCACCAACCGCGCAACCAATCACGCCGATGCGGACATCGTTCCGCACCAGCGTGAACATTTCCGTATGGTAACAAGCCCAGTGCGGGTCTTTTTCCGCTCCTGATTCCCGGATTTCGCGGGCGAGATCTCCGTCCGGATTGAGCAGGCAGATTTCAGGCACATCCCCATCGGGGATTCTCTTTTGTCGCCTCGCTTCGCGCTTCAATGAAATCTTTCCGCGCTTTCTCCATCTCCAGAAAATGCCCATCGGCAAAGGACCGAAGCTGCCTCGGACAGATAAAAGTCTAAGTTGAGGCAGAATTGAGCCAATTGGCTGGAATCAGATGGCATCGGATACCATTGGATGGTGTTGTGATGTGCATACAGTTTGGCAAATCTGTTCGCCTGTAAGGCGTTCGAGTTCCGTAAGTTACTCATAAAAAAGCCCTTCCGGGGAAGGGCTTGACAGGAAAATGGTGGAGGTGGCGGGAGTCGAACCCGCGTCCCGTGGGCTTTAGTGGGGCGCGTCTACAGGCATAGCTTGCCATTGGGCTTTTCGCGCGGGGCGCGCGGGCAAGCGCGCAAAACCCTTTTGCTAGGGACCTGTTGGATACGGCGGCTTCCCGGTCTCCCGGAAGACGCTATGCCCGCTAATCGTCAGGTTCCCCCGTAGCGGGTGTCGGGAGGTTCCTGTCGCGACGCTTAATTAAGCCGCGAGTGCGTATTCTTGTTCGCCAGTTGTTGGCTAGGTAGCTTTGATAAGGGAGCCAACCACCATCTCCCGCCTGCAACGCCGCACGCCAACCCAAGGTCGAATTCCGGAACACCCCCCGAAAGTCTTCCCCGAAGCCGTGCGGACGGCTTCAAAGAACGATTTGATTGGTTGGAGACGCTGGGGGCGCGGCGTATTCCTGTCAACAGCCTGCGGAGGCTGTTTTTCCGCGTGTTTCCGTCGGGTGGCCCGCCCGCGGTCCAGCGGGGGATTGCCCGCTTCCGCACCAGTCTTCGTGCGCGGGGCTTATGCCTCGCCGGTGAAGATGCGGCGGACGGTGTCGGCGGCCATTTTGGGGCGTCGGTATTCGTCAAAGGTGCCTTTATTGTTGAAGGCGCGGGGGCGGCCGAGGGCGTGGCCGTCGGCGTAGGTGCGGCCGTCGCAGAACTGCCAGATGGCGACGCCGGCGATGCGGTCGTCGGTGACGACGCGGCGGGCGAGGATGCCGAGGTAGGCGGCTTGGTATTGCTCGGACCAGTGGGCTTCCAGCTCGTCGCGCCAGCCGTAGATGGCACCCGCGCCCATTTCGCTGATGATGAAAGGCTTGGCCTCCTGACCTTCTTCCTTGAGGTGTGCGATGAGGCGGTCGATGAGCGGTTCGATTTCGTCGAGCGGGCGCTCTTTGTCGCGGTTTTCCGGGTACCAGCCGGGGTATTGATTGACGGATACGACGTCGACTTTGTCGTAGTTGCGCTCCTCGAAGGGGCGGTTGGTAGCGAAGGTAACGAGGCGGCTGTCGTCTTCCTCACGGATGGCGTCGGCGAGGCGGGCGACGGCGGCTTCGCTTTCGGGTTTGTGGCTCTCGCATTCGTTGAGGAAGCCCCAGAGGATGACGCAGGGATGGTTGGCGCTGGTGCGGACCATGGCGCGGGTCTGGACCTCCTGCAGTTCGTTGAAGCGCGGATCGGCGAGGTGCCCGGCGGGCGTGCCCCAGCCGAGCGCCTCTTCAAAGATGAGGAAACCGAGTTCGTCGCAAAGATCGAGGAAGCGCTGGTCCTGCGGGTAGTGGCTGCCGCGCACAAAGTTGCAGCCGAGGCGCTTGAGGTGCTGGAGGTCGTGGAGAAGCTGCTGCGGAGGCAGGGCGGGGCCGTATTGCGGGTGCGCTTCGTGGCGGTTGTAACCGAGTAGCTTCACCGGTTTGCCGTTGAGGAGGATTTTCCCCTTTTCCGCCGCGACGGTGCGCAGGCCGAAGCGTTCGGTGATGCTGTCGTCGTCGATCTTCACGCGCAGGGTGTGGAGGGCGGGGTGCGCTGGTGTCCAGTGGCGCGGGGAGGGCACGCAGGTCTCGAGCGTGGCGAGGCCGTCGATTACTTCGAGTCCCTCGAAGGCGGTCGGTTCGCCGCTGTCGAAAGCGAGAGCGGCAACGAGCTTGGCGGGGGCGTCCCCGTCGAGCCGGATGTCGATGCGCACGTTGCCGTCAAGATCGAGGGGCGTGACGGTCACGCGGTCGAGGGCGCAGGCTGGCAGTTCGTGCCAAGCCACGGAGCGGTAGATGCCACCGTAGCCGTAGAAGTCGAAGAACGGATCAAAAAGCGGCACGCGCTCGGCATCAAAACGGTTGTCGATAAGGATGACGATTTCGCGGCGGCTCCCGCTGCCCGGCGGAACGGCGACGCTCCACGGCGCGTAGGGCGTCTGGCAGGTGCCGAGGCATTTGCCATCGACAAACACGCGCCCCCACAACCCGAGGCCGCCGAAGCGGATGCGCCCGCGCATGGCCGGATCTGCCGTCTCGACGGTGCGGCGCAGGGCAAAGCATCCGCGCTTGCGCACATGGTCCGGACAGCTGTCGAAGACGCCGGGGACCGTCATCAGGCCGTCCCAACGGATGTCCCCGGGACGTACGGTTTCAGGATCGGTGTCGCGGCCGAGCCAAGCGGCCTCCCAGAGACCGTCGAGGCTCTGAACGGTGCGGGAATCGTAGCGGGGGAAGTGGGGAACGATGGACATGATAAGGCAAAGTAAATCGGGCTGTGGATGTGCCAAAGGCAAGGGCAAAAGGGCAATAGTAGGACGACCAACCTCCCTCCCGAACGAATAATCATTTTATAGATTTAGTTGTTGACGATAAATTCAAGCCGGAGATAGATAATTCATAACACATTTCGCGGCTATAAATGTTGTGGGTGGGGACGTGATCCAGGGGTTGCGGCGGGCTGGGTCGGTGCCAAGGGTGGGAGCATGGCAAGAAAGGAAAGCATCGGATTTGTCGGCACGGGAATCATGGGCGCGGCTATGGCGCGCAATCTTCACAAGGCCGGGTTTCCACTGACGGTGTGGAACCGCACACGCGAGAAGACACTTTCCCTCGCGAAGGAAGGTATCTGTGTGAGCGAGTCGGTGCGCGCCCTTGTGGACGCTTCGGCGGTGGTCGTTTTCTGCCTTGGCGACACGCCTGATGTGGAGGCGGTTCTTTTCGGTGAGGGCGGTGCGGCGGACGGTGATGTCGCGGGCAAGCTGTTCATCGACTGCTCCACGGTCAGTCCGGAAGCAACCGGGGCGTTCGCCGCACGCTTGGCAGAGGCCGGGGCGGCGTTTCTCGACGCGCCCGTGAGCGGGGGCAGCGAGGGCGCGAAGAAGGGCACGCTCAGCATCATGGTCGGCGGTGCGGCGGACGACGTGCGCCGTGCGCGGCCCGTCTTTGAGGCCATGGGCACGACAGTGACCCACGTTGGTCCGCATGGCGCGGGCCAAATGGTCAAGCTAGTCAACCAGATCCTGGTCGCCGGCAGCATGCTTGCGATGGGCGAAGCACTGAACTTCGCGCGGGCGGGAGGACTTGACCTCGGCACCGTTCTCGCGGCGGTAAAGGATGGCGCGGCGGGCAGTTGGACGCTTTCCAACCGTGGTCCACAGGTGATCGCGGATGACTGGAGGCCCGGCTTCACCATCGACCTCCAGCAGAAGGATCTGCGGCTCGTGCGCGAAACTGCCGACACCCTTGGCGTGCCCACCTTCGGCACCGACATCGCCGCTTCGCTCTACCGCGTGCTCCAGCGAGCCGGCCTCGGCGGCGAGGGTAACCACGCCCTGATCAAAGCGCTCGGCTCTGCGGACAGGTGTCGCTCGGCGGAAGAAAACACCGCAAAAAAAAGCCTTTTGATGCAGTGGTAGGAGGCTTATGAATTCTATATACTCTTATAATCTCATTTAAATTAATTTATAATCTCAGAGATTAAGCAACCACAAGCGGGGCGGTACCGGCGGGTCGGGTCGCTCCCTTTGGCCTTTACCTCTGTGCAGGAGGTTCGGACGATACCTGCTATGTCCCCCAAACCCAACATCCTTTTCCTCCTTTCGGACCAGCAGCGCGCGGATACGCTGGGGGCCGTTAATCCGGCCATCCGCACGCCGCACCTCGACGCGCTGGCGGCCTCGGGCACCTTGTTCACTTCGGCTTACCCGCCCACGCCGGTGTGTTTGCCGTGCCGCGCGAGCCTCATGACGGGTCAGTATCCTTCGAGCCACCGCGCGGCGCACAACAATGCCGCGCTGCGCATGGACTATTCGCCGCTTGTCGCGGAGGTGCTGCGCGGGGCCGGTTACTATACGCACATGATCGGCAAGAGCCATGTGAACCCCTGCCATCTACCGGGCAGCCCGGAGGCGAATCCACGCATTCACCTGCGGGACTATTGGCGTACCTTCCGCGGGCCGTGGTATGGCTTCGAGCACGCCGACCTCAATGTAGGTCACTCCACCGAGGCCCACGCCTGCGGCATGCACTACGGGGTGTGGTTGGAGGACCGGGGCGTCGACACCGGCCGCCACTTTGGGAAGACGGGGTACTACGACTACGGCGCGTGGGATCTGCCCGAGGAACACCACAACAGCCGATGGGTGGCGGAGACGACAGTCCGGGCGATGGAGAGTGCGGCGGATGAGGGGCGGCCCTTTTATATCTGGTCGAATTTCCAGGACCCGCACAATCCGTATTTTGCCCCCGAGCCGTGGGCATCGATGTACGACCCGGATAAGATTCCGCGCTTCGGCTTCAAGCCGGGCGAACCGGAGTGCTTTGCGGAGAAGCCACCTTTCTACAACGAGACGCTGCGCAACCCCGGCGACTACGCCGCGCGCTACAGCCATCCGGAGATTGACGGTCCCTTCAATACCAGCGCGCTGCCGTTGGACGCCCGCCGGACGCAGGAAAGTGCGGCGGTCTACTACGGCATGGTGTCGCTCATGGACAAATACATCGGGGAAATTCTCGCGGCCCTCGACCGCCTCGGAATGCGGGAGAATACGATCATCGTTTTCAGTTCGGACCACGGCGACCTCCTCGGCGATCACGGCTTCTGGTGGAAGGGGGTGTTTCCCTACGAGGAGTGTATCAATGTGCCTTTCATCGCCTCTTGGCCGGGGCACATCCCCGAAGGGCGCCGCAGTGACGCCCTGCAGAGCCTTATCGACCTCGCCCCCACATTCTGCGCGGCGGCGGGCGCCGGGCGGCATCCGTCCTTCGAAGGCGTCGACCAACTCGCGTGCTGGCAGGGCGGGGCGGGGCAAGCGCGCGATTGCCTCACCATCGAGGAGCGCCCGCACGACGGCCCCTTCAACCAGCGCATCTTTATCGAGCGGGATTACAAGCTGGTCTACTACTCCTCTTTCGAAGACGGAGAACTCTACCACCGGCGCGACGATCCGCACCAGGTGCGCAATCTTTGGAAAGATCCCTCGCACCTCGCCAGGCGCGAGGGCATGATGCACCGCCTTCTGCGCGACGAAATCAACCGCCGCGCCCCGTGGCGCCCCGTTTACCGCTAAGGCGGCGTTCCCAGCCGCGGGGAGGCGGCGGTGCGCTTGTAGGTGTGGTCGTGGTTTTCGAAAGTAAAGCTGCGGTTGATTTCTTCGAAAAGCGGTACCCAGTGTTCACGCACGCGGCGGTTCACGCGCCCATCGAAGTTGCGGTGCGGCAGCATTCCCCCCCACCCGAACGCGTATTCCGGACCGGGCTCGAGTCCGTTGAGGACCCGCCCGGTGGATTGTGCGTTCGGAAAACGGAAAGGGGATGGCCGCGGCGCGCGCCTACAACAACTCCACGGGGAGTTCCTCCTCGGGCGCGGTCCGGCGGGCAGCGGGAAATTGCGGCGGCAGCGGGACGTTTCCGGCACGGGAGAAATCAAGGAGGAGGGCGGTATGGACGGGGGCTTCCTCCGGGTCGCGTCCCTCGGCGCGGAGGGCGGTTTCGAGCGCGGCGGTGAAGGCGGCGCGCTGTTCGTCAAAGGCTGCCGCGAAGGGGTGGGCAGCGGGAAGGATGGCACGCAGGCGGGCGACGTAGGCGGCAAAGGGGTCATCCTGCCAGCCGACTTCGACCACGCGGAGTAGAGCGGTCGAGGAGAGCCCCGCCGCTTCCGGGTCGGGAAGGGGAAAGACCACGGCTTCGGCGGCAAGTGCCCCGCAGAGCCCTTTCATGCCGCCAAAGTAGCGGTAGATGAGGACCTTCTGTACCCCGGACCGCGCCGCCACGGCGTTGATCCCCCAGTCCTGCCAGCCCCTTGCAACAAGGGCCGCCCGCGCCCCTTCGAGGATGCGCGCAGTGGTGCGCAAACGGCTTTGGCGCGGACGTTTCGGGGCTTTCACGGAAGGGACTGTGGGGAATGCCCCGCCGGGTGTCAAAGCCGTCTCTCCCCGAATGTTTACGTATTCAGCGCTGCTTGGTTCGCGGCA
Organism: Opitutales bacterium; assembly: GCA_007134215.1. Taxonomy (GTDB): domain Bacteria; phylum Verrucomicrobiota; class Verrucomicrobiia; order Opitutales; family Oceanipulchritudinaceae; genus SLLG01. The sequence goes on along the minus strand of SLLG01000063.1, from coordinate 2,827 downwards.
TCTTGACGTTGTCGGGCGGTCTTGGCCCCCGGCCGGAACGCGGATGTGGCGGCTGGATTGGCTGGCACCGTTTGCGCGGCGGAGGTAGCCCCGTGTGCCATTACCCATGGCGCGCGCGTCGGCCTTTGCGGGTCGCCGCCGGGCGGAGACCGCGCCGCCATTCGCGCGGAGGGTAGCCCATGCGCTGCTTGAAGGCGCGGGAAAATGCGCTAGCGCTGCCGAAGCCGCAGCGTTCGGCAATGGTCTCAAAGGTGTCGCGCGTCTCGGCCATGGCGTCCGCTGCGCGCTGGAACCGGATGCGGCGGAAAACTTCGGCCGGAGCGCAGCCGAGCGATTCGTGGAAGAGGCGGCGCAGATGCGCGGGTGACGCCCCGACGGCGCGGCCGACGGCCTCGAGACCGGGGTTTTCGCCGAGGTGACACTCGAACCACTGGATCGCCCGTTCGACGGCGGGATGCACCCGGTGGCCTGGTATTGCGCCCGGCGCGGTGTCGTCGGGCGCGGCGGCGAGGAGGCACAATTCGAGGAGGAGATGGTCCTGCCGCAGGTGGGTGAGGCGGTGGGGACGCGCGAACTCAGCGGCGGCCCGCGCGGCGAGTTCGGTAAGACGGGCGCGGTCCTCGTCCGCGAGTGCAACCTCTAGGTGCCCGCGCGCGGGAACGCCTTCGGCAAAGGCCGCCGCTACGGCTGGAAAGTGAAAGACAACAACTTCCGCGCCTGCGGCGGGATCCCCGTGCCAACCGTGGGGATGGCCGGGCGGAAAGACCCAGAGCCGACTGGCGCGCAGGGGGCCGGGTCCCTCCGCGAAAACCGGCGCGATGCGCCCCGCGACAACGGCCTGAAACTCCCAGGCCTGTCGGCGCATGACCTTAAGCGGGGAATTTCCGTAGTCGCGCCCACCGCGCCCCAGGTACACGAGCATGGCGGCGATTCGCGGTGGTTTGAGCGGAATTGTCAAGTTTGCGAGCGGGGGCGGTATGGCCGCGCGCGGGCTTTTCGGCTACCATGTTCATGGAATTTTCATATCCATCCCGCGTCGCGGGAATGACTGAATTACACCCGACCGCTTATGCCCAAACCACGCAAACGCTACGCCCTCGTCGGCCTCGGAAGCCGTGCCTCCATGTTCTGGAAAGCCATTGCCGGTGATTTCCGTGAAACCGCGGAGATCGCCGGTTTCTGTGACACCAACCGTACCCGCATGGAGTATACGCTCAAGCGCCTGCACGAAGAACACGGTTTTTCCGGTGAAGTCCCGATTTTTCCGGCGGAGGACTTCGACAAGATGATACAGAAAACGTGCGCTGACGCCGTCATCGTCACGAGCATCGACCGCACCCACCACCGCTACATCATCCGGGCGATGGAACTAGGATGCGATGTGATCACCGAGAAACCCATGACCGTCGACGCGTCGAAATGCCAGGCCATCCTCGATACCGTCCGGAAAACGGGCCGCTCGCTGCGTGTCACCTTCAACTACCGCTACTCTCCTGTGCGTTCGAAGGTGAAAGAGTTGATCCGCTCCGGCGTTATCGGCGAGGTCAGGCAGGTCCACTTTGAATGGCTCCTCGATACGAAACATGGTGCCGACTATTTCCGTCGCTGGCACCGTGACAAACGCAACTCCGGCGGACTCATGGTGCACAAGGCAACCCACCACTTCGACCTCGTCAATTGGTGGCTCGACACCACCCCCGAGTTGGTCTTCGGCCTCGGCTCGCTTTCTTTTTACGGGCGGGAGAACGCGGAGGCCCGCGGCGTGAAGGTGCCTTGTTTCCGTACGACGGGAGCGGAGGGCGCCAAAGACGATCCCTTCGCGCTCGATCTTTCCGCCAAAAAGCACCTCAAGGGCTACTATCTAGACGCCGAGCACGAAGACGGCTACTTGCGCGACCGCAACGTTTTTGACGACGGGATTTCCATTGAAGATACGATGAACGTCCTCGTGCGCTACGCCAACGGGGCGCAGATGTCGTACACTCTCGCAGCCTACTGCCCGTGGGAGGGCTACCGCGTCATGTTCAACGGCACGAAGGGACGCATCGAGCTTCAGGATGTCGAAGGCTCCTACGTGAGCGGGGCCGCAGCCACGACGGGCGAGTCCCTCGGAAAAGGAAACCGCATCATCGTTTGCCCCCACTTTGCAGAGCCCTATGTAGTCGAGCCTCCCCCCGCTGTCGGCGGCCACGGCGGCGGAGACTCGCCGCTCCTCGCTTCGATCTTCGGCCAAGGCCCGGCCGATGACCCCCTCGGCCACGCCGCCGGCCACGAGGACGGCGCATGGTCCATCCTCACCGGAATCGCCGCCAACGAGTCCTTCGCCACCGGTCGTCCCGTGCGCCCCGACGCACTCGTCCAATTCCCCTGACGCCCCGCGCCCTAAAATCGCTCATTGACAAAATGTAATATCTCTGAAATATTTAACTCTGTCATGAGTAGTATACGTTTAAAGTCTGAAAGAGTTGCTGTATATCATGTCTACACGCGTATCGTGCATAAGCGGCGCTTGCTGGCGGATGTGCAGCGGGAGGTGTGGGTGGCGGCGCTGCGGCGCGCGGCCCGCTTCAGCGGGGTGGAGTTGATCACGTATTGTGCGATGCAAACGCACGCGCACATCCTTGTGCGCGTGGATCCGGCGGCGCGGCAGTGCGGCGACGCGGAGCTGGTGGCGCGCTTCGGGGCGCTCTACGGGCGCTCGCGCGCGGCGTGGTGCCGGCTTAACGCGCGGGAGCTGGCGGCGGTGCTGGCGCAGGGAGAGACCTCGCGGGCGGATGAGCTGCGGGAGCGTCTGCGGAGCCGCATGGGGGACATCTCGGAGTTCATG
>SLLG01000112.1 GCA_007134215.1 Opitutales bacterium | reverse complement strand
CTACCGCCGCCTCCCGGTGGAGTTGCCGGAGTCCGCCCCATGGGCCGCCGGGGCCGATGCCCTGCCCTTCGGGCTCCGGCAAAGAATCAACGTGTTCCGCCATCTCACCCCGGAGATGAAACGCGACGCGCTGCGCGCCTTCTACGCGCTCGTCACCCACATCGACCATCAAATCCGTCTCCTCATCGGAACGCTGCGCGAGGAAGGCTTGCTCAACAACACGGTCATTGCCTTCACCTCCGACCACGGCGACATGCTCGGTTGGAACGGTCTCTGGGGAAAGCGCATGATGTACGACGGCAGCAACCGCGTGCCGCTCATCTTCGCGGGCAATCCCTTCCGGGCACGGAGCGAACACGGCGGTACCGACGACCGTCTCGCCGGACTGCAGGACATCATGCCCACCCTGCTCGACCTCGCGGGCGTGACGGTTCCCGCGTCGGTGGACGGCCGCTCCCTCCTTGAGCCCGGCCGGCGCGATTTCCTCTACGGCGAATGCGGCGAAGACGAAACCGCCGCACGCATGGTCGTGACCGACGGCTTCAAACTCATCTACCACCCGTCCGGCAACCGCTTCCAGCTCTTCGACCGCCGTGCCGATCCCGCCGAAGCCGACGATCTTTGGGGACGGCCCGAACAGGCGGAAACCGCCGAGCGCCTCACCGCCTTGCTCCGTGACGAGCTTTACGGCGGCGACCTCGAGTGGACAGACAACGAAGGAAACTGGCGCGGGCTTCCCCATCGCGCGGCGGGCGGTCCCGCGAACCTCGCCCTGCACGGACAGCGGGGCATCCACTTTCCGTAGCATCCGGATAGGCGGAAATCCGTATCGGCGACAGGATCCGGTGCATCGCGGAAAACGGAATATCCGCGTGCGGACGAAAACAGGATGGACAATTAGAAATACTTCTACAAATTCCAGAGAAAACGACATCCACTAATAATCACATCAACCCGGACCCACCTACCCAATGCTCAACATCGCGCTCTTCGGCCCGCCCGGCGCGGGCAAAGGCACCCAATCCGAGCGATTGATCCGCCAATACAACCTTTTCTACATCTCCACCGGGGATCTCCTGCGCAAGGAACTGGCCGAAGGCACCGCCCTCGGCAAGCAGGCCGAGAGCATCATCGCTTCCGGCGGTCTCGTGCCCGACGAAATCATCGTCCAGATTATCGAGAAGACCATCACGAACAATCCCGACGCCGACGGGTTTCTCTTCGACGGATTTCCGCGCACCTACATTCAGGCCTACATCCTCGAGGGGCTCATGATCAAACTGAACACCTCCCTCACCTGCCTCATCAACCTGCAGGTGCCCGAGAAGGTCTCCGTCGACCGTCTCCTCAAGCGGGGGCAAAGCTCCGGCCGCAGCGACGACAACGAGAAAGTCATCCGCAACCGCCTGCGCGAATACAACGAGAAGACCGTCCCCGTCCTGCGCTTCTACAAGGAAAAGGGCCTGCACCATGAGATCGACGCGACCAAAACCATCGACGAGGTCAACGCCGGCATCGTCGAAATCCTCCGCGGCGAGCTGAGCAAACGGCTCTACAATGTCGTGGTTTTCGGATACCCCGGGTCCGGACGGGGCTCGCAGGGCCGCGCCCTCGCCGAGCGCCATGGACTCGAATACGTCGCCACCGGCCCCATGCTCGAAGCCGAGATCGCAGCCGGGACGGAGACCGGCAAACGGGTCAAAGAACTCTATGAGAGCGGCCAGCTCGTCCCCGACGAGATCGTCGTCCCGCTCATCGAAGAGCGCCTGCGCAACCCGCGCGGCGTCAAAGGCTTCATTTTCAAGGGCTTTCCGCGCACCCTCGTGCAGTCCTACATTCTCGACGGTCTCCTGCGGAAACACGATTCCTCCATTTCCAAAATCATCGAGATCGAGGTGCCCACGCTCGAACTCATCCGCCGCCTCGACGAACGCAGCAAGACCGACCGGCGCATGCCCTACGACAGCAGCACCTCGAAAATCGTGAAGCGCCTGCAGGAACACGAGACGAAAACCGTCCCCGTCATCCAAAAATACAACCAGCGCCACAGCGTCACCAAGATCGACGGCATGGGCCCGTTCGAAGAGGTCTTCGAGAAAATCTCCGCCGAAATCGAGGAAGGCCTCAAGCGCATGCGATGAGGCCGGGCGCCGTCAATCCGCCGCTCCCGCCCAGCGGGCGAAGAGGGAGAGCGGGAGACGGGGCGCACCTTCGTCTCCGCCGAGGACAAGCTCGCCCACCTCAAGGGCACCCTTCGGAAAAGCATCCCGCGTGAGGTTGTGAAGCATGAGCGGCGAGGCTTCGAGATTGTAGAGTGTCAGGACAACCGCGCCGGAATCCGGATCCACGAGTTTCCGCAGCAGGTCCATGAGGTCGGCGATCTGGTTTTCCACCTTCCAGACCTCGCCGCGCGGGCCGCGCCCGAAGCTCGGCGGATCGAGAAGAATCAGGTCATAGCGGCGGCCCCTGCGGATTTCGCGCGCGACGAATTTGAAGGCGTCATCCAAGAGCCAGCGCACCGGGGCGTCGCCCATGCCGGAAAGGCGCTGGTTCTCGCGCGCCCATGCGAGGGCGGGCTTGGAGGCGTCGACGTGCGTGACAGCGGCGCCGGCCTTGGCGGCGGTGAGCGTCGCCACCCCCGTGTAGCCGAATAGATTGAGCACCGAGGGAGGCGTTCCGGCCCCCTTCACGGCCGCCAGCCGCTCCCGCACCCACCGCCAGTGCGGCTCCTGTTCGGGAAAGACGCCGACGTGCTTCGAGCCGCTGGAGAGACGCGCCTCCAGCGTGAGCCCTTCATAGGCGAGCGTCCAGCGCGGCGGCGTATCGGCCCGCATGCGCATCCACCGTCCGTCCTCACCGAACTCGGCGTGGGCCGCGGCCCACTCCCGCGGATCCCGCCGGGGCCGCCACCACGCCTTGGGCTCCCCGCGGATGAGACGCAGGTCCCCGAACTGCTCGAGCTTCCGCCCCTGCCCGCAATCGAGCAGCCGGTACGCGGGCCACGCACCGTGTTCAAGTAGAACGCGCGGCGGCTCGCTCACGGATCAGTCCGCCCGGCGCGCCGAGCGTATGACGACATCGGAGACGGGTACGTCGTCGTGCGGCCCCGCCGAACCCGTCTCGACAAACGTGATGCGGTCGACCACGTCCATCCCGTCCACAACGCGTGCGAAGACCGCGTAGCCGCCCGTGACGCCGTCGCCGTTGAGGAAGGCATTGTCGGCCACGTTGACGAAAAACTGCGAGGTGGCGCTGTGCAGGTGCTGCGTACGGGCCATGGCGAGCGTCCCGCGCTGGTTGCGCAAGCCGTTGCCCGCTTCGTTGAGGATGGGGTCGCGCGTGTCCTTCTGGCGCATGCCCGGCTCGAAACCGCCCCCCTGGATCATGAATCCGGGAATGACGCGGTGGAACAGCGTGCCGTCGTAGAATCCGTCGTCCACGTAACGCAGAAAGTTCTCCGTCGAAACGGGCGCTTCCTGTTCAAAAAGCTCGATGTGAATGTCGCCGTGCGTTGTCTCGAGGACAACGCGTGGCCGTGTCGGGTCTGGTTCAGTCATAGGTGTTTGAATACGTTCGGCGGTGCGCCACACCTCGACCTCGCCGGGGCGGTACAGCTCGAGCTGATCGCGGCTGCGGCATCCCGAAAATACGAAAAGCGCGGCAAGAAAGGCGCTGATGAGGAGCGGTCGTATCATTGTGCGGGATTATTGGAGCCCGCGGGCGGTGAGTTCAAGTCGCGAAATCGGCCCCCGCGGAGCCCCGCGCTTTGCGCAAAATGCCCGGCAGTGCCTCCTCGGCGCGCCCGAGGCTGACAAAGTCGTCGAACCCCGCCGCGAAAGCGCGCCGCTGGTCGGAGAATGTGCGCTCGTCGGCGACGCCGACAAAGTACGTTCGCTCGACACGTCCCTCTGTCGCTTCGGCGACGAGCCGCAGGACGGCGTCGGCCCCTTCGCCGAGGAAAATCACAGTCAGCGGCGGCGGTCCGCGCCGCAACCGCTTCTGCAGAGACTCCAGCGTATGCACCCGCTCCACCTCCGCGCCCAGCTTGCGCAGCAAAGCGATAAGGCCGCGCAAACGCCCGAGCTGCGGATCATAGGCAAGCGCACGGAGCCCTTGCGCTGCCTCGTCCAGCGCGTCCTCACGCGCATCCGCCCGCTTCACCCGAACTGTCAAGGTGAAACAACTGCCTTTGCCGGGCGTGCTCTCGACCGTCAGGCCGCCGTCCATGAGCGTCGCGAGCCGCCGGCTGAGGGCGAGCCCGATACCCGTGCCACCGAAATTGCGGGTATTCGATTCGTCCAACTGGCTGAAGGCGTCGAAAATCCGCTCCCGTCCGTCCGCACTCAGGCCGATCCCCGTATCGCGGATGTCAAAGCGCAGCAAAACAGAATCCGGGCGGTCGAATGCGGCCGAAGCGCTCACGCGAACCCCTCCCTTTACTGTAAATTTGACCGCGTTGTCGAGCAGCTCGTCGAGCACCTTGGCAAGGCGACGCGAATCGCCTTCCACCGTGCCCGGCAGACCGTCGGCACTCCAGTCGAAGGACAGCCCCTTCGCCCGCGCGGCGTCCGCATGCTTTGCGCAGACCTCGCCGAGGAGCCGTGCGGGATCCAACCCGGATGGCTCTAGAACAAGGCGGCCCGCCTCCATCCGCGCGAGGTCGAGAACGTCGTTCATCATCGTCAGCAGGCTCATGCCGCATTCGCGCACCGTCCGTACCGATTCCAGCTGTTCATCGCTCAACGACGTTTCCTCAAGCAGGCTGGCCATGCCGATGATGCCGTTTAGCGGCGTGCGGATTTCGTGTGTTATGCTCGCGAGAAACTCCGTCTTCGCCCGGTTGGCCTCGTTCTCCCGCCGCTCCGCCGCCCGGACGCGTTCGATCGTCTCCTGCAAAAACCGGTTGGCATCGCGCTGCGCCTGGTAGCGGTTGTAGAGAAGGATCAGCAGAAGCGCCGCCATCCCGATAACGGTGATCCCCAGCAACCGCACACGCCGCTCCTGCAGGCTGAGAAACCCCTCGGTGTCCGCCTGTGCGGCGGCCCGGCCCGCCTCATGTCCGGCGGCACGCAAGGCGGCGGCCGCGCGCTCACGCACTGCACGCGCCGTCTCGGCGAGGTCGGCTTCCGCCCGCCGCGCCCGCGCCGCGTGCTTCCATGCCTGCTCGAAATCACCCTCGGCGGCATAAACCGCCGCAAACGCGTGGTGCATCCGCTGCGAAAAACGCTCTGCCGCAGCGGTGCGCAGCGATGCCGCCGCCGCATCCAGCTCCTCGCGCGCGAATCCGAACTGGCCCGCGCGGACCGCCGCCTCACCGAGACTGAGAAACGCTGTCGGGTAGCCGAGACGGTGCCCGTGCTCCCGGAAGAATTCCGCCGCCTGTTCGCGCAGTCCGCGCGCCTCGTTGAGATCGCCGAGGCGGACCCGCGCATGGGCGCAAGCGATGAGCAGGTGCGGCTTACAACAGCTCAGCCCCTGCTGGCGCGCCGTCCAAAGAGCGCCTTCCAACTGCGCCGCCGCGCGGTGCACGTTGCCCTCCTTCAAAAACGCCCATCCGCGCAACCCGGCCAGTTGTATATGCACCCGGTGTGCCGTGCCTCCACGGATCCATCCGAGGCCTTCATCCGCATAACGCCGCGCCGCCGCATAATCGCCCAGCCAAAGTTGCACCATACCCCGCCGGTAGGCATGCAGAGCCCTGCTTGCGGCACCGCCCGCACGTTCCGCCGTCACCCGGTGCTCTTCCAACCAAACCTCCGCCTCCGCCACCAAGTCGACCTCGAGCATCACGGTGACCATCCGGTCCAGTGCGAGCAGCTTCCAGTTGGACGCCTCCGCGCCCGCGAAAAACCGCCGCGCTTCCAGATACTGGTCAAACGCCCCGTCCCATACCACCGCCCCTGCCAGACTGTCGCCGATGAGCAACGCGGCCAAGCCCGACTCAAAAGATTTCCCGGCGGCCTCTTCCGCGAGGGCGGACAGCCGTTCGACTCTCCCTGCCGGTGCCCGCGCGCGCTCGCGCGCGAGCCGCACACGCAGCGCCCCGGGCCCCGGCGGCAGTTCCGCATGCAAGGTTTCCATCCACGTCTCCACCTCGGCTCTTCGCGCGCCGCTCTCCTCAAGGAGCCAAATCAGCTTCCATGCCGATCCGAAGTCCGGTGCCTCGCCGTCCTCCCCGGCCGCCCTCTCCCAAATCCGGTTAAACGAGGGCCAATCCGCCGGTGCCGGGGCAAGCCATGCGTTGACCGGCGGAGGCAACGGATCGGCGGCGCCGGCGGCAGCGCAAGCCGCCACGCCCAGACAAACCGCCGCCCGCAACCAGCCAATGCGCGTCCAACCGCCCCTCCGCCCAAGCATGCCCCCGCCCGTGAAAGCTCCACACACCACCCCGCCAGCACAGCACATCCACGCCAAAGGTCAAAACCAATAGAAGCGATCAGACCTCGATCCAGACGAGGGAGCCGAGGGGAATGGTGTCGTGGAGGCGGATGACGTCCGGATCGCGGAGGAGGAGGCACCCGGCGCTCACGTTGGCCGTCCATGCGTCCGGGCGGTTCGTGCCGTGGATGTAGATGTAGCGGTCGAAGCTGTCGACGCCCGGACCGGCGTTGGTCCCCGGCTGGAGCCCGGCGAGGCGGAGGATGCGCGTCGTCACGAGGCTCTTTTGGCCGGAACCGGCGTCGGGCCGCTCACGGAAGGTGTGCCCCTGTGAGCGCCGCCCGACGAAGACGGTGCCCGGCGGCGCGCCGGCGCCGTATTTTTCCGCGACACGGTGGAGTCCGGTAGGGGTGCCCCCGCTGCCCTCGACATGGCTCGGCGGATTGCGCCCGGAGGACACGGGAAACTCGGCGACCTGTCCGCGCCGGTGGTAGTGCACGAGTTTTTTCTCGCTTAGACGGGCGGCGAGAACATGTTCGGTCGGTTCATACGCGGCCTCCCGGAGAGCCCGCGAAAAGAGAGAATCTCCACGCCAGATATCCCATGTCATACAGAGTCGGCATCATCGGCGCGACCGGCGCCGTCGGTCAAGACCTGCTCGCGCTTCTGCACAGCCGCGGCTTTCCCTGCGCGGACATCCGCCTCTTTGCCTCCGCCCGTTCGGCGGGCAAGGAAGTCCGCCACGGCGGGCACACCTACACCGTGGAAGAAGCCGCACCGGAGGTTTTCGACAGCCTTGATCTCGCCCTCTTCAGCGCGGGCGCGGGGATCAGCCGCGACCTCGCGCCCGAAGCCGTGCGCCGCGGGTGCGTCGTTGTCGACAACAGCGCCGCCTTCCGCATGGACCCGGAGGTGCCGCTGATTGTCCCGGAGATCAATCCGCAGGCCGCCGACGCACACACGGGCATCATCGCCAATCCCAACTGCTCCACCGCCATCACGCTGATGGGCCTCTACCCGCTGCACCTGCGCTTCGGGCTGACCCGCTTCTTTGCCGCGACCTACCAAGCCGTCTCCGGCAGCGGCGTCGAAGGCATGCAGGAACTGGAGAACCAGTTGCGCGCGTGGGCCGGGGGCGGATCGTCGGACCCGGTCACCTACCCGCATCCCATCGCATTCAATCTCTTCCCCCACGTCGACGTCTTCCTCGACGACGGCTATACCAAGGAAGAACACAAGATGGCCAACGAAAGCCGCAAGATCACGGGCCTTGAGTCGCTGGAAATTTCCACTACATGCGTGCGCGTGCCCGTCATGCGCGCGCACTCCGTCGCCGTCAACGCCGAGTTCGCCGAAGCCGTGGACGTCGCCGCCGCGCGCGCCGCCATCGAAGCGTTTCCCGGTGTCGAATTGTGCGACGACACCGCCGCCAACCGCTACCCCACGCCCCTCCAATACGCGGGCAAGGCACCGTGCGGGGTCGGCCGTCTGCGGCGCGACTCCGCCTTCGCCAACGGCCTCGCCTTTTTCATCGTGGGCGACCAAATCCTCAAAGGCGCCGCCCTCAACGCCGTGCAAATCGCCGAGGTGCTCCACACCCGCGGCGTCCTCCGCGTGCCGTAGTCGGATGGCTTGCCGTCCGACCGAAGCACCCGGAGACGCTGCCCAACCCCTCGATCCTTCGATCTTTAGCCAAGCGCGCTCATCTTGACAATTATCGGATCGAAGCAGGCTACGGGTCCGACGAGGCCGTTCCGCGGTGAGCACGCCGCCGATGGTATCCATAGCCGTGGAAATGGTCGGGGATGGTCTTCGCGGCGCCAAACGACAACGGGGCTTGTTTGCCGACTTTGCTGACGCTGGGCAAAGTCTTCGTCTTTGGTGAGGATAATCGCTTCTTTGGTGAGCGCATAGTTCCGGATGGCGGTGTCGCCAGCGTGCCGGAGGCCGATGTCGGCGACGTGCTCGGCGGAGTGCCCCTGGTTCTCAAGCAGGCGAGCCAAAGGGTGGTACGGAGGCGGGGCTCCGTCGCTACGGATTCGCCGGATCGCGCCTCCGGTATCTGCCGGACCTTGGGTCGGCGGTCTGCGGCGCTTGGCCCGCAGTTTTGCATATTGCCGTCCACAATGGGCGCCTTTACTCTCAAGGTCCACCAGGCTTGGGAAGTACTGCCAACAGAAGCAGCCACCAAACCCAGAAGAAGAACACGAAGCCGCCCACAACATTCAGCAGAACCCGGTTGGGCGCGTGCGCTCGCTCCCGGATCCGGTCGAAGTCGATCTTCGGCTCGATGACAAAACCCCAGAAAACTCCTGCCGGTATCATTATCGATACGACCGTAACCAATTTTTCCACCGGAGTTGGACCGCGTCCCAGAAGATAGAACACTGCGAAAGAAGGGGTAAGGCAAAGTATCGCGAAGTTGCCGCCCAAAATAAAATTCACCCTCTCCCGCAACGACTTACGGATCCGCCCGCAATCGCGGCAAAAAACATAGACGGCCAAGGTCAATTTCTCAATGACGATCATAGTCCAAACTCATCCGGATGCTTCCGATTTCGATTGGCGGAATTTGCACCCCGTCGCTTGCGTCGATCTCCGCGATGAGCTGGAAGCCGTCGTAGAGGTAGCGGCGCGTCCACTGCGCCGTCATCTCACCGTTGACAGTGCGGCTGTAGGTCTGCTCCACGCGCCGGCCCCTGTAGTCGTATTTCATCTCCATCTGGAAACCAAATCCGAAGACCTTCGTCAAGCGGTTCTGCCTCGCGCGCTCGCCCGGAGGGCACCCGTCCCGCTCGCCCTGCGGGCAAGCAAAGCTTGGCCACCTTTGCGCTGGCGCGCTGCGTCGGCGTCGCAGACAGGCGTGATACCCCGACGATTTCTCATTACCACGGGATTAATGGCTGCTCTGAAAATTCAATATGGATTAACTTATGCTCCCTGCCCCCGGACACGGCCATCCACCAAGGCTCAGAAGACTCAGAAGGAATCATTATCTCCAACTCCCGCTCCGCACCCAGTGCTTCGGACTCGGCAGTCACGCGGATTTCTTCGTCTTCAGGAAGCTTGAAGTAATACCAAATCACTTCGTGGGCGTCCCGGACAACAAAATAATCACTCACGACAAGTCGGTCATTGAATCGAATATGGATATCAATCGGAGGACTCAACTTGGGACCGGAATGCCCTACAGACATCACCAAATTCGCATCGTTTTCGTGGGCTATCCACGTGAAATCAGCTCGGTAGATTTCCGGATACCGAGCCTCCCGGTCATTCGTTCCACAACCTTGAAAAGCCACAATTAACCACGGCAAACATAGCAAGAATCCCATCCATACCGGCTGCGGCATTTGAAACTTCATCACATCTCCGGTCGCGCTCCTTCGTCTACAACTCATTTCTAGCCTCCCATTCGATTTTCATCTGCCTTGCCTCGAGCATTGATTGAGCAGCATGCGGCGTCATAACTCCCCATGACACATTATCTTGAAGGGTGGCGAAAAGCGGATCTTTCAATCTCCTGTATCGGTTATCCGATTCGAGCCCAAACTGTCCAGCACGTGTAGCGCCAAATCCCCGAGGCGCTGTCATTCGTGCCAAGGTTTCGTTAGCGCTACTCATTTTTTCAGAAATAGTAATTAAGAACCGACCACTTTCGCTATTGACGAATACGCCATGTTCTGAGAGGTCAATAAATTCCTCGGCAACACCGAGTCCTTCTGGCCCTCCGCCGGTCAACCATGACCAGAATCTTGAGAACGGGTTACGGGAGGACGAACCATTGTTCTGCTCTTCAATGACGACATACCTACTCCCCTCCACCAATAGCTGATCCAACAATATTTCACGAGGGGTCGAGGCTCTCGGGTCACGGAATCTATACATTAAATTTTCCCTATCGGTATCCGGGTTGCCTGTGTCGTAGTGACCGATTCCATATTGATGAAGAATCTCGTGCCCGACAATATCCGCCCAATTTGCCGCACCAAGGCGTCCACTTAATCGCATGTTGAAATCTATGTGATACCCCTCAAGCGACTCACCGTAGACATCTCTCCTCAAATCAAACCCAACCGCAATCGTTCTTCCGCGACCCAGGCTCCGCGGGTAGGTGTTTATCAGGATTGAGGTGGTGTAACCTCCGATATTCCTACCTCCAAAAACCTCGTCAGCGCCGCGAAGAAACATCCGTTGCTGCTCCCGCGTCGCAGAAGACCGAAAATACACATCCAATGAAAGCGTTATCGTTTTTTCATCATGATTCACACGAATCCGTCCATCATGTAGTGGACTCAACCCCAGCCAATCCCAGCGGTTCACCGGATCCCCGCCGAAGGCGTCGTAGAGGTTGAGCCCGCCGGCTTCGCCGACGGGGTCGCGGTTGATGAAGCGGCCGTGTTTGGGGTTGTAGTAGCGCAGGCCGTAGTCGACGAGGCCGAAGGTGAACCATGCGGTGTCCGCCTCCATGTCGTAGTCCATGTCCCGCTTCGTCTGGTAGCGGAAGGGGGTGAGGTGCGCCTCGCCTTCAGCGCGGACGATGGGCTTGATCAACTGTTGGCGACAGCGGTCCATTGGCAGTGTATTTTTCTCTGATGCGCGGGTGATTTGTCAAGCAGTCACCGGACCGTCCGGGGAGAAGAAATGTCCCCCCGGATGCGTGTGCCGCAGCGGTCTGTCCTGCGGTCGACGGAGGCGGGGCTCCGTCGCTACGCAGCGGATCGCCCCCTGAAGATTCGACTGGCCCGGACATGTGGAACTAGATGTAGACGCCCCATTTGCATCCGACGTGCTGAAGTAGGTGCGAGACCTCGTGTCCGCACCCCGCCGGAGCCGGGAAGCCGCGAACACCCCGCCCTCCGCGGTTCAAAGACACCGATGGAGAGCCGGTTGGTGCGCCTCTGCTTCCCCTGCGTCCTCCTGTTCTAAATTGTCGGCGGATACGCCGCATGCAGGCACGGGATGCTTTCCCGCTGCCTTCCAACCACAGCGGATTTACAAGAGGACGTGGAGGTAGCGGAGAGAGGTTCCGCCTTTGTTGTGGATTTTCCATTCGCCCGGGCCGACAGCTTTGGCAACGGATCGACGGAGGCGTGGCTCCGTCGCTACGGATTCAAGGGATCGTGGCTCCGGTAGCTGCCGGACCTCGGGTCGGCGGCCTGCGGCGGCGGGACCACTCCGCACAGCCCGAAACCAACCCGCCACAGCGCGGCCGTGGCCGCCTAACCACAGCTCCGCATCTCTGGACGGACCTACTCGGGAACCATCACACACCCCGCAATCATCCCGCTACTGCCGTTTGTCCGAAGACCGCCTTTGCACCCACTGCACGGCGTGGTCGCCAAGGATGGGAAGGATCAATAGAACGATTGTTGATCCAACAGTAGTGATCCAAATCCGGTCCGGATCAAAACTGCCATCAGCAATTCTTCCGAAGTATATAAAAACACTAATCCTCGTTAAGAATTCAAAGAGTGCCCCAATGACCATATAGATCCATCCAGCGACGAGAGTTTTTGAATAAGTGAAGCGCAGTTTAAGAAATCTGTTCAAACTCCAAAATGCTAGGACAGAAAGCACCACGACAAAAGCGGTTGCAAACCACTCAAACGCTGAAAGTAATTCCAACATTTCAATCAAGAATCAGGTGCACCCAAGAAGGAGAGCGCTCCTCCTATGCCGTGCCCCACAGCCGACCCAGTTGCTACTCCACCAGAAAACAAAATCGCCGGATGCCCCCCAAGACCCCAATGGCGCTCGGTTAAGCCACCTTTCGATAGGCTGCACGGCTCCGAAAGCGGGCGAGACGCCCGCGCTCCCAGGGAATTAACTGCTTATCCGAGCACCATTACCCCAAGACCCCATTCAATGCCATCAAACGGCAAAGGGTACCCGGTAACCGAACTCGCGAAGCCCGTGACATTACCAACACTAAACAGGATCGTACCCGACTTCCCATACAGCTCCGCGCCGCGCATCGTTGTGGAAACGGCACGCGCGCGGACTTCGGTCGATCCGGTCCATGCAACAGCGGAGCGCCCATGGAGGTATGCGGATCGTCCGAAATGATCGAAGGCGCGGGCCGCGAGTTGGTAACCATGGCCCGCATGCCGACCGTTACTCACAGTGAAGTGAGTTTCCGCTTTACCCGGATCTACGGCCCTCCGCGCACCAGACATACAGAAGAAAGGCACCGCTGTATTCGCGGGCATCATTACTTTTGCACTGCGAATCGTGTAATAGCTTATTTCGCATACGCTATTCCCACCGTCCTCCTCTGCTGGCAAATCGCCCTCCTTTACCATCATCTTCTCTTTCTCCGCATAATCCACACAACCAATGAATCAACCAGAGCCGCAGTCCAGACAAGCAACAAAATCACGATACCAAGAAACCACAAAGGTCGTTCCGGTTTTGAAATGCTCGCGATCCCGAAAGACTCCAAGACGGCTTCGCTCAGCAATAATACGAGAATCGATGGGGTCACGACAAACGCGATAACAAGGGTGGCTCGCGTGCGTTCATACAATT
>SLLG01000109.1 GCA_007134215.1 Opitutales bacterium | reverse complement strand
CATGGCGTCGACGCCGCCCCCACAGGCACGGACGAACTCGGCCTCCTTGTCCCAGAGCCCGCCCAGTGGCCCGTCTTCTTCCGCTTCAAGATGTCGCTGCGGTGAGCGGACACTCCCTTCAAGAAAGTCTCCAACCCGAGTGCGTCCACGGAAGCGTCAAGGTTCGCCGCGATGCTGCGGGGACGAGGCGTTTCGTCCGCATGCTTGAAAATTCGGAGTGCGGCTCCGGATTTTCGAGGGGTCCGCTCTATTTTTACAAACATTCGAATTGCAGTTTCAGTTTTGATGGGCAGAAGGGATGCTTGTTAGTACCTTTGATTTCGGTGGCGGCGGACCGGGTCCGTCGGTTGAAAATCCTAACAGTCGTTACTTCCAATGGCGTTTCCTCACTGTCTTTTCCGGGCCAAACTGGCCGCGCTGGCTTTCGCGACGGCGCTGCCGGCATCGTTTGCCGAACGGTATCTGTATTACACGCACCGTGACGGCGGCTTTGATGAAGCCCTCGAACTGGCTCGTTTCGACTTTGCGGCGGAGCGGCTGGACGGACCGCGGGTGATCCCCGAAGTCAGTGAACCGGAGGCGTTTTTGTCCTGGCGGGGGAGGCATGTGTTGATCGTCACGCAGAGCCGGGCGGTCTTGCACGATTGGGAGACGGCAACCACCCGCACTCTGTTCGATGCGGCGGCGAGTCCGGACGGGCCGAATGGTTCGCCGCAAGTTTTTGTTGATGGAGGTGCGGTCGGGACGGGGCTTGCGCTGCTCTTCAAGAGTTCCTCCGCTGGCTCCTATACGGCAGTGTATCACTCGGCTACCGGCGAACGTGCCGGCGTCATTGACGGGGCGTATGACGGGGTTTTCGACCACGCGGGCGAACGGTTGCTTCTATGGGGGGACGGTGCGCGGATTTGGGAACGGAATCCGGACGGAACGCTCGCGGAGACGGGTGCGTTGAATGCGGTGCTCGACGGGGTTCCGCAGTACGTCGATCTGGATGGCGGCTTCGCCGTGCAGCAGGACGGGACCTACGTGCCGACGGACGGGAGTTCGCCGGAGTTTACGTTCGGCTTGGAGTGGAATCCTGGGAGCGGTGGTGACCAATGGATCCAGGCGAACGATCGGTTTTATGTTTTCCGATCCGCGTCCGCGCAAGTCGAGGCATACGACAGCGAGCTGCGCTATTTGGGTGCCGCCGTTGTCGATATGGACGGCATGCCATCTTCCGGGGCGATTCGCTCCCTTGCTTGGGCGGACGGGCGTCTGTTTGTCGCCGCCTTAAACCGTGACGGCACGAATTACCGCGATCCGGTCCTCCTCACGTATGCGGAGGTCGACGTACAAGGCATCGGCACGCCCTGGTATCGCCTGCGGGAATTTCGTGGACTGAACCCGTTGCCGGCGGGGGATCCTGAGCCGGATGCCGCGCACACCCGTGACGGCATCAGTGTGGTCCTCTTTCGTTCGCATTTTGGCATCTATGATTGGTCGGCACTATCGTTTTCTATGTTCCTCGAGCGCCCGCCGGTTGATTTCGACAGAATCACGACGGCGCTCGGTGGCGGCTTTTTTCTGTGGTCCTCCCAGACGCTGCGCGGCGCGCTCTATTATCTCGACCTTGCCGCGCGGGAGGTCCGCGGCTGGGGCGGCGGATCAATCGCGGACGCGAACCTCATTCACTCCGTGCAACCCTTGAGCGAGGGGCGTGCACTGGTTTTCCTGCGCCGAAATTCGTCCGTGCACGGGTCGACCGGTGAAGTCCTGATCATCGACGAGGTCGAAGGCGTTCTGGACCGTGCAGGATTGGAAGTTCGTTATTTCCTTGGTGCGGCGGGTGACACGGGCGGTGAGGCGCCGGAGGGTGCGTGGATCATCACGACGGACGGCGTGCACAAGCTCGTTGCGGCCGGACAGGACGGAGTGCTGCGACTGGACGCCGTTGACGCCGGACCCGGTGTGCCGGGATTCGTCACGCAGGTCGTTGCGGGCCGTTCCCCGGACGGACACCACGATCTAGTTTTGGCGCAGGCTTCCGGACCGGCTTACCGGAACGGGCGGCTTGCCGTGGTGGACCGCGCGGACGGTGCCTTCGTTACGGTTGAGGGCCCTTGGGTTGAAGATTTCGATCCGGAGGTGCTTTGGATGGTGGACGGGGCCGCTGTGTTTTACGGGGGTGAGTTAGTTCGGTTTCGTTACGACGGGATGCAGGTCAGCGCGGACCCTGTCCCGGAGTATCCATTTACCGGGTTGCTGGGGGCGAGACGGGTCGGCGCGCCGCTATTGCACGACGGCAGGGTCCACTGGTGGATGTGGGACTTCCCCTTCGGCAGTTTGTTTCCGGCCGATGAGCACGACTTGGATGGTTTGTCATCGCCGCTCGACAATGTCGGCGGCGGGCGTTGGCGGGTGGGCACGTACGCGCTCTCCCGGAGCCTCGGGTCATACCACACACAGCATGCGCCATGGTATTATTTCGAGCCATACGGCTACGGGTTCTCGCCTCTTGGCCATCCGGAGTGGGTGTATTTCCCGTATGTGGGTTGGTTGTGGACGCGCGAGGGCGTGTTTCCGCGGTTTTACAGCGCGGATTTCGGAGGATGGCTGCGCTATCGATACAGCGATGGTCCCGTGGCGACGCTTGAGCACGTCATGAAGCGGTACCGGATCGATACCGCGCCGGGTTGGGTGCCCCTTGATTTCGCGCAGATGGTTCTGCACTTTGACTTCGAGGGTGATGAAGAGACATGGACGTTCAGCAACAATATCGCGGCGAAGGTGCGTTACTTCGACGACGAAGACGGCGAATGGGTTTCCGTCCCGCTCCGGTTGGAGATCGAGCGGCTGGATGCGGACACGCTGCGTCTTCATGTGGCTTCCGGTATCTATATCGAGGGCGAATACACCCTCACGTTTCGTTCCGCCTTCGGCGGTGAAGCGGACGGTGAATTGCGCGTCTACGGGGTCAACCGGGTGCTTCTGCACGTGGAGTCCGGCTCGGGGACTTTCACGGTCGACCGGTGACGTCCTGCGTCCCGTCCGCCGCCTCCCAAAAGCCGCTGCCAGACCTCTGGTTGGCAGACTGAAGCTGCGGTGCTGCGGCGACCGTGAAAAAGCATCCGGAGCCGCTGTGCCTGTGTCGTGTCCGGACGGCAGTCGGCTGGAGACTGCAGGAACGTATCCGCGGTCTGCCATGTTCGCCGTGGCGCGCTTGGCTTCCCCTCAGTCCACATACGCCGCTGCGTCGGTCCCGCGGGCGGCGATGGCTTCGCGGAGGAGGCCGAGGTCGAGTTGCGCGCCGGGGCGGATGCCGTTTTCGCGGAACCAGCGGGCGTCCATTTCGAGGGCATAGCGGATTTCGTCGCTGCGCGACTGGGTGGGGGTGGTGTCGTGCGCGATCATGGAGTGGAT
>SLLG01000024.1 GCA_007134215.1 Opitutales bacterium | reverse complement strand
GGCAATCCGAACCCCGTTGCCCAGTAGAACCGCGTATAGCCCGATCACGAGCATTCCGCCGAGAAAACCTTTTTCCTCCGCCAGGACGGCGAAGATGAAATCATTGTGGGCGACCGACCGGGGCAAATAGCCCAGCCGCGCCTGCAAACCTTCGCCCCAGCCTTTGCCGAGGAATCCCCCCGTGCCCACCGCCTGCTGCGCCTGGATGGCGTTCCACGCCGAGCCCGTGCCGCGCGGGTCCACCACTTCCGGCGCGATGAAGGTCATGATGCGCTCGCGCTGGTAGTCCCGCAGGCCGGGAACCCACGACTCCTTCTGGTAGAGGTTGCGCGCCTCCAGCGCCGTGAGCTGGTTGGCCTCCAGAAACGCCGCGTAGCGGTAGAGGTCGACCGTGAGGACCGTTCCCAGCAGCACCACCACCCCGAAGAACGCGTAAAAGAAGCGCTCCGAAAGCCGGGAAACATATAAAAGGGCGAGGACCATAGGAGGGATGATTAGGGAAGACCCTAGGTCCGGTTGGAGCAAAATCAAGAATATTGGCAAGGCCGTGATACCCATAACCTTAAGCAACACCCACACGGACTCGCGCAGATTGCGCAGCTCGGAGCGCGCGAGGATGCTCGAAACCATGATGAGCGCCCCGATCTTCGCCGCCTCCGAGGGCTGGAAGCTGAAAAAACCGAAGTTCAGCCAGCGCCGCGCCCCCTCGCGCACGTCGCCGAAGGCCAGCACCGCCATGAGCAGCACGAGCGCGCCAAGGTAGCACCAAAAGGCGTTCTCAAGGAAAATCTTGTAGTCGATGCGGGAGACCACGACGTAAACCACGCCGCCGAGGACCATCCACACCAGCTGCCGCGACCAGAACGAACTCGCCGCATACGCCTGCGACGAATAAATGAAAAACACGCCGGTCACCGCCAGCAGGACCATGCACACCGGCCCGATCCAGTCTGTCCGGCCCGAGCGCGTGCGGTCGATGATCCGGCGCGTCGTGTCGAGCAGGCGCGCGCTGTCGAGCCGCCGCGGCGCATGCATGCGGCGTGCCCGGATCATCCTTCCGTCCTCGCTCTCCTTACCATGGACATTGCCTGGATATGTATGAAATACCGTCGAGGCGGCCCCGGAAGCGGAAGGCATCCGAATGACCCTCCCCGCCCCGGCGCTTGCCTGAAGCCTTGGACCCTGCACGCTCCCCCCCGTTCAGCGCAAATGCGAAAACCGTGTTCCGCCCATGAAATCAAATCCTGACAAAAAACCCGCGCCTCCGCCGCCCGCCGCGCGCGCCCTTGCCGAAGCCGCGGAATGCCTCGCCGACGCCGTCGACGCCTGCCGCTTCGCCGCGCCCGTGCACACCGTCTACAACCCGCTGCGCTACGCGTGGCCGGCCCACCGCCAATACATCCACACCTACGGCGCGGCGCCGAAGCGGGTCGTCTTCCTCGGCATGAACCCCGGCCCGTGGGGCATGGCGCAGACCGGCGTGCCCTTCGGCGAAATCCCCGCCGTGCGGGACTGGATGGGCATCGGCGCAACCGTCGGCAAACCACCCCGCGAGCACCCAAAGCGCCCCGTCGAGGGCTTCGCCTGCAAGCGCTCCGAAGTGAGCGGGCGGCGCCTCTGGGGCCTCTTCGCGGAACGCTTCGGCACGGCGGACGCCTTTTTCGCCAACCACTTCGTCGCCAACTACTGCCCCCTCGTCTTCATGGCCGAGTCCGGTGCCAACATCACCCCCGACAAACTCCCCGCCGCCGAACGCGCCCCCCTCGAAGCCGCCTGCGACCGCCACCTCGCCGATCTCGCCACCGCCCTCCGGCCCGCCTGGATCATCGGCGTCGGCGCCTTCGCCGCGCGCTGCGCAGCGCGCGTCAACGAAGCGCGCGGACTCGGCGTTAACGTCGGCACCCTCCTCCACCCCAGCCCAGCCAGCCCCGTCGCCAACCGCGAATGGCCCGGCCGCCCCCTCCGCCAAATGCGCGACCTCGGACTCTGGGCGTGACGGAGCCGCGCGCGGAGGCATGCGCAGCCGGAAACCCTCCACTTGGACGCACTTCCGAGAGAGCTTGACTCGGACGTATATATTCGGAATCTATACGGCATGCAGACAAAGCTGACATTGCGGGTGGAGGATTCGGTGGTAAGGAAAGCGAAACGACTGGCACAGAAACGAGGTCGTTCCGTTTCGAAGATCTTCAGTGATTTTATTGCCGAAGAGGAGGACGATCAGGAACTTGAGTCTCTCGGGAGCATAACGGCATCGATGGTTGGCGTCTTGGGGAAAGCCGAGATTCCGAACGAGAAAGACGCTTTTCATGACCACCTTGAGGACAAGTATCTGTGAGGGTTCTCATTGACACCAACGTCATTCTGGATGTCTGGCTGGCGAGGGAGCCATTTCTGATGGATTCAGCCCGGATCCTCTCCGCTGCGGAAAACCGGCTGATCTGCGGATTCATTTGCCCAACAACGGTCACGACACTGCATTATTTGGTAATAAAAGAGAAAGGTGATAACAAAGCACGGAGTCTCTTACAGAGCCTTCTAAGCATCTGCGAAATAGGATCACTTCATAGATCCGGGATCGAGATCGCGCTCAAAAGCAAAATCGGAGATTTTGAAGATGCTGTGATCGAAGCGGTCGCTTTAGAGACGAAAGTGGATATCATAGCGACACGGAATCTGCCCGACTTCAAACACTCGCGCGTTCCTGCGAAGGAACCTCACCAAATTACATGGTAGCGGGACCGGAGCCTCTCATAAATTTCCTGCGGACCGGACACACGTACCGATTCAAGCTGACGCCACCCCGCCGCTGCCCCAAGCTCCGCCCATGACACTTTTGACTTGGGCGGGGATCTTGGTGTGCCTGACGCAGTCGGGCATGCTCTCGGGCCTGAACCTCGGGCTTTTTTCGGTGGGCAAGCTGGAGCTGGAGGTGGAGGCAAAGAAGGGCAACGCGCGGGCCAGGCGTGTGCGCGAGTTGCGCAAGGACGCCAATTTCGCGCTCGTCACGATCCTCTGGGGCAACGTGGGGGTGAATGTGCTCCTCGCGCTCCTCTCGGGGTCGGTCATGGGCGGCGTAGCGGCGTTTCTCTTTTCCACGGTGATCATCACGATCTTCGCGGAGATCCTGCCGCAGTCGTATTTCACGCGCAACGCGCTGCGCATGGCGGCGTTGCTCGCCCCGGTGCTGCGCGTCTACCAAGTCGTCCTCTACCCCGTCGCCCGCCCCACGGCATGGGTCCTCGACCGCTGGCTCGGCGGCGAGGAGATCCGCTTCTACCGCGAACGCGACCTACGCCGCGTCATCGAGCTGCACATGGAGACCGAAGGCAGCGAAATCGCGCGCGTGGAGGGCCAGGGTGCGTTGAACTTCCTCGAACTCGACGACGTCCCGATGGACGAAGAGGGCGAACCCGTCGACCCGGAAAGCGTCGTCACGCTGGAATTCGAGGGGCCGCGTCCGCGCTTTCCGGAGATTACGCCAAGCCCGGACGACCCGTTTCTGCGCAAAATCAGCCGCCCGGGTAAGAGCTGGGTGGTGCTTGTGGACGAAGCGGACGAGCCGCGCCTCGTCCTGCAGACGGCCGGATTTCTGCGCGAGGCGCTCTTCGCGCCGGAGCGGTTCCACCCCCACCGGCACTGCCACCGCCCCATCGTCGCGCGCGACCCGGCGGCCCGGCTCGGCGACCTGATTCAGCGCTACCGGACGCGGAGGGGCACCGCAGGCGGTGACGACATTGTGGAGGACGACGTCATCCTCCTCTGGTCGGACAAGCCCAGAGTCGTCACCGGCACGGACATCCTCGGACGGCTCCTGCGCGGCATCGCCCGGCCACCGGCTCTGTCGCAGCAAGCCTGAAAGCGGACACGGAACGTAACGCGCGTTTCGGAACGAAGGCGTCCGGGTTCACTTGACCGCAGGAAAACGCCCCGGCATTCTCTAATCCGCAATGGCTGCCATTTACGGCTCGGAGGCGTATTCTCCGCGGGAAATCGCGCAGAAGGTGGAACGTGTAGGCTTGGTGAAAGCACGCGCCCCCTTCCTGCAGACGTTCATGCTCGGTATTCTCGCGGGCGGCTTCATCGGTCTGGGCGGCCTCTTCCACACCGTCGTGATATGTGATCCCGACCTTCCCCTCTCCGTGCTCCGCGTCCTTGGCGGCGTGGCCTTCGCCACCGGCTACATCATCGCCATACTGGCGGGCGCCGAGGTATTCACGAGCAACAACCTCCTCGCTATGACCTACGCGGCGCGCAAGATCACGCTCCGCGAATTGCTCCGCAACTGGTCCATTGTCCTGATTGCCAATGCCATCGGCGCCGGTGGACTGGCTCTGTTGTTCGCCTTCTCCGGATTGGCCACGCATGGCACGGGCGCCGTCGGCGAAGCCGCCGTTCTCATCGCCCACGCCAAATCGCAGCTCTCTTTCCGCGAAGCTTTTGTCCTCGGAATTCTCGGCAACCTTTTCGTGTGCATTGCCGTTTGGATGTCCCTCGCGGGCCGTAGTGTGACAGATTCCGTCGTCGCCGTCATCCTCCCGCTCACCGCCCTCGGCGCCATCGGGCTGGAACACATCGTGGCAACGATGTATTTCATCCCGCGCGGTATCCTTGTCGGCATACTTCACCCGGAACTCGTACCGCCGGGCGTTGTGCTCTCATGGACCGGCCTGTGGAAAAACGCCGTCCCCGTTGTTCTCGGAAACATCGTTGGCGGCAGCCTGATGGTCGCAACGGTTTACCACATCATCTACCGCCGCTGGCAGCCGTACGATCATCAACCGGAAGGGGAAAACGGCGACAACTAACGCCCCCTCAGCCCTTGCCGAACCACTTGCGCACGACAGCCTTTTCCAGCTCCACGGCGAAAAATACCGTGACACCCACCGCGAGGATCGGCATGGACGCCATCGCAGAAATCGGCTGCGTCCCAAACCACAGATTCATGAGCGGCAGGTAGGTAAAGAGGAGCTGCGCCCCGAAGATCAGCAGAATGGAATACGCCACCTTGGGATTGCCAAAAAGGATGTCGAAGCGCAGGGACGAGGCATACATGAACCGGCTGTTGAGCAGGTAGAAAATCTGCCCGGCGATGAGAGCGTTGACGGCAGCCGTGCGCGATTGCTCGAGGCCGAGCCCCAACCCCTGCTTCCAAAGAAACAGGCCGAGCGAGCCGCACATAATGAGGATGGAGACGAAGCCGATGCGCCAGAGGAAGAAGGCGGGCATGATGGCTTCACCGGCGTCGCGCGGCGGGCGCTTCATGAGGTTTTCCTCCGCCGGCTCGAAGATGAGCGCAAGGGCGAGGGTGACCGCCGTGATCATGTTGACCCAGAGAATCTGCACGGGTGTAAGCGGCAGCGTGAGCCCGCCGAGGACGGAGGCGATGACAACACCGGCCTGCGCCCCGTTGGTAGGTAGGATAAAGAGAATTGATTTGCGTATATTGTCGTAGACCTGCCGCCCCTCCTCCACGGCGTGCTCGATGGAAGAAAAATTATCGTCGGCAAGGACCATCTCGGCGGCCTCCTTGGCCGCCTCGGTGCCCTTGATTCCCATGGCCACGCCGACATCCGCCGACTTCAGGGCGGGCGCGTCGTTCACGCCGTCGCCCGTCATCGCGACGATACGGCCCTCGGCCTGGAGGGCTTTGACGAGGCGCAGCTTGTGCTCCGGGCTGGTGCGCGCAAAGACATCGGTCTCGACAACCGCCTTGCGCAACTCCTCGTCGGACATCGCCTCCAGATCCGCGCCAGTGAGCGCCTTGCCCTTGCCGCCGAGGCCGAGCTTCCTTCCGATGGCAGCAGCCGTCGTCGCATGGTCGCCCGTGATCATCTTTACTTCGACACCCGCCTCGTGGCAGGTCTGCACGGCGTCAACCGCCTCGTCACGGGGCGGGTCCATGAGCCCGAACAGCCCGAGAAAGACAAACCCCTCCTCCACATCCTCGTGCTCAATGTTGGCCGTGTCACCGGGCACGTTCTTCACGGCGACCGCGAGGAGGCGCTCCCCCTCATTGGCAAGCCGGTCCATGGCCTCGCGCCACTTGTCTGTATCCAGATCTTCATCGCCTTCGGCACCGCGCTGCTTGGCGCAGAAGCCCATAACGATCTCAGGCGCGCCTTTGAGAAATACCTTCATCCCGCTGTCCGGGCTCTCGTTGAGCGACGCCATGTATTTGTGGTGCGACTCGAACGGGATGGAGGAGCGGCGCGGCCATTTGCGCCCGAGTTCCTCCGGGTCGAGGCCCGCTTTGCGCCCGAAGGCAAGCAAAGCTCCCTCCGTCGGGTCGCCCTCGACGGTCCAGCGCCGGTCCTTCTGACGCAGAGTGGAATCATTGCATAGAACCCCGGCTACCGCGATCTCCCGCAGCAAGGGGTCCTCAGCCGTATTCGATCCGTCTCCGTCATCACTCTCGCGCGCTATTTCGCCTTCCGGATCATAGCCGGTGCCCGACACCGAATAGACGTATGTGCCCGTGACCACGTGCGTAGCCGTCATATCGCCGACGGTGAGTGTACCCGTTTTATCCGAGCAGATCACACTCACGGAGCCGAGCGTTTCGACGGCGGGGAGGCGCCGGATGATCGCCTTGCGCCCGGCCATGCGCTGCACGCCAATGGCGAGCGTGATTGTGAGGATGGCGGGCAGACCCTCGGGGATCGCCGCCACCGCCAAGCCCACCACGGCAAGAAAGATTTCGTCCCAAGGGTTGTCGCGCACGAAGGTGCCGAAGAGATAAGTGAGCGCCGCCGCTGCGATGATGACCACCGTGAGGATTCGCCCGAACTGCGCGATCTGGCGCAAGAGCGGAGTCGTCATGCCCTTGGCCGTGGCGGTCATCTCGTTGATCTTGCCCAGCTCGGTCTTCGCGCCGGTCGATACGACCACCCCTCTCGCCTGCCCGTAGGCGACAAGTGTTCCCGAAAAGCCCATACATGTGCGGTCACCGAGGGGCGCGTTCTCGTCCGAAGAATCGTCCGACTTCTCCACCGGAACCGACTCCCCCGTCAGGGCGGCCTCGTCCACACGCAGCGAACGCACCGCAAAGAGCCGGAGGTCGGCGGGCACCTTCGCACCGGACTCCAGGTGCACGACATCGCCGGGCACCAGCTCCTCGGCGGGGATGCGTTGCTTCTTTCCATCGCGTGTAACGGTCGCCTCCAGCGAAAGCATGTTGCGGATGGATTCGAGCGCCTGCTCCGCCTTGCCCTCCTGGATAAAGCCAATGAGCGCGTTGACGATGACGACCGCCGCGATCACCGCCGTGTCGATCCAGTGCCCGAGCAGCGCCGTCACGCCCGCCGCGACAATGAGCACGTAGATCAAAATGTTGTGGAATTGCAGGAGAAACCGCATCCACGCGGGCGTCTTGCGTCCCTCCGGCAATTTATTCGGCCCATACGTCTCCAGCCGCCTCCGAACGTCGTCCGAACCGAGGCCGTCCTTGCCCGCCTCCAGCCGCTCAAAACAGTCCTCCACGGTGAGAGCATGCCATGGCGCGCCCTCCGCGCCTGTCGGTTGTTTCCCTGCGTCCATGCGGTCTATGTGAAAGGTTCTGTCGTCATTCGCGAGAAAAACCGTCCGATTTTTCGCCGGAAGCATGCCGCCCGGAGATCCCTTACGCCCTCCCGCCCTACGTAAATGCGCGTAGGCGGCGATTCCCGGCTTGCCCGCCCCGTGCGAATGAAAGATGATCAGATATCTTCATCACGCCTATGAATTCGCCTTATCGCCGCCTTTTGTCCGCCTTACTCGCAGCCGTGGTTCTTCCGCCCGCCGCCGCGCAGACCTTCACGGCCAGCCTCGAACTGATCCCCGCCGGGGACTTCGGCGCGCAGCGCTGGGAGGTCCGCGCCATGAATGCCGACGGTTCGCTCCTTCTCGGCAATTTCCAGTCGGTCGACCTTCTCACTCAGGAGGGCACCTCGACGGCCGTCTACTGGGTGCGTGCTCCGGGCGGATGGGAAATCCGCAGTCTGCCGGGCACGCCCGTCTTCGCGGAAGGATTCCAAACGCTCTCCGCCATCAATTCGGGCAATGCCTTCTTCATGGTCGGGCGGGCGCGCCGCGAGGGCCGCGTCGAGGGCGTCGCCTACAACTACGTCGCACGGTCGACGCACTGGGGCGGGCGCCTTCCCGGCGTCTCCGCCGATGTCGACATCGCGAGCCGCTTCACGGGCGTGAATGCGACGGGCGACATATTCTCGGGCAGCGCATTGCACGCCAGCGGTTGGAATGTGCCGGTGATCTCGCGCTGGGGCGAGGCGCTCGAAGAGGTGCCGCTGCCACAAGGCGCGCGGGGCGGCTGGCTCTACGCTCTGGATGATGCCGCCGAACACGGGGCCGGGTTCATCAGCCTCGCGGACGACGAGGGAAGATTCACCCGCGCCGTGCCCGCGCGATGGACTCCAGGGGCAGGCATGGTCGCTCTTCCCGACCCACACCAGACAGAGAGCACCGGGCTACTCTTCATCAGCCGCGACGGCCGCTTTATACTCGGTGACTCCCGCGGCCCGGGGGGCGTCAACGCTCCCACAGTATGGGACCGTGACAACGGCTACGCCCACACGATCCTTCCCTTTCCGGAGGACGATGCGTTTGAGTTCGAATTCCTCTCCGGCAACGTCGGCAGCATGTCCGCCGACGGCTCGCAGATATTCGGATCGGTCCTGCGTCGCGATTTGGAGAATCCGGAGGCCGACGACGAGTGGCACGCCGTCGTCTGGGATGCCGACCGCTCCGTCGAATACATTGCCGAACACGTTATGCGCGAATACGGCCTCGCCCTTGCAGAGGGCAGCTTCCGCACCGCCAACCGCGACGAACGCGGCCCCACGCTCTACGGCGCAGTCGACATGCCGGACGGCACCATCGCGCCCTTCGTCCTCCACGTGCGCGCCCGCGCCAACGGCTTCCAGCTACTCGGGCATCCCTCCGGTTCGACAACTTACGGCGAGGCGCGCGCCATCGCCGACACCGGCGACATCGCGGGCGTTGCGGGCGGGATGAGCGGCGAAGTACCCTTCCGCTGGTCCGTCGGCGGCGGCTGGGAGCAGCTCCCCTTCCCCGATGGCGCGGACTACACACCCGTTTTCCTCCCCGCCAACGACATCACTCCCGACGGGCGCACCATCGCGGGCCGCACTCCGGGACCGCGCGGCACTCCGGTCGCCTTCGTCCATACCGCCGGGGAAGGCCTCACCTCCTTCGGCTATGCCTCCGCCGCACCCGCCGCCCTCAGCCGCGCCACAGGTATCGCCAATGCGGGCGACCTCGTCGTAGGCGACGCCACCCTCGACACCGACGGGGGCGGGCAACAAAACCACGCCTTTCTTTGGTCGGCCGCAACCGGAATGCAGTGGCTCGACATCCCCGCAGATGCCGAAGCCAGCTGGGCCTACAGTATCTCCGGCGACGGCTCCACCGCCGTCGGCTGGATCGTTCGCAGCGGTCTCCGCCACCCGGCGCTGTGGGACACCGCCTCCCGCGCCTACTCCCTCCTCCCCGTCACCGGCGGCTACACCGCGGGTTCCGTCTACGCCGCCTCACTCGACGGATCCGTCGTCGTCGGAAACCTGACCGACGGGCCGCAGGTCCAGCAAGCCGTATACTGGGAGAACGGGGGCGCCCCCGTCGCCATCCCTGCCCTGCCGTCGGGACCGCGCTCCACCGCCTTCAGCATCACCGACGACGCCGCATGGATCGGCGGTCAAGTCCTCCCGACGGACGGTTCCACCTCCGAAGGGTTCATCCACCACCGCGACCTCGGTACCCTCAACCTCGCCGACTACATGCTCCAACGGCACGGGCGCATCATCGAGCGCGGCGTCACCCCGCGCATCCTCCACCTCTCTCCCGGCGGCACGTGGATCGCGGGCGACCTCCCCAACCCCGCGGTCGTCGGCAGCCGCCTGCCCTTCCGCGTCAAAGTCCCCGCCAACACCCTCGACGACTACTTCGACGACGCCACGCGCGTCGGCGGCAGCGCTTTCCGGCAGACATGGTTGGGCCTCATCGAAGACACGCTTTTCCCCGTCGTCCACCACGCCGAACACGGCTGGCTCACCCTCGCCGCATGGGGCGAAGACGGCGGCTACGCCCACGATCCCCGACTCGGATGGATGCACATCGACCGCGGCACCTATCCCTACCTACAGATCCTCCGCGGCGACGGCAGCCAGGCATGGTACTACTACTCACCGGGCACCGTCTCCCCCCGCTCGTTCTACGATGTCGCCGCCGGTGTCTGGACCACCGACGACACCCTCGCCCCCTGAGGCACAGGAACCGGATTCGTTAACGTCACGACCGGCCCACGCGTCAGCTTGCCCCGAATGGTGGTTCAGCCGGGGGATCGCAAAGGGACGGGCCTTGGGCGCGCACGGTCGACCGCCGGGAGGGCAGTCGGCTGAGGCGGTGGGAACCCAACGGGTGCGTAACCGCTCAGGAACCGGCGGCGAGCTGCTTGCGCAGGTGTTCCACGACGGTGCAGTGCTCCGCCTGCGGGCTGAAGAGAATGATCTCCGCGTCGGCCCCCACCCGGATGGAGTGCCCAGGCGGCCAGTAAAACAGGTCTCCGCCCGCAGCCGTCTCCTCCGATCCGTCCGCGTAGGTCACCGTTACCTCGCCTTCGATCATGTATCCCCAATGCGGGGATTGGCAGAGATCCGTCTCGAGCCCCTTGAGAAGCGGCGCGATATCCGTGCCCTGCGCTAGCGAGAAGTATTCTCCGGACATCGTTCCATAACCGGTCGCATCACCGAAATCGAGGGTCATGCGCGCGGTCGCTCCGGGGATGTCAATTTGGGCGGGAATGTCGTTTTTTGCTATTTTCATGGCTCGTATCGTATGGGTTGTGTGTCATGCGGGAGTCAGGGCGGAGGCCTTGACCACTCTGGCCGTGAGACCCGTTCGGCGCGGCAACTGATCGACACCGGAATGCCGAAAGCACAGCACCATCCCACTCCCAAGTTGGTTCAGTCGTCCAATGGGACGGACGGAGCGTGTGTAGGGCACGGCACCCCCCATGTCAAGAAATCCCGATTTAATTTCTTGAAGAAAATATGCTTGTGCTCTGCGTCTGGATGCCCCATTCCTAGTCTCATTATGGGTGAGATTCGTATTAAGCGTGAGGACGGTCCGGCAGTTTATCATGTGACTTCGCGGGTGATCCAGAAGCGGCGGTTGCTGGCGGAAGGTCAACGGGAGGTGTGGGTCGCGGCGCTGCACCGAGCGGCGGAGTTCAGCGGTGTGGAGGTGATCACCTACTGTGTGCTGGAGACGCACTTCCACATTCTTGTGCGCATCGATCCGGCGGCGCGGTTGTGCGACGACGCCACGCTGGTGCGGCGCTACCGCGCCCTCTACGGCGAATCGCGCGCGCAGTGGAGCGGGATCAACGCGGATGAGCTGAAGCGCGCCCTCGCAAACGGTCCGCCGGAAGCGGCGGAGGCGCTGCGGGAGCGGCTGCGGCGCCGCATGGGCGACATCTCGGAGTTCATGCGCACGCTGCGGCAACGCTACACGCGCTGGTTCAACCGCGCGCACGAGACGGCAGGCACAATGTGGGCGGAGCGCTTCGGCAGCGTGCTCGTGCAGGACACCCCGTGGCTTGTCGGCCTGATCGCGGCCTACATCGACCTGAACGCGGTGCGGGCGGGCCTCGCGGACCTGCCGGAGAACTACCGCTGGTGCGGCTACACGGAGGCGCTCGCGGGGAGGGAGACCCTCTGCCATGCACTGGCCGCCTGTTTTCCGGCAGCGAAAGGAACCGCCGAAGCGCTAGCGCGCTACCGCCTGCTCATGCTCGGGAAGGGGGCGGCGGCAAAGGGCGACGGCACGGGCGCGCGGATCGACCCCGCGGCGCTGCTGGAAGCGGTGAAGAACGGCGGGGAGCTGGAGCCGCACGAGCTGCTGCGGCTGCGCGTGCGGTATCTCACGGAAGGGCGGGCGCTGGGTTCGAGCGAGTGGCTGGAATGCGGCGACGGCGCAAGCGTCCTTGCAAAGCTGAAGCGCCCGCCGCCGAGCCGACCGGTGGAGATCTTCGAAAATGTAGATCTCGCAGTGGCGCGCTCACGGACGAGGCACCGTGCGGTCGAGGATCCGCGCAGGTGATTCTCCTTCGGATGCCGTGCTTCCTCGCCCTTTGCAGCGAACCGACCTTCGTTATTCCAAGAGAATCGAACACGTTCAACACGTTCGCAATCATCCTCCGCGCCCCGACAGTCTGTAAACGGTTTGCACCACCACCGTCGGTGCCTCAACATCCTTGCTATACCTGAATCGCTCAACGTCCCCTCGCCGCCTACCTACGCATCGCGAAGTACCCCGACACTATCGAAAAGATGGCCCCCGGCGACCTAGACTTCGGCGGCTGGATCGGCGCAAAGCCCTCGGTCTCTTGGTCTCTTTGCCACCTGCAACCTGCCGCTCAACGAATGGCTCGGCAGTCTCCTCGTCTACCGCGAGACCAGTCCGCTCCGTGGGCAGATCACCGCCAGAGTGCCGACCTCCTTCAATCCCGGCAAAGCCTTTCACCACTACGCAAACATGGCGACCAGGATCGCCGGACAACACCTCGTTACCGATGCTATCGGTATCAAGAAACCCTTCTACATTCTGCGCCCTCAATATGCCTGCGCGTGGATCGAACAGCACCTCAGCATGCCGCCCATTTTTTCCGCAAGATGCACGGACACGGACTTGCCGAAGGACGCATCGAGGATTGGATCGAGGAAGTTCTCGAAGCCAAAAGACCGCCGCCGAAGGCGGGCGATGCTCTCGAAATACGGTTCGCGCTACGCGTCGACAATCCCGCGCTGGAGATTGTGGGCGAGACATCCGACGGCCTTGAATCATGGACCTGGGTTCTGCGCCGGGATGCTGCCACAGGGGTGAATCACCGCAAATCCACTTGACGGACGGGGAAATACCGCTGAGATTCGGTCGAATATTTGGTATTCAACCCCGAAAACCTTAGATTAAACCATGAAGACCGGAAAATGGAAATGGCCGGGGGCCTTGGTCCTTGCGGGCGGCGCCTTGGCGGCGGCGTTGATCCTTGCGATGGTTCCGTGGAGCGGCGCTACCGGCGAGGAGGCGGCGGCAAAGGCGCCCTCCCGCGGCGGTTCGGCGTTTGCGGACCGCGTTGAGCTTCTGGCCATGACATGCGCCAACTGCCACGGCACGGACGGCCGGCTCGGCACGGGCATTCCCCCGATCGCGGGGCGGCCCGAACCGGTGCTGCGGTTCCAATTGCTGGCGTTCAAGGAAGGAGAGATGCCGCACGCAACGGTGATGCCCCGGCTCGTCAAAGGCTACACCGATGAGGAACTCGAAGCCCTGGCCGGGTATTTCGCCAGCCTGAGCCCGGAAGACGACAGCCCAGGAAAGGACGAACGATGAAAAACAGCGCCTTCAACCGTAGAAACGCACTCAAACTCATGGGAACGGGAGGCCTTGGCCTCCTCTTCGGCGGTGCCGCCGTCCGCGGTTCCCCATCCCCATCCTCCCGGTCCGGCCGGGTGGTCGTCGTGGGCGGCGGGTTCGGCGGCGCCACGGCGGCGAAATACCTGAAACGGATTTCGCCCGGCCTGGAGGTCACGCTTGTGGAGCCCGCGAAGCGCTACTACACTTGCCCGTTCACCAATCTCTATTTGGCGGGCCTGCGCGAGTTTGAGTCACTCGGACACGGCTACAACGAGTTGCGCGGCCGCTACGGCGTGCGGGTGGTCCACGCCATGGCCAAGGATGTCAATGTCTCCGGCAAAAAAGTGGTTCTGGAAGACGGCAGCGAGCTGCCGTGGGACCGCCTCGTGCTGTCGCCCGGAATCGATTTCCGCTGGGGAGAGCTGGAAGGCTACGACAAAGCGGCCTCGCAAAAAGCCCCCCATGCATGGAAAGCCGGCCCCCAAACCCATCTGCTGCGCCGCCAGTTGGAGGCCATGGAAGACGGGGGCACATTCATCCTCGTCGCGCCAGCGAATCCCTACCGCTGCCCGCCCGGACCCTACGAGCGCGTGAGCATGATCGCCCACTACATGGAAACGCACAAACCCCGCTCTAAAGTGCTCGTGCTCGACGCCAAGGACACTTTTTCCAAGCAGGGGCTTTTCCAGCAAGGATGGCGGGAAAACTACGGCGACCGGATCGAATGGGTGGGCCGCTCCGATGATGGACGCGTCGTGCGCGTGGACGCGGACAAGCTGGAGGTCGAAACCGAGTTCGGCACCATCCACAAGGCCGACGTCCTCAACGTGGTTCCGCCGCAGAAGGCGGGGGCCATCGCCGAACGGGCCGGAGTCACGGACGAAACCGGCTGGGTTCCGGTCGATCCGGGAACCTTCCGCGCCCGCCGGGCCGAGGGCATTTATGTGATCGGCGACGCCACCGAGGCGGCGCCCATGCCGAAGTCCGGATTTGTCGCCAACAGCCAGGCAAAAGCGGTCGCGCGCGCGATCGCCGCCGAGCTTGCCGGGCTCGACCCGGTCGAAGAACCCGGATGGGCCAACACCTGCTACAGCGTGATCGCCCCCGACTACGGGATCACCGTCGCCAACGTCTACGAGGTCCACGACGGCGAACTGCGCGAGGTCCCCGGTTCCGGCGGCGTGAGCCCGATGGAGGCGACCCCCGCTTTCCGCAGCCGGGAAGCCGCATACGCCGAGTCATGGTACGCGGCTATCGCCCAGGATACCTGGGGCACCCGGCCGGCCTCGTAACCATCGAATTTCGAAAGTCCCGGACTTTCCAGACGATCGGCAGCCCCGTGGAACACACCACCGTCATCTTGTGGGCCGGATTCGCTATTGGTCTCCTTTTCGGCGTCATCGCGCAACGCATGGAATTCTGTCTCTCGGGCGGTCTGCGGGAATGGTGGGGCGAAGGCCGGCCACGCCGCGCGGCGGGATTTCTCCTCGCCATGGGCACCGCCGTAACCGCCACGCAGGCGGCGGCGATCGGCGGAGGGTTCGCGCCCCGGGACTCCATTTACCTTCAACCGACCTTTTCATGGTCGGCGGTCCCGGCGGGGGGCGTGCTTTTCGGATACGGGATGGTGGCCGCGCGGGGATGCGGGTCGCGCGCCCTCGTCCTGCTCGCCGACGGCAACCTGCGCTCCCTCCTTGTGCTGCTCTGCCTTGGCGTGAGCGCCTTCGCCGCCCTCACGGGGATTCTCGCGCCCGCCCGACTCTGGCTCAGCGAATTCGGCGCCGTTTCCCCGCAATGGGCCACACCGGGCCTGGATGGCGCGCTGCTCAGCGCCGGATGGGCGGAAGCGCCCGCGCGCCTCGTGCCGGGCCTCGCCATCGGGTTCGGTCTTGCCGCCTTCGCCCTCGGCCCCCTCGGCCTGCGCAAGGCACCCGGACAAGTGCTGGGCGGCGTCTTGATCGGCCTGCTCGTCCCCGCCGGCTGGATCGTCACGGGCCACTTCGGGGCCGACGACTTCGATCCCGTTCCCGTCGAAAGCCTCACCTTTGTCGCTCCCATAGGCGACAGCATCCAATACCTCATGCTCGCCACCGGCATCTCCATGCAGTTCGGCGTGGCCGTTGTCGGCGGCGTTCTGGCCGGTGCTCTCGCGGCCTCCCTCGCGGCCCGCGACTTTGAGCTGCGCGGCTTCGAGAATCCCCGCGAAATGCTCCGCGCCATTTACGGCGGAATGTTCATGGGCATCGGCGGCGCCCTCGCCATAGGGTGTTCCGTCGGACAAGGTTTGAGCGGCCTCTCCACCCTCGCCGTGGCCTCCCTCCTCGCCGTCGCGGGCATATTCGCGGGCGCGTTTCTCGCCGTCCGGGGCCCCGTGCGCCTGCGGGACACTGCGTGAACACGACACCGGCCGGTTGAAATAAACCGCCCACAAAGGTATCCTCTTCCCACAGCATGACACATCCGCACAAAACCCGTCTCTCCGCGCCGCCATCCGGCTCGTCGCATCCGCTCCGGCGCATTATCGGCCTTTTCGCGGCCGTCCTCTTTCTCGGAACCACGGCCGCGGAAGCCCGCTGGGAGCGGATCCCCGAGGCCGTTGCGCTGCTGGACGGAGCGGAGCCGCGCGCGGACGCGCTCGAACTCGATCTGCCCACCGTCACGCAAAACGGCAGTTCGGTGCCCCTCACCGTGAAATTTCCGGGGAGCCGCGCGGTGGAGCAAACCGTCGAAGCCCTCTACCTCTTCGCCCCCGGCAACCCCTCGCCCGAAATCGCGGAATTTTCCCTCACCCCGGCCCTCGGCAACGGCGAACTCAGCACCCGGATCCGCCTCAACCAAACCCAAACCGTCGTGGCCCTCGCCCGCACCCGGTCCGGCGACTGGCTCGCCGGAACCCGCGAAGTCCGGGTCACCGTCAGCGGTTGCATAACGGCCAACCAAAACAACGGCGAAAACGCCATGGAGCCGCGCGCGCGCGCCAACAACCGCGTGCGCCCCGGACAGTTGGTCGATGTGCGGACGCTTCTACGCCACCCCATGGAAACCGGTCTGCGGGAACGCGACGACGGAACCGTCGTGCCCGAACGAATCATCCAATCCTTCGAAGCCCGCTTGAACGGCGAAACTATCCTCTCCGCGCGCTTCCACAGGGCGGTCGCCGCCAACCCCTATCTTCTCTTCCACGTCGACCCACGTACCGGCGGCGGAACACTTGAACTCACATGGACCGAGGACACCGGAGATTCCGCCTCCGCCACCGTGGAGATCCCTTCCGCCTAAAGACGGTATTTTCCCTGAAAACAGGTGGCCGGATTTCCTTCGCAGACCGCATAAATCGGCCCCAGCGCAGATCCCTAAGCGTCGCCGGACCTCAGGCGTTGCGGCGGCGGCGGAGGACGAGGGTGAGGGCAAGGACGCCGGCGGCGAGGGCGATGAGGCGGGGCTCGGGGATGAGGGTCAACTCCAGTTCCGGGCGGATGTCCGGGTCCGGGTGGTCGGCACTGGCGAAGGCAAAGGTCGTGTCGGCACCGTCGCCGAGGGCTATCGATTTGTCGGCCTGGAGACGGAAGAAGACCCACGGATCACCCGTATCGAGAAACTCACTGTAACGGGCGTTGAGGAAGGTGGTGACGTCTAGGGAGACGGGCGTCGGCTCGGCGGCGGTCGCGGGCACCCATGTGAAGCCCGCGTCGTGGACCCGCGCGTAGGCGGCGGAACCATAGTGGGCGCCGGCCCCGCTGTCGGTGAAGAGAACCGGGGCATCGAGGTTTTCACCGCGGCCCCATGCCTCGACCCCGAACTCGGGCTCCGGGCTCACGGAGAGGAGCGTGAGGCGGAGCGTGGCATTCTGCACAATCGGGTTATCCGCGGCCGCCGCGCCGATGTCGGCGAGGTTGAACTGGAAGACCGGGCGCCCCTCGTCGACGGCGAAATCCGTTATGAATTCATCCCCAAAGACGCGCAGGCTGTCGGCTTCGCCGCGCGTCGCTTCGGTGACCGGCGAGCCGCCGATAGAACTTTCGCGCTGGGCCTCGAAATCAGCGGTATCGCCGGCGATCTTTATATCAATGACGCCGCCCGCGAGGCAGGGAGCGCCAATGAGAAGCAGCAGGGCGGCGACGATACGGAAAACGGATTGGATCTTCATGGTTCGGGCACGGGTTCAATGCGCATGCGGATGATGCGGTATCCTTGCTCAGGAATAGGCGTGGAATCAACCACGGAAACTTCCGCCGGTTCGCCCGGCTCGATGACGGCGATTTCGTCCCAATTCGGATAGTCCGAGGTCGCTTCAACGACATAGAGGATATCGTCGGCGACCGGAAGGCGATTGAAGTCCAGGCGGTAGTAGGATTCGCCGTTTTCTGTGACGACGGTGCGGGAGGGAAGCAGGCCGAGGTCCGGATCGATTCCACTCATGCCGAGGGCATAGCGGGTGCGGTTGTCGACGCCGAGGTCGCCCGGGTCGGCCCCCGGCCCGGATACAGCGGGGTCGTCAATCTGCGCGGGGGCGAATTCACCGACGCGCCAATACTCGTAGACACCGTCGCCGACCACGCCGACGCGCAGGAAGCGGCCGTCGCCGCTGTTGGCGAGGGGCACACCGTCCTCGACGGTGACCCATTCGGGCGTGCCCGGCTCGACGACGGCGAGGGTCTCCCAGTCGTTGAGTTCGCTTGTGCCATGCACGACATAGCGCACGTCGGGGGCATACTGAAGGCGGCGGAAAGTGATGCTAGCGTAGCGTTCGTCGCCGTCCACAATCTCATCGACCTCGACGGCATCGCCGAGACCGACCGTCCCGGGATCGATATCGAAGCCGTAACGCATGAGGGCGGGCACGCCGGATTCGTCCGGATCCGCGAGGCGCTGCTCGCTCCGGGTCTCCGCCGCGGGATCGCTGTAGAATGAGGCGTAGTTCTCCCAGTCGGTGGCGACGCGGAAAACATCACTCTCACCGGTCGCGGCGACAGCGGTCGTCGCGGCGAAGAGGCGGAAGTCGCCCGTGTTGCCGATGATGACCTCGTGGTCTTCCAGCACACCGGCGGCGAAAGCAGCACTCGTTGCGCCCGCTTCAAGGCGGCCGTCGGAATCGAGCGTGAGCGTGCCCCCGAAGTCCGCCGCGATGGACCCCTCGCCCGTGCGCGCCGTCACCCGCACCATGAAAGGCTGACCCGCCATCTGGTCATCGACGGGGTCGAACTGGAAATAGGCGACATCCACATCGACCGCCATCTCGAAGGCGCGGGTAGTCAGCGCGGCGACGCGGAAATCACCGTCGGTCGTCACGGCATCGGCCATGAGGGCGCGGTCGTCGACCCCGCGGTAGTGGGAAACCTCGAACGACAGGGTGCCGTCGAGCGGCATGGGCTCGCCCGTGGCGTCGTCCACCAGCGCGCCGAGCGGAAAGACGGCGTGCGGCAAACCTCCGGAGGCATCGCCCACGACGGCGAGGAGCGGCGAGCGCGCGCCGACTGCCGAAAGAACAGCGATGGAGCCCGTCTCGGCGGCGTCTTCGAAAGTGAAAGCAGCGATCCGGAAATCGGGCACGAAGGGTGTCGAGGCGGCCGTGTGCACCTCGACAAGATCGTCTCCGGCGGTATGGAAAGCCCCCTCCCCGTCGCGCACACCGGCTTCGATAAAGTAGCTGGTGTCCGGGGAAACCCCGGAGACACGAACCGTCATAAGTCCGCGCCCGCGAATGGAATCCTTGAAATCCCCGGCGGCCAACCGCTCCGCGCCTGTGGCATAGAGCGAGAGCGGCGCGGCGAGCGGGAAGGCCTCGCGGCGCAGGTCGGCGGTGATGTCTTCGGCGCCTCCGGCGTCGGTGTAGAGGCGCACCTCGGGCTCGCCGGAGACTTCGCTCTCCCAGAAGACGGTGAACTCCGCAGCTCCGACGTTGACGGCTTTCGGGGTGGCGGCGAGAGAAACAGAGAAGAAGAGAAAGACGGAGAGGGAAAGGAAAGCGCAGCGGGCGGCACCCGCCATGGAGTGCGGTGATTCTTCACCGCCTTGGATGACGGTTGATGTCCGTGAAAAAATGGATCGTATGCAAATCATCACTCGTTCCCTCCTTGTTCGGGGGCTTCTTCGACTTCCTGCGCGCCCATACCCCGACGTTCGAGTCCGGGGCGGCCCTCGCGGCGGAGAATGGTCTCGCCGCCGGTGAGGACGACAACGCGGCGGTTGCCCGCGGCGCGCAGGGAACGCGCGAGGTCCTCTCCCGATCCGTCGCCATCGTCGACGATAACAATGAGGTCATCGTCCGGCTGGACGCGAGGCACACCCGCGCCGACACCTGCGGCCTGGGGTGCGAAACCGCCGCCGCCCTCCGCCCCGTCGGCGGGCCGGACCACGCGGGCCTGCGGCACGAGCGCGCCGAGGTCGGTGAGCGCCACCCCGTCGCCCGCGACACCAAAGGTACCGGGCTCCGGCGCGGGGGCGGTCCGCGGCGTGCGAATGTCCATCACGACCATGTCGCGCCCGCCGGAGCGCACGAGATTGTTGTAGGTGATTCCGGGCACGTGGTCGGCATCAAATCCGGCCTCCTTCGTCGTGGGCCGCGCGGCGGATTCCCACGCCGCCAAGCCGCCGCGCAGCCAATCGGCGTTCTCACGGCCTTCGGCGCGGAGCGCTTCGGCCACGGCACGGGCGTCGTGCCGCCCGAGGCCGTCGTCATAGACCACCACAGCCCGCGACGAGGGCAGCCGCCGTGCGTCAAGCACCCGCGCGGGCATATTCAAGGCACCGGGGATATGGTTCGCGCGGAACTCGCCGTTGGAGCGGATGTCGATGAGGGCGACGCCCTCCCCTTCCGCCAGACGGGCGGCGAGGTCGGGCGCGGAGACGCCGTCAGCCGCCGCCGCGGGCAGGGCCGAGGCGATTGCCAAAATCAATGGTATCCAGATTTTCATAGTCCAAATCTCCTCATTCAGGGGTCCAGCCCGTGACCGGGGCATTCATTTCCACCAAAAGCAATGCCGTCTCCGGGATGGCGAAGTCGGGGCCGACGAGACGACCGTCGTCGACCGTTACGGCCATCCAGCGCCCGGAGCGGGAGTCGAGCATTCGCACGGCGGCGACATTCGCGGCGCCCAGTTGTTCAACCATGCGCGAAACACGGAAGCCGGAAGGAAAGGCGGTATAGCCGATCGAATTCACGCCGCCGGCGAGGTCGAGCGGCGACGTCTCCCGCCCGCCGAGATCGACGAGGCGGGCACCGTCGAAGCGCACCCAGATCCAGTCACCCGCCTCCAGCGGGAAATCGTCGCCGGTGGCGGCGCCGCCTTCCCAAGCGGCGGTCTCGCGTTCGACTTCGGGAGCAAGGCTCACGTAGCGGCCGACGGCACCCACATTGGCTTCGGCGGCCCACGCTTCGAGAAGCGCATAGGCGGTGTCGAAGCGCTCCACCAATGCCTCCGTGACGACAACGGCGTTGTTGTCCGCGAAGACGGCCTGCATGGCGGGCAGGCGCGCGGCGCGGATTTCGCGGCCCTGCGCCGTTTCCTCGAGCCAGACAAAGTGGCCAGCTGCGATGCCGGGATGCGATTTCGGAGTGGGCGCGTTGGTGAGTGGCGCGGACACTCCGGCCTCCAGATTAACGAGGCGGAAGTTGCCCGTGCCGAAGCCCGCGCCGTCTTCCTCCGTGACCATCCAGTAGCCATCGAGGATGGGCAGGGCCTCGTTTTCCGGCGTGTCCGTCAAGCGGACCTCAGCGTCGCGCAGGAAGTCGTACCCATAAATATCGAGCACACCATGGCGGGTGTCCTGCCAGACAATCCAGTGGCCGAAGACCGCCGGATGGAACTGCCCCTCGGTCATTTGGGTGATGCGCCGGACTGCCTTTGTTTCGAGGTCGGCAAAGTAGATTTCGCCCGGACCGACATCACGTTGGTCGCGCCACACGACACGGCCCGACTGGATGGCGGCTTCTCCCTGGTCGGCGGGACCGGGGTGCACGGCAAAGGTTTCACCCGTGTCCATATTGTGGGCGACCAGTTGCCACGGGGCGTCGGCATCAGCCACGCCGCGCTCGCGCCACACCACCCACGGTGTATCCACGACCGGGCGGGTGTTATTGGCGGAGGCATCCTCGGCCAGGCGCACCGGAACGGCGCCGGCGTCGGCGAGGTCACGCGCCCAGACATCCCATGTGCCGCTTGAGCTGCGGCCTTGCCAGACGACATGGCGGCCGTCGGTGTGCGGGCGGGTCTGGTCGCGCGAAGCGGAGGTCACCGCCACTGCGGTGCCGCCGGAAGCAAGGTTTCGCGCGCGGATGTTCCACGGACCGTCTTCGCGGTGCTGCCAAACCACCCAGTCACCGCGTGCCGACGGACGGGACGGGCCGACTTCAGCGGCGGCAAGGAGGTCGGGACTCTCCGCGATGTTGCGTACTTCCACGAGGCGGGTGCGGTAGCTCTCACGGCCAAGGTCATCGGAGAGGGTCACACGGACGGTGTACCAGCCCGACGGGACGGGGCGGTCATCATCGCCGAGCCCGTTCCATGTGAGCGGAACCTCTGGACCGGACACTTCGCCGAGTGCGATCGTGCGCACCACCGACAACTCCGAGAAATCGCCCCCATACATGGGATCGGCGAGGAACGGCAGGCTGCTGGGCGAGGCGGTGTCCTGCCAATCGCCGCCGACACGCCCGGCGAGACTGAGAGTGCGGTCTCCCTGCGGAATATTGTCGAGCACAATGGGGACAGAGGGATCTTCCTCGGGACGGAAGAAGCTATCGTCGAGCGTCCAGCGGTAAAGTTCGAGGCCGGGCGCGGAGACGAAGATTTCCGCCGCCGTCTCCCGCGCGGGAATCGGCGGCATGCCGCCGAGAGCAAAAGCGGGCACACCACCCGAGACCGTCCACTCCAAGGCGAGGATGCGCTCCTCCGGGATAACGGCGACGCCCTCCCCGGCGGGGCCGTAGCCGCCGTGGCGTGAGCGTGCGGCGATCTCGACCAACACATTGCCGGAGAGGTCCGACAGCTCAATGGGCTCGGCGACGGGCCGCTCCGCCGACCATGCACCGCCGTCGAGCCGGTAGAGATAGTAGTCGGCGTGCGTGCCGCCCACGAAGAGCGTCGCCTCGTCCGAGGAAGTCGGCGACGGCGGCACTCCGCTGACTTGCGGCCACGCGACAACTCCGCGGAAGACATCGACCGTTCCCTCAACCGGGAAGGGCGAAGCGCCGAGGATGAAGCCGAGGTCAGCCTCCGAGGGGCGCACGGAGAGCGTATCGCCCGCCTGCACGAGCTGGACATCGCCGGTATCGAAGACATCGAATCCGGGAGGCGCATCCGAGAGCACGACGAGCTGCGTCTTCGGCGCCTCTTCATTGCCGAAAGCGTCGCGCGAGAAGTAGGTGATCGTGTAGTTGCCCGGTTCCGACAACTGGAAGGGCAGCGCGGGGCGGAAATCTTCTTCGTCGTCGATCTTATAGAACATGCTCACCGGGCTGTCGTCCTCGGCCATGAAATAGATCTGCGTGTCGCGCGTGACGTAAACGGTGCCGCCTACCCGCGTGAAGTCGCCTGCGAAGTGAATCTCTGTCTCCGGCGGATCGGTGTCTGCCTCCGGCGCAGCAAAGACCACCGTGTACTCGTAGTACTGGCCCACGTCGACGAGGTCGAAGATGTGGAACCGGTCGAGGCGCTGATTCGTGATCTCGTCGTAGCGCAGGCTCGTCCACGCATTGCGCGGATGAATTTCGCGCCCGTCTGAGCGCGTCACGCTCTCAATATCATAGCGGCCCTGCGCGGGATCCTCGATGCGGATGTAGCCCCACCCCTCGAAGTCGGCGTTGACCCCGAGAACAAATTCGAGGGTTCCGTCGAGCCCCTCGACGACCTCCGTCTGGGTGAGGTGGTTGACAGGCAGAACATTCCCCTCGCTCTCGTAGAGGGCGTCGGGAATGAGGTCCTCGTTGCGGTCGGTGACGGCGAGAAAATCGAGAATCTCGTCGCGGCCCGGCTGGTCGTTGAGGACCTCCTGCACGAAGAAGTGCGCGTCGAGCGAAGTGATGACCGAGGTCTCCTCCCCGCCCAGCTCGGAAGCGTGGGTGTAAGTGGCGTTGAAATCGATGAACTCGCCGGAGAGCGTCGTGATCATGTCCCATGCGCCCTTGCGGGTCTGCCCCGGCTCGATGTCGCCGAGATCGACGAGCAGGCTGGCGCGGTCGAGCGGGGAATCCTGCACGCGCGAACCAAGGAGCTGGGCGACAAGGTTGAGCCCCTGCGCATTGTCGACGATGCGGGGTTGCTGCGAATCAATTTGCAGGTCACGTGCCGTGCCGAACCCGGCGTTGCGCACAAGAACACCGAGCGTGAAGGGCACCGGACTCTCGATGGTCTCCGTGAAAGGGTTGTTCGCCTGCACGTCGCGGGGGAGGAAATACGTAATCTCCAACTGCGGCTCGGGCCGCACCGTGATCGTGGCGGGGATGACGATCATGTTGTCCTCGGGGATGTCCGCACCCCCGAGCTTGCCCGCGAGACGGCAGCCCACGCGGTATTCCTTGCCGCGCGGATCCTCGCCGCCGGCCGCGATTTTGGGGATGATAAACCACCGCACAACGGCGGTACGCGTTGGCTGGATGACGCCGTCGCCGTCCACGCTGCTCACCGACTCGATGGTGGGCGGCTGCACGAAGAAGAGGTCGGAGGCGTCCTCGCCCGGGCGCTCCGGATCCTCGAACGTCAGCTCGGCGAAAAAATCGGTGATGGCGTCCTCGCCGTCGTTGTTCGTGACCGTGAGGGTGGCTTCAAAGCCGATGCGCTCGAGGGTGAGTTCCTGCTCGATCTCGATTTTGACACGCGCGCACCAGCCCGCGAACTGCTGCTGGGCGAGAGCACCGGAGCTGCCGAGAAGTAGCGCGAGTGCGCCGAGGAGCCACGAGCGTGGGCGAAGCGCGGCCGTCGCTCGATGAAGCTTCGCGCTACTACTTCCTGTGGCCGCGGGCGGCCAGACGTAGGCTGAAGCTTCAGCGAGGCCATGCGGTGGACAGGTGCCGCGGGCCGGTGCGCCAACGGTCTCCTTGGAGGGCGCGCCTCCGACCGGGCCGGACGCGGCGCAGGTGGAACCGCGCCCTCCAGCGTGCGAACGGACTGCTTCGCGGATGTATCGAAAAACTCGCATGGGTTTGCTTTCGTAGAGTATGTTCATTTCGCCGTCACCTCCCGTGCCGTGCTCAGATCGACAAACGCGCCACCGCAGAGATCCTCGGCGAGAACCCCGTCGGCGTAGAAACCGCGGTCGTCTTTGAGTTGGAAGTTGTAGACCGTGTGGGTGCCTTCAACCTTGTCGGTGGAGGCAACCTCCCAGTGCCCGCCGCCCTCGGCGGAAAGCCAATGTCCGGCCTCGATTTCACGCACGTGCGTCCATCCCTTGCCGTCGACCCATAGGCGGTGGGCGCCGGTGACCATCAGCTCGCGGGCCTCGCGCCGCCCGTCGAGGCAACGCAGGGCAAGCCGACGCAGGTCGTCGGACTCCAGCTCGAAAAGGTTGCGCACCTCGGACACAGCCTCTGCGGCTGCGCCGGAGCGCACGACGTCACCCGGCCGCAGTTCCGCGATGGGCTTCATGCCGCCGTCGGCAAGGCGCACCGGCGTATCGGGCAGGAAGCAACCGTTGCCGGAGGGCTCGAAGCGCGGCGGCGCGCGGCCGGGACGGCCCCGCGTGCCGGTGCCCCGCGCGGGGGAGCTGCCGAAGGAGAGCCCGCCCGTGGCACAG
Source organism: Opitutales bacterium (assembly GCA_007134215.1). Lineage (GTDB taxonomy): Bacteria > Verrucomicrobiota > Verrucomicrobiia > Opitutales > Oceanipulchritudinaceae > SLLG01. The sequence goes on along the minus strand of SLLG01000024.1, from coordinate 10,290 downwards.
TTGATCAGTTCGCCGAGGAAGTTGCCCAAGCCGGAGTTGGCGATGGCGGCGTAGACAATCATGACAGAGAGTGCCCCGGTAGCGATATCGACGCCTTCGCCGGACGCCTTGATCGCATTGCCTTCGCCGGCGAGGCGGAGAATCTCATTGAGCCCCTGCGCGAACGCCCGTGGATCGGGGGTGCCGCACCCCGGAATAAGCGGCGGCAGGCCCGCGGGCTGGATACCCTGCTCGGCCTCCTCTTCCGTCAACAGCCGGATGCGCGCGGGAATCTGCACAATCTGCTCAGGCCGCAGCTCCGGAATGAAATCGATGAGCGGCTCCTTCATGGAGAGTCCCGTGCGGCTGCCCGTGATCTCAACGTTGTCGATACTGACGAGCCCCTCGTTGCGGATTTCAAACATGACCGTCGTCTCGAAGCCCGGCTCGACATTCTCGAAGCTGTACTTCGGCGGTGTCATGACCAGCACCGGCAGCGGCACCCGTGTCTCGAAGGTCATTTCGAGACGGATGTCGTAGCGGTCGGTGAAAGGCACGGGTACAACGTCGAACGTCACCGTGACTAGGCTCTTGCTCAGCTCGGGCTCGACGAGCGTCACCTGGTCGGCCTCGATGTCGACCGTGCCCGTGGCGGCGGCATGGCCCGGAGCGGTCACCTGCCACGTCCAGCGGCCTTCCTGCAGATCCTCCACGAGGACTTCGCCGACGGAATCGGTGAGGTACGGCCCGCGCTCGAGGCGGTTTGTCGTATTGCGCAAGCGCAACCTCGCGTTGGGCACCTCTTGGTCGAGGATGTTGGTGACGGCAAACAAGGCGTCGCCCGACAGGTTCGAGGTGATTTCGGCCAAGACTCCCATCTCAAAGTCCGCCACGGCATTGCTGCCGCGCACAATAATGACATCGTCGTAAAAGCCGAGGCCGGTGTCCAGCGGAGGGGTGTAGACCACCTGGAACTCGATGTCGTCGCCCACGGCGAGGTCCGGAAGCCGGATGATACCGTCCTCGTCGGCGGGCAGGTTGACCTGCATCCAGTCGACGTCCTGCGGCGGGATCAATTCCACGCCCTCGAGGGCGCGGAGACCCGCGTTTTCGATAACGACGCGCTGGCTACGGATATCGCCGCGGTCGAGCGAGCGGTCTACATAGCCGCGCGAAGGCGACTGCACGCGGAGAATGGGTACCGGCTCGAGGAGCGTGACGTCGCCCCGGAAAGTCACCCCGGCGCCCTCCTCGCTGGAGAAGCGGATTTCAATACGCGCGAAGTTGGGTGCGTCAAGATCCGACTGGAGGCGCAGATTCACGCGCTGTCGGCGGTTGCCGTCCAATACGTCGGGCATCGGCTGTGCAAGGGACGCGGTGAGCGTGTCGATCTCCGTAAGGATTTCTTCGCCCTCGTCGTCGATATCCACGATGTAGGCCTGGGCCGAGATATCCTCGAGGGTGAGCGGGATCTCAGCCGGATTGATGAGTTGGATGTCGAAGTCGAGCGTGTCGTTCTTCGACATGCGGATGGAACCTCGGCTCGGATTGGAGAGCATGCGCAGGAGCGACACCTCCGCTTGGTTGAGGATATCCACGACATCGGGGTGCGCGGCCCAGAAATTGATGCTGCCAGCAAGACCCGGCGGCGGCTCAAAGACGAAGGTGAAGGCCCCGCTGCCGTCGGTAGTGACAGTTTCAAACCAGTGGTAGCCCCGGATCTGGATACCGATGTTGAGTTCGGCATCCGGAACGGGAGCATCGGTGTCGCGGTCGCGCGCCTCGCCCGTAAGGGTAACCGGCTGGTCGTCGGCAAAGCCCGGTGCGGTGGATTCGAGCACACCGTAGTAGGGCGTCTCCGTGAGATTCGTCGACATGGAACCCGACAAGGGTCCGGACACGCGTTCGTCCGCTCCGCCGAGGTTGTGGTAGATGTCGCCGGATATGACACGAATGCGGGCGAACCCGGTCTCGCCCAACTGCTCGGGAATGAGAACGTCCTCAAAGACGATCTCCCGCGATTCGCCCGGAGCGAGACGGAAGAAGCCGCGGCCGTCGGGCGCGACCGACATACCGGTGAGCGGCCGGTCGAAAGCAACGGAGTTGACGACGTTGCCGACCTCGTCGCGGACCTCGAGAATGAGGTTGCCCGGATCCTGCCCCCCCCGCCGCACGAGGAGAATATCCATGTCAGCGTATCCGCGGTTGTGAAAGCGCGCGGTGAAGTCACTCAATCCGCCGGCGAGCGGGGCGGCGTCGACCGAGACGCTTACCTGACCGGAAACGCGGCCACTCTCCGGACCCGTGAAGGTGCGGCGGTGCACGGCGGTCGAGCCGTCTTCCTCGACACGGCGCAGCTCGACATCGAACTCCGTTTGCGTGACGGACCGCGTCGGTCCGGGGAAGATGATCGACCAGGCACCGCTGTCTTCAGCCGCGACCGTGTCCTCGTCATCACCTAGCGCGCGGGTAAAGCTCACGGGATCGGAACCGGAAACGCGCCGGGTGATCTCGATCTCGTCAAAGCGCCAGTTCTCCTCCGCATTATTGACGGCACGCGCCTCGTAATTCTCGAAATAATCGCGGATCAGGTCGCGGTCGTCGCCGACACCGTCGGGATTGTATCCAATCCCCACATCGACGGGAAAGAGCGTGACGGCGCGCGCCGCGCTCTCGCGGCCCTCGGAGTCCACCGCCCGCACGATAAAAGTGGCAGGCGGATCGTCGGCGGCGATGGAGAGGGGCAGGAACTCATCGGCCACGGGGGCGTCCGGCGTAAGGGAATCGCCGTTTTGGTAGACGTTGTAGCCGACGGCCCCGCTGTCTTCACCCGTCCACTGGAGGAACGCCTGGGAACCGTGCGGGCGCACGGCGCGCAGGCCGGAGACAGCACCGACAAACATCTCGATGCTGGCGGGCTCGCTGAGGTTTTCGTTACCCACGGCGTCGGACGACGACACCCAATAGGTGACCAAACCGCGCGGCGGCGCGTCGTTCACGGTGCCGGCATTGCGGTAAGCGCGCAGGTGGTCCTCCGGCGATTCGCCGGTCGTGCTGCGGTAGAGGAAGTAGAACTCCGGCGTCTCCCCGGAAGAGGGAGCGTTCCATGAAATCTCGACGCGACCGGAAAGCGTGAGTTCGACCGTGAGGTTCTCCGGCGGCTCCGGCGGCGTGCGGTCCGACTCCGCCGCACGGGAGACAGAGGGGTCACTCTCGGAGCCAAGGCGCTCCGCCGTCACGACGTAGCGGTAGATCCCGTCCCCGGGGGGCGTGTCGATGAGGATCAATTCGGAAAGATCGTCGAGCGTCGCCACGCGGTTGGTCGGCGTCCCGCCCACCGCGCCTTCGGCCCGGTAGAGGTGGTAGACCTCCGCTCCCTCCGAGGGCTGCCACTGCACGGCGATGGCCCCGCCGGGCAGGGTCGTCGCCTCCACGCCTGTAGGCCGCGGCGGCGGCGGCGCGGCCTCGGTGTTGTAGATTTCCAACTCGTCGCCCTCCGTGATGGCGTTGCCGGAATTGCCCAAGGCGTCCGTCGCGGAAAAGACGAACGTCCCCTTGCCCGTGCCCATATCTGGAGTGAGAATGAGTTCGCCCTGCCATTCGGTGCCCTCCCCGCTCAGGGTGGGGACGACACTGGAACCCTCCGGCGGCTCAAACGTCAGCTCGGGCGCGGCGGGTACGGATTTGCTCGTCGTCAGCGTGATGCCTGCGACGACATTGCCGCCGAGGACTTGTATCGGCTGCGCGAGGTCGACCGCGATGGCGGCCGTCGGGCGCTCGACATCGAAGATCAGCTCCGGCCCGTCGGGCGGGCCCGAGTAGCTGTTGCCCGCGAGGTCGCGTCCGGACACCTTCACGGCAGCTACGCCGGTTGAGCCGGAGAGCGGCGACACCGCGTAGGTTCCGGAATAGGTGTTGGGCCCGGTCTCGCTGAGGGAGACGTGGACGGGCACCGAAAAGTTCGCCGGCTGGATGGTGAGACTCGGCGTGGAGCGCAGGGTCTCGCTCACCGTGAGGGTGATGCCGAGGTCGCCCGGCCCGACGGGTATGGGCGAGTCGTATTCCACCGTGAAGGCGGGCGGCGTGCTGTCGTAGGTAACCTCGAGCAGGTCGGAGAGTTCGCTCACGTTCCCCGCTGCGTCGACACCGACCACGGCGACATAGTAATCCCCGTCAGGGATGTCCGTGATGCGGTAGTCGAATTCTTCGACCAAGTCGCCCTGCCCGCTCGCCTCGGAAGCGCTCGTGAACGGCTCGTCGTGCCAGAGGACGCGGAAACGCCCGGCTTGTTTGCCCTCCGGGGGATGGCTCCAGACCACTTCGATGCCCCACCGCACAAGGTATTCGGCGGATTCGATAACAAGCGGTGCGGGCGGCACGGTGTCGAGGTTGACAACGACCGGGCTGGACGGGCTGGATCCCACTACATCACGGGCGCGGGCAACGAGGGCGTTGCTTCCCTCCGCCAGCGTGACGTCCGGGAATGAATAGGTGCCGTCGGGCGCGGCGTGGGTGCTGCCCGCGACACTGCCGTTGCGCGTGAGGCGCACTTCGATACCCGGCTCGGCGGTGCCGGAGACGGTAATCACCGCGTCGGCGAAGAGGTCGCCGTCGGACGGGCTGTCGAGCGTGGGCGTGGGCGGAGGCTCGGGACTTAGGCGGACATTGAGTTCCTGCGTGGCGAGATTCCCTGCCGTGTCCACGGCCTCGAAACGGACACGGTAGATACCGGACGACATGCCGCGGAAGTCCCACTGGCCCGCGAGGTCCGGGCCGTCGCCAGTGAGGACCGGCTCATCGGCGACATAGAAGCCGACTTCGGCGAGCCCGAGCGCGGCCTCGGCGGAACCGGAGACCTCCACAGGACGCGTGAATTCATCGCCCTCGGAGAGGCTGAAAGCGGTGATCACCGGACCTTCGGTGATGTATTCGATTTCAAAAACCATGGGATCGGAGACCCCGCCGGTCACGCTCCGCAGCTCGATATACACCGTCTTGACGCCGCCGCCGTCGGACAAAGTGAACGGGAAGGCAAACGGTCCTGTGCGGTAGAGGTCGCCCGCGCCGTCGTCCGGATCCATGTCCTCGAAGAAAACGGAGCTGAAGGTCGAGTCCTCGCTCGCCCGGTGGGACAAAGCGTTGGGACTGTTGAGGATCAATTCGATCTCTTGCGAACCGGTCTGGGTCGCGCCGTCGGCGGGCGCGGCGACAGCGGCAAGAACGGGCTCGTTGTCGAGGGGATCGGAGATATCGACCGTACCGACGATGGTGTCCGCGATGTCGTCGGGATCGTCGAAGCCCCACCAGTTGTCGCGGGCGTCAAGGAAACCGCCGGTCCCGGCGGAGGCGTTGGCCGTGTTGTTTTTGATGACGGACTGCCAGACAGTGAGCGAGCTGCCGCCGTCGACGGAGACGCCGGTTTCGTTGAGCGCGACGAAGAGCGCGTCCGCGCTTGCAACGGCACCGTCGCGCACGCGCAGGCCGTAGGGCTCGTTCCAGACAAGGCGCAGGCCGTGCAGCATGGGATTGACGGCGCCGTCGAGAAGGAGACCGCCGCCGTGGCGGATCCAAGTGTGGTAGAGTTCGGAAGCGCCCGCGTTTTCACCGAGCGTGACGCCTGCCCAGTTGCCGCGTCCGGATTCGTCCGCAGTCGTGAGGTGCACGGGCTTCGCCTCCGTGCCGAGCGAGCGCAGCGCGCCGTCCTCGACAACGATACCCGCCTCTTCGGCGAAGACGAGGGTCGCCCCGGCGGGTATGGTGAGGACGGCGCCCTCCTGCACAATGAGCGGAGCCGGGACTTCGAGCGTTTCGCCCTCGGCGCCGAGCGTAAGGTCCTCCGTAATTGGATCAGCCAGAATGTCGCGCCAGAGGACCGTCGTCACTTCGCTGACGTATTCGCCGAGGCGGTTGAAGGGAACCACCGCGATGTGAAGCTCCTGCGAGCGGTCGAGACCGCTGACGAGCAGGCCCGTTTCGCCCGGGCCCGCTTCGGCCACATGTGCGAGGCCCGTGACATCAGAGAAAGCCTCGTCCTCCATGTAGACCCGGTAGCCCGCGAATCCGATGAGATCGCCCGTAGCGTAGTGACCCCAGTCAAGCATGGCTTCGCCGATGCGGGGACGGGAGAGGCCCGGCACGACCGCCGGCGGCACGTCGCTTTCGATGATGACCGGGACCGAGGCGACGTCGCGGTCCATATTAAGGACGCTGTCGACCGCGCCCACGGCGACGTGGTATTCCGTATCCAAATCCAAGCCGGTAAAGGTGTAGGAACGCGCCGACGCGCCCCGTCCGTCGAAGGCGTTGAGACCGGAAAGGCTGGTGAAGGGCACCTCCTCAAGGTAAATGCGGAAGAGGTTGATATCGTCCGGTGCCTCGTAGTCGCCCCATCCGATGGTGAGTGAGTTCGGCGCAATTTCGGTGACGACCGGCGTCACGACCGGCGGCGGCGTGGCGTTGACGGTGACGTTGAAAATATCGGCGGGATCGCCCACGCGGCCCGCGGGATCGGTTGCCCCCGTGAGGTGGAGTACATGTTCGCCGTCCATACCTGGCGTGATCGAAATCGCGGGTGTGCGGTAGGCGTTGTTGGAGCCGCTTTGCGAAAGCCACTCACCGCCCCCCGGAACGACCGGTGCGTCCTGCCCGGACTGCGGCTGAAACTCGAGCGTCGGCTCGACACCTGTGTCCATCGTGCGGTCGAAGCGCACGGTAATGCGCAGGTTGTCCGAGGCCGGGACGGGCTGACTGCGGCTGAGAGCGACGTTGGTCACGACGGGGCCGGTCTGTCGGTTACCGAAGTTGACATCGGCAAGGTCTTCGCCGGCTTCAATCGTGACGACCTGCGCAGCATTGTCTGGGGGAGACGTCTGCGCCCATGTGTTCTGCACGATCTGCCGCACGACGTATTCGCCCGGCATGAGGTCAGTGAAACTGAAGCTGCCGTTGCTATCGGTGAAGACGCGGGGCTCGCCCGCGTTGCGCACACCGTTGTTGTTGAGATCCAAATACACGGTCCAGCTTTCGAGCGGCTCCTCACCGGGACCGATTTCGCCGTTGCCGTCTTCATCGTGCCACACGACGCCGGAAATAGAGGCGGGCTCGGGGCGGGTCGTGAAGGACCATACCGGACCCTCCATGACTCCGTTCTGGTTGCGGGCGTCGACACGCCAGTAGTAGGTCGTGGCGTAATCAAGCGTACCCGGACTGTAGGACGATCCCACTTGGTTGCCGCGGAACTCGTCGACGCCGGGGACCGAGTTGGTGCCGAAGTAGACGTCGAAGCTGCTCGCGAGGCCGCCGTCGGACCATGAGAGGAAGGTGTCGATGGGCCGGTTCTCCGAACCGTCGGAGGGGCTCGGGTTCACCACCGGGGCGGGCGGCGAACCGGAGACGAGAACGGCGATGAGGTCGGCGTCGTAGATGATCTCCGGCTCCGTTTCGCCGGGAACGGAAGGAAGGCTCACTGTCTCGAATTCTCCGATGACAGCGCCGGCGTCGATGATGTCGTAGCGCTCGCCGACATCCGGCAGGTAGCCGCCCGCGAAAGCGACCTCAAGGTGGCCGGCGGGCGAGAATTCGCCGCTGACGGTGAGACGCCCGTAGTCCGGGGATTCGGGTCCGGCGACAAGGAGTGTGAGCGACTCACCGGATGCGTAATCGCCGCTGACGACAATGCGGCTGCCCGCGTCGGCGTGAAGCGTGCCGGTATCGGCCTCGAAATTATCGATGTCGATCCGCGCTCCCTCAAGCGCCTCGATGCTGCCCTCGTTGTGGAACGGCTCATTGGGATTGATGGAAAGAGTGCGCCCCGGCGCGTCGGCGAGGATGCGCCCGAGATTGGTCACCCGGCGCGAGGAGCCCAGCCAGCCGCCACGCTCACCCGTGCGCACGGTGATGCCTTCGGCGATGAAAAGGTGCGTGCCCGAGTTCCAGGACTCGATGCGGTTGTTGCTGTCGGAGCCGCTGCCGTCAAAGACGATCTCGCCCTCGCCGAGAATGCTCTGCTCGTCGTTGTCGCTGAAGCGCAGGCGCGTGTTCGAGCCGGTGCTCACGAGGCGGACGACGGCGTCGTCCAGCGTCAGGCCGCCTTCGATGGTGAGGATGCGGCTGTTCGGGATGGCGAGGTCGACACTGGAATCGAGGGTGACATCGGCGAGCGTGCTGTTCGCCGTGACGGCGAGAGAAGCGTCGTCGTAGGCGAGGGTCCCGCCGCGAATACGCCCGCCGTGGAGATCCCAGTCGCCCGTGGAGGTGTCGAGCGTGAGCGACGTGCCCTCGTTTTCGAGGGTGCCGGTGAGGCGCACAGTGCCTCCGTCGCGGTTGAACGTGCCGATGTCGGCGAGCGTAAAATTGCCGCCGAGCTGCACCATGCTGTCGGTCGCGGAGAGTACGGCGGTGTTGATCCAAGATCCGCTGAGGAGCAGCGTCGCGCCGGTCGCCGTGATATCGGCGGCGGCGGTCCAGTCGCCGGAGAGCGAGAGCGTGGCGTCGGTCGGGACAGAGAGCGCCTCGTTAACCGTGTAGTCGCCATCAATGTCGAGGGAAGTTTCCGCGCCGGTGATCGTCGCGGTGTTGAGGTTGCCGCTCAGTTCCTCGATGACCATGGCCGAGCCGCCCGAAACCTCGAGCAGGCCGTAGTTCGCGAACGGTTCGTTCGTGTTGATGGCCAAGACCCGTCCTGGCGCATCGGCGATGATCGTGCCGTTGTTCGTCACCATCCGCGAGGAACCGAACCAGCCGCCGCGGGTACCCGTGCGCACCGTGATCCCGGCGCTAATGATGACGTGCGTACCCGTGTTCCACGACTCGAGGCGGTTGTTCGAGTCGGACCCGCTGCCGTCGTAGATGATGTCGCCGTTGCCGAGGATGTTCTGTTCCTCGCCGTTGTCGAAGCGCAGGCGGGTGTTTGAGCCCGTGCTGGCGAGGATGAGCGTGGCCCCGTCGAGGGTGAGGTCGCCCGAAACGTAAAGGATGCGGCTGTTAGGTATCGAAAAATCAATCGACTCATGCAGTGTCACGTCATGGAAGCGGCTGTTGGCCGTCATGGCGATGTTGCCTTCGCCGCCGACGGAGAGCGTCGCCTCGCGCAGGGTGCCGCCGTCCATTTGGTAGGTGCCGCGCAGGACCTGAACGGAGTCGAGGACGGTGAGCGTGCCGGAGGTGTGGCGCAGGGTGGCCCCCGGCGCGTCGATGATGAGCCGGTCGACAGTCACATCGGCGTCGAGCGTGACGGTGTATTCGCCGCTTGCTTCAATAACGACATCGTAGGTCACGCCCGGATCGGGGGAGTCGTTGTCAGGATAATGCGGAGCGGAAGTCCAGTTGGCGCCGTCCGTCCACAGGCCGTCAGCCGCAATCCACACCGTGCCGAGATCCGGATCGGGTTCCGGGCGGGTCGTGAAGGACCACACCGTGCCGGTGCTCGTGCCGAACTCGTTCACGGCGTCGACACGCCAATGGTAGGTTGTGTCCCAATCGAGAACATCGGGATCGAATTCCGTGGCCGTCGTCGTCGCCACGAGGTCGCCGCCGCCGGGGGACGGACTTGTGCCGAGGTAGACCTCATAAGACTCGGCGAACGCGCCGCGCGTCCAGCTGAGCGTGGGGTTGATAACGATGTTCGTCGCGCCGTCGGCGGGGGTCGGGCCAACGACGACCAGCGGTGCGAGATCGGCGACCGTCACTTCGATGCGCGTGTCGTTGACCGCGACTTCAAACAAAGGCTGTCCGTCGACGAGTGGGATCTCAATGGTATCGAAGGCCCCGTCGATGTTGTCGGCTTCCAGCAGAACAAAGCTGTCGCCGAGACTCGGAATGTAGTCCCCGTGCGTCGAAATCGTCAGCGTGCCGCCGAGCGAGGCGGTGCCGTTGACTTGCAGCGGAACCGGCGCGCCGGGGATTCCGGCCTGCAGCTCCGTCGAGGGTCCGGTTGTGAAATCGTCGTCGATGAGGATGCGTGATCCCGCGCCGGAGAATATGGTGCCGGTATTGGCGGCCATGTTGTCGATCCTGAGGCGGCCGCCATCGCGCGCTTCGAGCGTGCTTGTATTGGTGACTTCGACATCGCTGTAGAAGCGGATCTCCTCGCCGTCCTCGTCCGCCGAGACGAGCCCTTCGTTGACGAAGAAGCGCTCGCCCGATCCCGTGCGCCGGACGTCGAGCAGACCCCCGCGCAGGGTTGCCCCCGCGCCGAGCGTGAGCGTCGTGCCGCTGTTGCGCAGCCACAGGTTGCGTGACCAGCTGCCCGGCCCGGAGTCACTGTAAATCGTGCCCGCGGAGAGCGTGAGGTCTTCGTCCACATAAATCCGC
>SLLG01000349.1 GCA_007134215.1 Opitutales bacterium | reverse complement strand
TTTTCTTGAAGAAATAGTTTGTGTTCTTTTCCCGGATGCACCATAGTTGCCTCATTATGGGTGAGATTCGTATAAAACGTGAGGATGGACCGGCGGTGTATCACGTGACTTCACGGGTGATCCAGAAGCGGCGGTTGCTGGCGGAGGGGCAGCGGGAGGTGTGGGTGGCGGCGCTGCACCGCGCGGCGGAGTTCAGCGGCGTGGAAGTGATCACCTACTGTGTTTTGGAGACGCACTTCCACATCCTCGTGCGCATTGATCCTGCGGCGCGCATGTGTGACGACGCCACCTTGGTGCGGCGCTACCGCGCGCTCTACGGCGAGTCGCGCGCGCAGTGGAGCGGGCTCAACGCGGACGAGTTGAAGAACGCGTTGGAGAGAGGCGATCCGGAGACCGCCGAACACCTGCGGGAGCGGTTGCGCCGCCGCATGGGCGACATCTCGGAGTTCATGCGCACGCTGCGGCAGCGCTACACACGGTGGTTCAACCTCGCGCACGGGACGGCGGGGACGCTGTGGGCGGAGCGCTTCGGCAGCGTGCTCGTGCAGGACACGCCGTGGCTGGTGGGCCTGATCGCGGCCTATATCGACCTGAACGCGGTGCGGGCGGGCCTTGCGGATCTTCCGGAGAACTACCGCTGGTGCGGCTACACGGAGGCGCTTGCCGGAAAGGAAGAGCTGTGCCGCGCGCTCTGCGCCTGTTTTCCGGCGGCGAAGGGCATTTCGGAGGCGCTCGCGCGCTACCGTCTGCTGATGCTTGGGAAGGGAGCGGGGGCGAAGGGCGACGGCACGGGCGCGCGGATCGACCCGGCGGCGTTGCTGGAAGCGGTGAAGAACGGCGGGGAGCTGCAACCGCACGATTTGCTGCGGCTGCGCGCGCGCTTTCTCACGGAGGGCCGCGCGCTCGGAACGCTTGATTGGCTGGAACACGGTGAAGGCGCAAGTGTCCTTGCCAAGCTGAAGCGCCCGCCGCGGAGCCGCCCGGTCGAGGTGCTCGACAATGTGGATCTTGCGGTGGCGCGTTCACGGGCGGGGTATTGTGCCCTTGAGCATCCCGGAGGGTGACACCCGTTGCTGCCTTCGCATCCGGTCAGGGTAATTCCGGCAAAGTAGAAGTAGAAAAGCTCGGCGGCGCCCCGCGCGGAAACGCCTGATCCAAGATCCAGAAAAACGGCAGGATGCGGCTTCCACCGAGTCAGACCGCGCAAGCTGTCAACAGGTCTCCGCGACGCATCGGGCAGATCCGGTCCGGGCAGATCCCGCCGTTCCGGGATTTCCTGTCGATTGTCCGGTAAAGTCATGTACGGGACCTTGATCCATTTCACACCGATGCGGAAAATGGATCGTATGACCTTTCCCAAGAGTCGATTCGCGGAGGTTTTCGGATTGTTCCTGCTGCTTGGCGCCGCTTGCCGGGCGGACGTTGATCTGGCCACCCCGCTCATTCCAGCGGGCACGCCCCCGCCCGCTGAAGCACGGTCGGTCGATGACATCATGCCCCACCGCAACTCGGTGACGATCCGCACCCTGCGCTTCCGGGGCGTCCCTCCGGGCTCCGAGGTGACAGCGTTTGAGGCGATCAACGCCTTTCATGCCACCCGCGTCGAATGGGTCTACGTCCGCCCGCAGGATGTACCGATGATCGAAGCCGTGCGCGCCTCCGGCCGCGTCATGGGCGGTGCCGCCAGCAACGGCCTGCGCGGCGACGAACGCCAGCCCGGCATCGCTTTGCTCGACCTCGACGGCGACCCGGTGATCCAACCCCACATGCGCGCATGGAACAATCCGCACTGGGTGGGCGACACAAGCAACCGGGGTTATTACGCTTTGCAGCTGGCCGAGTACAAAGCCGCCGTCGACCTCGGTGTCGACACCATCCAGCGCGACGAATCCTCCGGCCCGGTCCTCCTCGCCCAGCGCAACGGCGCGGGATTCACGGAAACGGGCCTCGCCGGTTTCCGCCGCTGGCTCTACGAAAACGTCCCTACGGCCCGGCTCCACGAGCTGGGCATCGCGGAGCCTCTCGCCTTTGACTACGCCGGGCACCTGCGCAAACTGGGCGCCCCGGTCGGCGATGACTTCGAGGACTACGACTGCGCGATCAAACCGTATTGGTTCCAATACTGGGAGGATACCACCGCCGGCTACCACCGCCGGCTCATGCGCGAGGTGCGCGAGTATGCCGGAAGACCCCTCACTTTCTCCTGTAACAACACGTCCATCCAACTGTGGAGCACGATCCAGCAAGAGTTCGATTTCGCGATTTCAGAGCTTCTGCTCGAAACGGCCAATCCCGTCCACATCTGGGACCGCGCGCGGCGCGCCCGCGAGGTCGGGCGCATGCAGATCATCGGCCGCCCCAAAACACGCGGCGTCGAAGTCGACGACTCCGCGAAGATTGCCCTCACCCGCCGCGTCATCGCCACCGCCTACAGCACGGGTATGGCCAGCCGCGTGCCGTGGGACATCTTCCAGCAGACCGACGACGGTGCCGGACGTTACTTCGGGCATCCACGGGACTACGCCGATCTCTACGCCTTTGTCCGCGGGCACGACTGGAACGGATACGGAGAGGTCGCCGTCGCCGGCGAAGGCGTGGACAATCCCCACCGCCTGCCCGCTCCGTCCACCCGCGGCGGCACCGGACAGGTCTACCGCTTCGTCCAGGAACACAAGGAGGACGCGGACGCGCCGCTCCTTGTCTTCATGGTCGACTGGGGCGAACCGCTCACTGAACCCTCCGGCGATTACGAACGCCTTTCCCTGCCGGGCGACTCAGCCAAATTCCCGACCGACGGCGAAGCCCACATCAACCGCTCCGCCCCCGAGCCCTTCACGCTGCGCCTGCCCCGCCGCGGCTTCCGGGGCGTGACATCCGTCACCCTCCGCACCCCCGCGCCATGGGACGCAGGAATGCACGAGGCGGCGGCCCGCGCGGGTGCCTTTGGCGAACTCGTCGAGACCCGCGAAATTCCCGTGCGCTGGACCGAAGACGGCCACGGCGAAGCGGCCGTCCCTGCGCTCGAACCATGGGGCATCCTGTCGGTGGAGCGGTAAACGTAGGCGCCGACCGTACGCAACGCGTTCGGCGTAGGCTGGAATCAACGACAGTTTTCCAGGGTAGGCCTCGCGGCCAACCCTTCGCTTTGGTGCGAAATCCCTCGGGATAACATGTGGGTAAAGCTCAGAGCGGAGTTGCGCCCCCGAATCCCACCTCTCCATCACTCCCGTAAGGCTACCGCTCTCCGGTCTCAGGCTTCCGCCCTCTTGTGGCCATAGCTTCTCTGCGGAAAACAGCCAGTAGAGTAGAGAGCAGCGGGCGGGGTTGCCCAACCCGCTGCTCCCCCTCGTCGAACCGGACGTGCAGATTTCCCGCATCCGGCTCTCCTGCAAACATTTCGTCATGGGCGAT
>SLLG01000211.1 GCA_007134215.1 Opitutales bacterium | reverse complement strand
GGGCAGTGGGCGCTGGTGCCCGAACCCTCGCGCCTGAGCAGCGTAGCCGACGTGGTGGCCTATGTGGACCGCGAGTACGCCTTCCCCGGCCGCTTCGTCCGGTTCGGCCCCGAGATCGACCCCCAGCGCCTGCGCGGGCTCTCCGCGCTGTTCGTGGCCGCCGAAGGCGATCCGCGTCCCGTCCCCGACGACACCTGGGTCGCGATGGGCGACTACCTGATGTCCGACGGCCTGCTCGTGGTCGAGTACGCCGACACCGACCGCGGCCGCATGTGGAAGGACGCGTTCACCGGGCTGCTGACCGAGAAGTCGGGCCGGACCTTCACCGCCGGTGAACTGGGCGAGGACCACCCCGTCTGGGCCTCGTTCAGCCGCCCCTCCCGCAAGGTCGCGCAGTTGCAGAATCTGCGGGGAGGCTCGTCGGTCCTCTTCGTCCCCGTGCATCCCGGGACGGGCGGCCCGCCCGCCTTCTCCGTGGACGAGGCCCGCGAGTTCGCGTTCCGGATGATCCAGCTCCGCACCGACACCCGCTACTGGGACGCCGACTACGCCCTCGGCGGCGCCACCCGCGAGGACGACGCGCCGTAGCCACCGACGCCAGGAGGTGGCCGTAGCTACCGACGCCAAGGAGGTGGCCTTCTTCGCGAGCTCGGACAAGAGGAATATCCAATATTCAGCAAGGAATGGCCGATGTTCAATGGGGGGTGGGGCCGATCCGCTGCACTGAGACGCCATGCCCCGCGGACCCCTCCTCGCCAAAAGGATGCCCCCGACGTGGCACGGTGCTTCCAGCCCGTGCCCGAGCGAGGCAGGATCCCGGATCGACCATGGTCGGCGGAAATACGGTTCATGGACCGTCAGGGACCACACCTCGCTCGGCTCCGGGCAAGATGCCCGGGCCACGGGGGCGCCCTTCGGGCGAGGGATTGGGGATCTGGGATCAGGGATTGGGTACCGAAAGCGACACGGCGGCTTCACTTCGTCAATCTGCCTTCGTCAGCTTGCCCGACGAAGCGTCTGCGCGAAGTCGGGTCAACCTTCGGTTTCCCCGAACCCACATCCCACACCTCACATCGCCCCCGTGTCTCATCCCTCGTCCGGCTGAGCCCAACGGTTCAGCGGCGGGGATTGGCCATGCCAACCCTACCCGCCCGCATCGGCCGCCGCAGCCCGGTACCGGGGCGGGGGCTCCCGGATGACCGGCGGCTCCTCGCCCGGCTCGAGGGGAAAGTCGAACACCGGCGCCAGATCGACCTTCAGGTCGGGGAAACCTGGGCTGGCCAGCGTGTCGTCCTGCGTGTAGGCCGCCTGGCGGCGATAGGTCGCGCCATCCAGTCGGAACACCTCGACCGACTGGGGAAAGGGCGTGACGAGCCAGACTTCGGGCACGCCGCAGCGGGCATAGAGATCGAGCTTGGACCCGCGGTCCCGCTGGGCGGTGGACGGCGAGAGGATCTCGATCACCAGCGAGGGCGGGCCTTCGACATGGGTGCCCCGGTTCTGCTTCGGATCGCACACCACGGACAGGTCGGGCTGCACCACATCGAGGTCCGAGAGCCTGACGTCCACCGGCGACACCAGGACCTCGCAGGGGCGGGCGTCGAAGTGCTGGCCTAGACGACGGGCCAGGGCCAGCAGGATCATCTGGTGGCGTACGGAAGGCGCGGGCGACATGGCATGGGGCACCCCATCGAGGATCTCCCAGCGGGAGTCGTCGCCCCACGACCGGTAGTCGTCCCAGGTGTAGGGCAGATGGCGTGCGGTGTTGCCCATGCTCATGGAGGGAACCTAGTTCAGAGGGCGGGGCCGGTCAACGGCACGCGGTGTCCCCCGGAGCTTCGCGCCTCGCGGGCTCGGGTCGGCATCGTCCTCACGCGCGGCCAAACGCTTGGCGCGTTCGGCTACGGGCTTCGCGCCGGGCGGGCTCGTTCCCGGGTACGGCTGAACGCTGGCGCGTCCAGCTACGGCGGCCCGCCTGCGCGTAGCTGAATCCGCCTAGGATTCAGATGCCGTAGAGAACGCCGCCGGGGACGGGCCCGGGGAAGAGCTTCACCCATCCCGGGCCCGGAACCGCCCCGGGCTGGTTCCGAACCGACTCCGGAAGATGACAGGCCGGGCTCACCTACCTGTGAGCCCGGCCTGTCGGTTCCGTAGTCGATTCGTGATTTCTGATATGTCCGCCGGGCACAATCCGTTGTCAGATGCATGTGCACCGGACCGGGCGCGGGCCGGAAGCGATCAGGCCGCGCTTTGATCGAACCCCCGGTTGCGGCCGACGGTCCGCTGATCGGGCTGCGCCCGCCGGTCGGAGAAGTCTTCGAGGCACTCGATCAGTTCGCGCGGCGTGCGGGCCCACAGGTCGGCGCCGATTTCCTCGGCGAGGCCCTCGGCCCGGTTGAACACGCCGCCGCCCAGGACGATCTGCATGTTCGGGCAGGCGTCGACGCTGCGAATGTGGTCGATGAGTTGACGAATGTTCGGGGCATCGTTCGGGCCCGAAGAGAACATGAGCAGGATGTCCGGCCGGTGCTCGCCGACTTCCGCAAGAATCTCATCGTTGGCGATGCCGCCGCCGCCGAAGAACACCTCGTAGCCGCTCGCTTCGAGAAGGTCGGCGGTCAACTGGCCGGCAAGTTCGTCGGCTTCACTTTCCCCGCAGAAGAGCAGCACCTTGCGACCGTTGCGGGCCTGGGCGGTGTAGGAAGCGATGGCCTGGTGAGCGAGACTCCGCAGCAGCCGGGTGGCGTAGTGGTGAGCTAGTGTGCCGAGCTGATCGGCGCGGTAGAGGGACTGGATCATCTCGAGCAGCGGCCAGAACACCTCGTGGGCGAGATCTTCGGGGTGCTGCTCCTGTTCGCCGGCTTCTTCGACCAGTTGTCGCGCCGAGACGCGATCGCCGGTGATCAGCGCCTGAAAGAGTCGTTCGATCATGATTTCGTCGCTCACGGTCTCTGCTCCTGAAACTGTCGTTGTGTCCAGTGCTGGCTCCGCCGCACAGGTTCGCCTCATGAACCGGCCGACCTCCGTCGGCTCACTTGGCGACCGATGTCGCCCACGCGTTGCCATATTGATCGTGCTGCGGGGCGTTTTGCCGCCAGCGAAAACGAAGATGGTCCGGCGTCGGCGGGTGCCATGGCGCAAGGCCCTGAAAACAAAGGGTTAACGTCTGGTCGGTGATCGTCCTATAAGCACAGACGACGTTCATCCAGCCAGGGCGTGCCACGTCCGAAGCGGTTATCGCGAGACCCGCGGCGGGGAGGTCCGCACGCTGCCGGGGCCTTAGACTGGGACCTCAGGCCGGGGACTCATACGAATCACGGTTCATTTTCGGGCGTGAGCCACGAGGTGCGACAGATCGATGTGAGCATCTCCGGCGTCAGTGAGCGGTACGCCTCGCTGCCCGCGTCGAGCAGGGCCTCGTAATC
>SLLG01000141.1 GCA_007134215.1 Opitutales bacterium | reverse complement strand
TCGCGCCTGATGAAGGCGGGGATTACCCGACATGGTCGCCCCCCTCGTGGGGGCGCGGATTGAAACAGCAACGTCGAGATAGCGAAGGTTGCTGACAAAGGTCGCCCCCCTCGTGGGGGCGCGGATTGAAACGTGGTCTGGTGGTTGAACTGCGGTGGTTCGCGGGTCGCCCCCCTCGTGGGGGCGCGGATTGATACCTCTGGCTCTGGGACAACGCGGGAGAGATAATGTCGACCCCCTCCAAGCTGCTTGGCCCTCCAATCTCAAATCATTCCTCTCCCCGCCTGCCTCCGTTTGGGATTTGGGATCCGGGATTTCGGATTTTGCACCGAGCCCCGCCCCCTGCGAACAATTTCCCCGAAAAGCGGGCTTGCCCTCTCCCGCATCGCCGTGCATCCCCTTTCCCCGCAATCGTCGCCGGTGTGTCCGCCGCGTCCCCGGTCCGCGTCCGGCGAGGGTTGCCGCCGGTTTCTCCTGCCGCGCCGCAAACCGCATTTGCAGGCTTTGCCGCGCACGGGTTCCGGCCCCGCCCCACCGGCCGGCGGGCGCAAGGTCCGGCCCCGCGGGACGCGCGCAAACCCCAACGGCTCTCTATGCTTCCATGGCCACGCTTCACAGGTCCGCCTTCACCTGCCCGGCGCTCCTCGCCGCGCTCGACCCCGCGCTCCTGCGCGCCTTTCTCGCTCCCCACGCCGCCTTCTTCGCCGCGCGCGGCGTGCCCCTCGATCCCGCGCCCGATGCCGACGCCCTCGCCGCCGTCTTCATGGAGCCCGGCCCCGACACGCCGCCGGGGCTTGTCGACGCGCTCCACTGCATAAGTGAATCGAGCACCCTCTCCGCCGTCGACGCGCTCCTCGACGAGGCCGCGCGCCGCGGCATCGCGCTTTCGCCCACCGCCACGCCGCCGGAGATCGCCCTCCGCATCTGGATGGCCGACCCCGGCCTGCTCCTCGCGCGCAACGCCGAGGCCGCCATGCTCCGCAACCGTTCCTTCCAGTATTTCAGCGCCCGCGAGGACGACGGTCCGCCGGACCCTCCGGGGGAGTCCGCCCTCGCCGCCCTCGAGCGTTCGCTCGACATCTTCTTCCAGCGCCGGGGCAGGGGAGGGGGCACCCGCGTGCATGTCTTTCCCCGCGCCTCCGAGATGTGGTTCCGCATCCGCCGCGGCGAACTCTGCCGCCGCGAGATCGCCCGCGACGGCGGGTCACGCCGCCCCTTCCTCTACCGTCCCGAAAAGTCCGACGTCGTCGTCTACAACCAGCTCACCAACGAGCTCGGCGTCAGCGCCATCGGCACAACCGTCCGCGATGAGTATCGCCGTCAGTTCGGCTACCACCTCTTCGGGCGCGACAACCAATTCGGCGGCACCGCCAAATATTCCCTCGCCCCTTTGATCGCAGCCGGACCCGCCGCGCTCCGCGCCCACGAAGTCCCCGGTCTCGCCTCCATCCGCCTCGCCGCCCTGCAGTATGCCGCGCCCAGCGTGGTCCCGCTCCTTTGCGTCCTCAAGGCCGACGATCTTTTCGCCCATCTCGCCTTCAGCCACGGAGGCATCCCCGCCGACTGGTCCCTCAAAAGCGCCACCTTCAAAATCCGCTTCGCCGATCATCCGCGCCCGCGCTCGCTCACCCTCAAACCCCCCAACATCGCCCTCTACACCCGCGACGCCGACGCCGCCCTCGTCGAACGCTGGCTCAACCTCCGCGGCTTCATCCGCCCCGTGCGCACCGATGACTTCGAACAAACCGAACTTCGTCTTCCGCTGTCTTGACCAAGCCCTCGGCGCGCCCTTCGTCGGCACGAGTTGGCGCAACGCCCTTGGCGACGCCTTTCCCACTGTCGAGCCATGGCTCCTCCCCGCCGCCGACCTCGCGACGTCCGTCCCGTGCACGCGCGCCGACCCCGCCCACTGCGCCTACCGCATCGTCGAGCACCACGACGGCTCCCACACCGGAGTATGCGATCTCGGCTACTGCCCGCGCCGCACTTTCGAGCCCGCCCAACTCATCCGCTACGCCACCAATCCCACGCGCCTTCGCAACGAGACGGCCCGGCTCCTCGGCCTCGTCCCCGCTTCCAATCCGCCGGCCCATCCCTGCCTCCTTCCCCTCGGCACCTTTGCCCCCGCCGCCGCCACGACCCCGCTGCCCGCTGTCATTGCCGGAGGCCCGTCCAACGAACTCGTGGCCCGCCTCTTGCGCGAACTCTTCGAGAGCACGGGCGGCCCGCGCCTCGTCATCTTCGTCAGCGCCCTCAATGCCCGCTCGCCCGCCGCCACCTTCCTGCACCGCATCGAATGGCCCGCCTTCACCCTCGGCGATGCCTGCGCCATCGACCCCGACACCGCCGCCCTCCGCTGGACCGCCGAAGGGCAGGGCGCATGGGAAAGCTTCTGCGCCTCCCTCGCGCCGCCGACCACGGCCCCCGCCGCCGCCACCTTCCCCCCGGACCTCCGCTGGTCCGAAGTTACCCTCCGCTTCCTCGACGGCCACACCGTCTCCGTCACCGCCCGCGGCGTCCGCGTCCGCTACTCTTTCGCCGAGATGGGCATGGAGGACAAACGCGCGAAACGTCCCGACGTCCAATGGGAACTCCTCCACGCCTTCGCCGAAGGGCACGGCACCTTCGACTGGTCCAACGACTCCGCCTCCCACCGCATCCAGAAGCGCAAAGAGACCCTCGCCAAAAAGCTCAAAGACCATTTCGGCATCCGCGCAGATCCCTTCCGCTACGACAAATCCACCGGCGGCTGGCAGGCCGTCTTCACTATCTTCGTCGAAGAGTAGGGCGGGGGCTTTGTTACCTCCCGCAAATGCCGGTAGCATAAACCTCTTATTTCCTCCAATCCACTTAGTTGATGCGGCTAATATCAATACAGCAGAAGCCTACTACAGCGTCCCAAATACCATTGCCTTTACGCTTCCCACGGCCATTCTTCATGCAACCATGAAAACGACCGCCTGCCTGTTATTGCTGCTGTCTGGCATCCTCTTCGCTTGGCCCACATTCCTTTCCGCTGACTCGAAGACACCAGACTCAGACCCATCGACTACCGCCGCTGAGGAGGATTCATTTCTAAGAAACCTGCGGGCTATGGCCGAACAGGGCGACGCCGCCGCGCAGACCTTGCTCGGCATCATGTATGCCCACGGTCGCGGAATGCCGCAAGACGATGCCGAGGCCGCGCGCTGGTTTCGCAAGGCTGCCGCACAGGGAAATCCCAGCGCGCAGTACAGCCTCGGCGTGCTGTATGCCGACGGTCGCGCCGTGCCGCAAGACGATGCCGAGGCCGTGCGCTGGTACCGCAAGGCCGCCGCGCATGGGTATGCCAGCGCGCAGTCCAACCTCGGCTTGATGTATGCCGACGGTCGCGCCGTGCCGCAAGACGATGCCGAGGCCGTGCGCTGGTACCGCAAGGCCGCCGCGCATG
>SLLG01000195.1 GCA_007134215.1 Opitutales bacterium | reverse complement strand
GGCGCTTCATCTTGTCAAAGCCGTCCTTTCAAAGCGGCCGCCGCGGGGGGACGTCTCCCGCGCGTATTGCGGCGGTGCGGCAGGATCCCGGGCGGAGAAAAGGCGGCCGCCCTCCGCCGCGCGGGCGGGGGCGGCCGTTCTCGAAAAGCGGCGGATTGGGTACGGGTCGCGCGCCTTACTTGCCCGGCGTTTTGATGAGCATGTCCTTGGCCGAGGCACCCGCCGGAATGAAGGGCATAACGTGCTCGTTGTAGGGCACGACGACATCGAGGAGGAACGGTCCGTCGTGGTTGACCATCTCTTCGACGGCCTCGCGGAGTTCCTCCTTCTTCCAGACGCGACGGGCGCGCACGCCGAAGCCCTCGCAAATCTTGATCCAGTCGGGGTAGAGCGCCTCGAGGTTGTCGGGGCCGCCGATGTTGTCGGGGTGGCCGAGAACCGTCTGTCCGCGCACGCCTTCGTAGAGGATGTCCTCCCACTGCACGACCATGCCGAGGTGCTGGTTGTTGAGGAGGAGCACCTTCACGGGGATTTTCTCCATGACGGCGGTGGCGAGTTCCTGCACGTTCATCATGAAGGAGCCGTCGCCGTCGATATCGACCACGGTGCGTTCGGGATGCGCGACTTTGGCACCGAGGGCGGCGGGCAAGCCGAAGCCCATCGTGCCGAGCCCGAGCGAGCTGATGAAGGCGCGCGGCTTATGGAACTTGTAGAACTGTGCGGCCCACATCTGGTGCTGGCCCACGCCGGTGGTAACGAGCGCCTCGCCCTTTGTCACGTCGTAGACCGTCTGCACGGCCTGCTGTGGCACGATGTAGGGGCTGTCCTCATACTCGAACGGATGCTGCTCCAGCCAGCCCTTCACCTTTTGTATCCACGGCGAAATGTCGGGTTTTTGGAAGCCGCGCTCGCGCATGAGTTCGCACATGCGCTTGAGGGCGTATCTCACGTCGCTGTGCACCGGGTAGTCGACCACCTTGTTTTTGTGGTGCTCGGACTTGTCGATGTCGATGTGGACGACGGTCGCCTCGGGAGCGAATTTGGCGATCGCGCCGGTGATGCGGTCGTCGAAGCGCGCGCCGAGGGTGACGAGCAGGGAGCTTTCGCAGACGGCCCAGTTGCCGGCCACGCCCCCGTGCATGCCGAACCAGCGCAGGCTCTGCGGGTGGTCTTCCTCGAAACCGCCGAGGCCCATGAGGGTGGTGGTGACGGGAAAGCCGGTGAGTTCGGCGAATTCGGTGAGTACTTTCTGCGCGTTGCCGCTGACGATGCCGCCGCCGGTGTAGATGACGGGGCGCTCGGCGCGTGCGCAGGCCTCGATGACGGCGATCAGCTCTTCGTCCGAGGCCTTGGGCAGCGGGTTGTAGCCCGGCAGGTGCATCTCGGCGTTGAGGGCGTCTTCCAGCTCTTTACCGCCGATTGTGGTCTGTTGCACGTCCTTGGGCAGGTCGATGACGACCGGACCCGGCCGGCCCGAAACGGCGACGTGGAAGGCTTCTTTGACGACGCGCGGGATATCCCGGATATCGAGCACGAGGTAGCTGTGCTTCACGATGGGGAGGGTGATGCCATAGACATCGGTCTCCTGAAAGGCGCTCTTGCCGATAAACTCCTGCTTGACCTGACCGGTGATGGCGATGAGCGGCGTGGAGTCCATCTGCGCGTCGGCGATGCAGGTGACGAGGTTGGTGGCACCGGGGCCGCTCGTCGCCATGCAGACGCCCGCTTTGCCGGTGGACCTGGCGTAGCCGTGCGCCATGAATCCACAGCCCTGTTCGTGGCGGGGCAGGATCGTACGGATGCGGTTGGACCGCACGAGGCTCTGGTGGATCTCCATGGAGGCGCCGCCGGGGTAGGCGAAGATTACATCCACACCCTCCCGCTCGAGGCACGCGACGAGGAGGTCGGCACCCTTTACGACCGTCCCTGCCACGGGCTGGGACGGGGTGTTCTGTGCTTTGGCTTCCGACGGGAGGGTTTCCGTATTCATGGTGTTTATCCTGGTTTTTTAGTGTTGTTGATGGGTTGTTTCATTTCATGAAAGATTGCTTGTGTGTCCGGCAGGGTGCGGAAGGGGCCGTGCGAAGCAAGTACGCAACCAAACCGCCGGGATTCTCGGATTCCGGGGGTTTGCGGCGCTCCGGCGGCTGCACGGGCGCCGCGGTCTATACGACGAGCTTCCGGTAGGCTTCGGCGTCGAGGAGCTGGCCGAGGTCGTCCGCGTTGTCGGGGCGCACCTTGATCATCCACGCCTCGCCGAAGGGAGATGCGTTTACTTTCTCCGGAGTGTCGGCGAGGTCTTCGTTGATTTCCGTGACCTCGCCGCTGATCGGCATGTAGAGGTCGCTCGCCGCTTTGACGGACTCCACGACGCCGAAGGTATCGCCCTCGGAAAACGTCGAGCCAACCTCCGGCAACTCGACGAAGGTAACGTCGCCGAGGCTTTCCTGCGCGTAATCGGTGATCCCGACCACGACGGTGCCGTCCTCTTCGAGGCGCAGCCACTCGTGTTCCTTGGTGTATTTCAGGTTGTCGGGAATCTCGCTCATTTCCTAGTGGGGGCGTAGTTTCGGAAATCGGCGCGCGGGTGCAAGTTTTCTTTTCGGCGCGAGATCACGGAAATCTTCAGGTCCCACGGAGAAACCGCGGCAGGAGGTCGTGGCCGCGGGTGAGGCGGAGACCGGCGGCGGCCTCGCGCTCGGTGAAGGCGCGTGCACCGCCGGGGGCGAGGCCGGTGCCCGCCATGGCGAAGGGGACGGGGGTGGCGTCGTGTTTGCGGTTGCCGACGCAGGTGTAGTGGTCGGGCAAGTAGAGGAGCCGCCATCCGCTGTCGCCGCGCCGCGCGCGCAGGTGTTCAAGGAGGGGGCCGACAATGTGGGTGTCGATAGCCTCGATGCTGGCGATCTTGGTGGCGGCGTCGCCTTGGTGGGAGGCTTCGTCGGGGGCTTCCACGTGCACGACGACGAAATCAAGGTGACCGAGAGCTTCGATGGCGTGGCGGCCCTTGGCGGCGTAGTCGGTGTCGTGGTAGCCGGTGATGCCGGGCACGTCGATGCGCTTGAAGCCGATGAGCGCGCCGATGCCGGCGAGGAGGTCGACGGCGGTGACAATGCCCCCGCGCAGCCCGTGGAGTTCGGCGAAGGCGGGCATACGCGGCTTCTGCCCGCTGCCCCAGAGCCAGACGTGGGTGGCGGGGCGTAGGCCGGCGGCGGTGCGGCGGCGGTTGACCTCGTGGTCTGCGAAGAGGCGGCCGCTTGTCTCGAAGATTTCGCGCAGGAGACCGGCGCCGGCACCGCCGGAGGGCAGGTGGGCGGCGGCCTTTTCCCCGGGAATGTCGTGGGGCGGCACGGTCGTCACGTCGCCGTAGGCGCGCCCGCCGCGGTCGGCGAGGAGGTTGCGGTAGCTTACGCCGGGGTGGAATTCGAGTCCGGCGACGCCGACCTCGGCGGCGAGGTCGCGGAGGAGGCGACGGCTGTCCTCGCTCGGGAGGTGTCCGGCGGAGTGGTCGAGCATGATCCCGTCTTCAATGGTGACGAGGTTGCACCGGTGCACCCAGTCGGCGGGGCCGAGGTCGACGCCAAGGGCGGCGGCTTCGAGGGGACTGCGCCCGCGGTGGTACTGGACGGGGTCGTAGCCGAGGAGGGAGAGGCAGCAGATGTCGGAACCCGCGCTGAAGCCGGGCGGCGTGGTCGCGGCGGTTCCGCAGAGACCGGCGCGGGCGAGGGCGTCGGTGTGCGGTTTGCGCGCGGCTTCAAAGGGGGTGCGCCCGCCGAGTTCGCCGAGGGGGTGATCGGCCGCGCCGTCCGCGATGACCATGACATATTTCATTGGGCGCGGAGTATGGAGGGGCCGGCTCCGTTGGCGACAGAACTTTTTTTCTGCTCGCGGGCGGGTGCGCCGTGCCGCATAGTCGCCGGTTTTTCTCTAATCAAACCGGACAGAGCCGCCATGCAGAACCCGCATATTCGAAACATCGCCATTATCGCACACGTTGACCACGGCAAGACCACGCTCGTGGACCAAATGCTGCGGCAGAGCGGCACCTTCCGCGAAAATCAGCGCGTGGAGGAGCGCGCCATGGACTCCATGGACCTCGAACGCGAGAAGGGCATCACCATCCGCGCAAAGAACACGGCAGTGCGCTGGGGCGAGCACTTGATCAATATCGTGGACACACCCGGACACGCCGATTTCGGCGGCGAGGTGGAACGGGTCATGAAGATGGTCGACGGGGTGCTGCTCCTTGTCGACGCCTACGAAGGCCCGCAGGCGCAGACCCGGTTTGTTCTGCGCAAGGCGCTTTCGCACGGGCTTAAGCCAATTGTCGTCGTAAACAAGGTCGACCGCGAGTTTGCCGAGCCGGAGCGCGTGCATGACAAGGTGCTGGAGCTGTTTCTGGAGCTGGAGGCGGACGAGGAGCAGTTCAACGCCCCCTTTCTCTACGCGAGCGCGAAAGACGGCTGGGCGGACGCCGGTCTCGACGGCCCGCGGGAAGACATGAAGGCCCTCTTCGAGACAATCCTCACCGCGATTCCGGCACCGACGGTGGAAGAGGGTCCCTTCCGCATGCTCGTGAGCAACATCGACTGGGACGACTTTGTCGGGCGCGTCGCCGTCGGGCGGATACTCAGCGGGTCGGTGGAGACCGGCGCGGCCCTGCACGCCCTGCGCAAGGACGGATCGCGCCAGCGCCTGAAGGTGACCAAGGTCTTCACCTACGCGGGACTGCACTCGAACGAGTCGGCTGTCGGCGAGGCGGGAGATATCGTCGGCCTCGCCGGGTTCGAGGAGATCGACATCGGCGACACGGTGTCCACCGACCCGGCGGCGCCGCCGCTTCCCTTTGTGGAAATCGACCCGCCGACGATCCAGATGGAGTTTGCCGTGAACGACGGTCCCTTCGCCGGACGGGACGGAAAGCTCGTGACCTCGCGCCAGATCCGCGAACGCCTTGTGCGGGAGACGAAGGTCAATGTGTCCATCCGCGTCGAGGATACGGGCGAGGGCACGCGCTTCCGCGTGACGGCACGCGGGACGATGCAAATCGCCATCCTTGTGGAGCAGATGCGCCGCGAGGGCTACGAGCTGCTCGTGTCGCGGCCCACCGTGATCTTCCGCGAAATCGACGGCGCGCGCCATGAACCGTTTGAGACGCTGTGGGTGGAGGTGCCGGAGGAGCATCTCGGCGGCGTCATGGAAAACCTCGCACGCCGCCGCGGCCAGATCGCGAACATCGAACACCACCGCGGGGGTGTCACGGTGGAGGCGACGATCCCCACGCGGGGGTTGATCGGCTTCGAAACGGATCTCCTCAACATGACGAGCGGCCATGGGGTGATGAGCCATCTGTTCGCCGCCTACAAACCGGTCGCGGGCGACATCGTCTCGCGCCAGGCGGGCACGCTCGTCTCCATGGAACGGGGCAAGGTGATGGCCTTCGCGCTGGACGCACTGCAGGACCGCGGGAAACTCTTCGTCGCTCCGGGCGACGAAGTCTACGGCGGCCAGATCGTGGGTGAAAATCCGCGCAAGCACGACATGCCGGTCAATCCCACGAAGGCGAAGCACCTCGTGAACTTCCGGTCCTCCGGCGACGGCAAGGGCATCACGCTCGCGCCGCCGGTGCGCTTCACCCTCGAGCGGGCCATTGAGTACATCGAGCCGGACGAATACGTCGAGGCGACGCCCAAGGAGCTTCGCTTGCGCAAACGCATTCTCGACGCGAACGAGCGCCGCAAGCACGAGAAACGCGCGGTGTCGTGAGGCTGCCCCCTCTATCACCGCAGCGCCCTTTCGACCCCGCGCGCCTGCCTTTCTTTTACGGTTGGATCGTGACCGCCGCAGCCACGGTCACGGTCGTCGCGAGCATTCCCGGGCAGACGATGGGCGTGAGCGTCTTCACCGACGTGTTTGTCGAGGAGACGGAACTCACCCGCCTTCAGTTGACGCTCACCTACCTTGTCGGCACGGCGCTGAGCGCCCTTCTCCTGCCCGCGGGCGGGCGGCTGTTCGACCGTATGGGGGCGCGGTGGTTCGGCGTCCTCTCGTGCGCCGCGTTCGGCGGGTCACTTGCCTTCATGGCGGGCGTCGACCGCTTTGCCGGGGCGCTGTCCGCCGTCCTCGGAAGCGGACTGGCCGCCGGGGCGATTGTCATGACGGGCGGGTTCTTCCTCATCCGTTTTTTCGGGCAGGGGATGGTGACGCTCGCGGCGCGTTCTGTGCAGGCCAAGTGGTGGAACCGGCGGCGCGGTTTTGTCGGGGGATGCACGGCTGTTTTCGTGGGGTTTTCATTCGCGCTCGCGCCGCTGTTCCTCGATTGGCAGATCCGCTCGTTCGGCTGGCGCGGCGCGTATTTGATCAATGCAGCCGTTCTTGTCTTCTTCGTCGGATCCATTGTGTATTTGCTCTTTCGCGACAACCCGGAAGAATGCGGGCTGGAGATGGACGGGGGGTGGCGCGGCAGCTCCAAGCGGGTGAATCCCGATCTTGTCTGGAAACGCGATTTCACGCTGGCGGAAGCCTACCGCACCTATTCGTTCTGGGTCATCAGCCTGATGCTCGGAACAAACGCGCTTGTCATCACGGCATACACTTTCCATGTCGTCGACCTCGCGCGTGACTACGGTGTGGAGCGGCGGGTGATGCTGAGTTTCTTTGCTTTCGCGGCCATGGTTTCCGTGCCGACAAATCTCTTCCTCGGGATTATCGCCGATCACATCCGGATCCGCTACATTGTGATGTTCGTGGGCGTGTCCGGCGCCGTCATGGGGCTCGGTGTCGCCTTGCTTCCGTCGGTTGTGGGCAAAGTGCTGCTTGTCGCCGGGATCGGCTGTTCGGGGGCCGGTTTCTCGGTCGTGATGAACGTGTCCTACCCGCGCTACTACGGGCGCGCCCACATCGGCGCCATCAGCGGGGCCTCGATGCTGTTCTTTGTGTGGGGCAGCGCCGTCGGCCCGCTTGCCTACAGCGCAGGCCGTGTCTGGACGGGCTCGTACACTGCCGTGGTGCTGCTGGGCAGCGCGGTCTACCTCATGCTTGCCGTCTGCGCTTTCTGGGCGAACAACCCGCAGCGGAATCTGTGAGGGGGCGTGTCACCAGCCTCACGGCGGGCCCACGGCTATACGGTAGAAAGCGCGCGCGGCAGGCACGGGTCCTGTGGCGGATACCGAGAAGGTGCCGCCGTTGAGTTCCACCGCCGCGTCGAAAGCCGGGTCTTCGACCATCGTATCCGGGAGCGCGCCGTTGCCTACCGGGGAAAACCGCAGAGCGGTACTCCATGCAGTGAGGTTTTCGGATACTTCGAGACGGTAGGTCCAGCCGCTCGCGTCGGTTCTTCCTGTGAAGGCAAGGCCGACGTCCGCACCGGACGCGGCAATGGCAAGGCCGGGCGCCGGCGGAGCGGGGCCGGGCGATACATCATCCGGGAGCCGGAGGATCCACGCCACTTCGTTGCCGGAGCCGGTGGCCTCGCCGGGGAAGCCCGTCCCGGCGATGACACGGCCGTCGTTCGAAACACCGGTGGCCACCGTGAAGGTCCATCCGGCGAGTTCCGGCGCGAGTTCATCAAGGTATTCGAGCCCGGCTTCAAGGCTCCAGCGGAAGGCGCGTCCGTTTGTGGAACTGACGATATACTGGCCGTCCCCGCTCAGGGCCATCCGCACGACTTGGCCGGAGGAGAAGAAGAGCCCCGTGCCTTCCATCCCGCCGCTCTCTGTCCAGCGGAAAAACTGGTTGGCGCCACCCTCTGAGCTGGAAACACCCGCGACGACCGTCCCGTCGGCGCTGATGCCGAGCGCCTCGCTCCGGAACTGCCCGCCGCTCAGGGAGCCGAGGCCGGTGACGGTGCCCGTATGCCGGTCGTAGCGATAGGCCTGGATGGGCGGGTTTCCGGAGTTGTCCGCGGCGTCCGACCATCCCGCTATATAGCGCCCGTCCGCGGAGATCGCGTTACCGCGGTTCCAATGGGCGCCCGTGCCCCGCGCCGTGCCTTCGAGGAGCTGCCCGAGCGTGGTGAAGGTGCCTCCGCCGCCGCCGTTGGCCGTCCACACAAAGGTGCGCACATGGTTGTCGTTGTCGCGGTGGAAGCCGGTGACGACCGTGCCGTCTCCGGAAACCGCGAGGGCGGAGGAGGTGGGCCGGTCATTCGCGGAGTTCAGGTCAAAGACGGGCTGGTTGGCGCCGTAGCCGGTCTTGCGGAAGCCCACCGCGTAATCGAACGAAGTGTTTCCTTCGCCGACGACCACTGTGCCGTCCGCCGAAACGGCGAGGGCACCCGTGCGCGTGCCGCCGAGCACCGTGCCGAGCTGGACGATGCCCTCGCCCTCCCGCCAGCGGAAGGCGCGCCGCGGCGCGCCTTCGAGCGTACCAAAATTTGCCGCACCCACCACGACCGTGCCGTCGGCGGAGACGGCACTGGGAACAATTCCCGTGACGGACGATTCATCGAGAACGATCAATTCCGCCCCGGCGGAGACCCGTGCGGCGGTCACGACCAGAGATGCGGCGAGCGAAAAGGCGGAAACGGCGGATGGGAAAGAAAACGAGCACGGGAATTGCATGATGGCGGTAATTTCCACTAATAAGCGTATAAAGCAAATATGAAGACCTATCCTGTTCCCCGCTTCCGCCTGCACCTTGCCGTCGTGCCGCTTTTGCTGACGGCCGCCGCCGCAGACGAAAACGGCAACGATGAGGCGGAGGAGCGCGCCGAGCCCGACATCGCGGTGACCGTCGTGGCCAGCCGCGAACTGGTTGACTTCGATCCGGTGGATTCCGGGCGCACGACCTTCACCGAATCCGCCATTTCCATCCTCCAGCCGGGTTTCGGTGACCCCAACCTCCTCTTCGAGACTCTCCCGAACGTCCAATACGACGGCAACCGCGACCGCCTCACCGACAACACTGTGCAGGATCTCTCCCCCGCGCAGTTCAGCATCGCGGGCGGGCGCGTCTACGAAAACCAGTTTGTTATCGACGGGGTGGGCGCGAACAGCGTCATGGACTCCGTGAGCAGCAACCTGAACAACTTCAACGAAGTTGTCGGGCACTCACAAACGGTTTACCTCGATCCGTCGATCCTCCGCGAGGCGGCTATCTACGACAGCAATGTGCCGGCGGAGTTCGGCGGATTCACCGGGGGCGTCGTGGATTACCGGGTTCGCGACCCTGGCCCGGCTTTTGGATTCTCCGCAGGGTATTCCCATACCTCAAGCGCGTGGACGCAGTACCTTGTCGCCGACGAGAATATCACCGATCCCATGCCGCGCCGCCCGGAGTTCGAGCAGACGCGACTCAACCTCCGCACGGATGTGCCCGTGTCGGATTCGGTGGGTACGCTCTTCGCCTTCACCCGCTCGAGGGCGAGCGTGCGAAAGCCACCCGACCAGTCGCTCTTCGGCGAAGACATACGCGGCTCCAACTCCACCCTCGACAACTACCTCGCCCGCGTGCGGTGGGATGTCTCGGACGATACCCGTATCAATTTTCAAACACTGTGGACCCCCTATGAACGGGAGTTTCTACGTTTTGATACCGACGTATTCAAAGGAGGCGGGACATCGACCTATGTCGAGCTGGACCAGGTCTTTTTTGCCTCGGAACTCACCGTAAAGCTCGCCTATACGACCAACGACAACAGCCGCACCTCCGCCCCCGCATTCTTTATCTTCCAGAACACCGAAAGCATCGACTGGGTGCCGGAGGACCGGCGCACGGGCCAGCGCGGCGGATTCGGCGACCTCGACGTTTCGCAGCGCGACGTTTCCCTGCAGGCGACGCAGCATTTTCTTTTCGATACCTTCGACCTGCGCGTCGGTTTACAGGCGGCCCGCATCCGCGCCCACCGCTCCCGGCCGGAGACCAACTTTACCTTCCGCAACGGCGTCCGCCTCGGCGACCGCGTGGCGGACGACGGCACCGAATTGCGCGTGCGGCTCGCCGACGGCGTGGATACCGCCGACCCGAGTGTCCTCCCGGACGAACAAATCCTCACGCAGCGCATCGACTACCTCGCCCACGAGGCAACCGTCCACCTCAACACTCTCGCTTTGTGGACAGAGTTTCTGCGCGACTTCTTTTTCTTCGACCGCCTCGACGTCCGCACGCGCTGGGGCCTGCGCTACGATTACGATGAATTCCTCGGCAACCACAACTTCAGCCCGCGGCTCTCCACGGTCTTCGGCCTGCCTTGGGACGCCAAACTGACCCTCGGGCTCAACCGCTACTATGCGCGCAATATGGTCGCCTACAAAATGCGCGAAAGCTACCCGGATGAGTTTGTCTATGACCGTATCCCCGAGATCACACGGGAATTCACGGAGGATTTTTCAGGCATAGTCGAAACGCGTGTCTACTCCGATGAATGGCGTTTGCGGCAGCACAACCGTTCGCCGCGCTACAGCCAGTCCGACCTCAACACCCCGTACAGCGACGAGATCAGTGCCGCGCTCACTTTTCCATTCGTGCGGGGGCAGGGGCGCATCCGCGTCATGCGGCGCGAAAACCGCGACGAGTTTGCCCGCTCCGAGGGAATCCGCGACACCTTTATCACAGAGGACGGGCAGGAGCGGACTTTCACGCAGTATTTCGTGACCAACCGGGGATTCACCAACTACGAAAGTCTGTCTCTGGAATGGCAGGGCAACTGGCAGGGGTTTACTTTTGATGTCAACGCCACGTTTTCCGAGACACGCAACGGCGGGGCCGATAGTTTCTTCAGCGTTGTGGGCGACGGCGACGACAGGGCCGACGAACTCATTTTCTACCAAGGCGACGTCATCCGCTTCGGCGAACTGAGCTTCATCCGCGATAACTTCGCCACCCCGGCCATCGTCAATACCAATGTCACGCGCGGGTTCTTCGAAAACCGCTTCGTCGCCAACCTGAACCTCCGCTACCGCGCCGCCTTCGACAGCATCGAGGCCTCCCTCATTCCGAACGAAGACCGCAGCGCGCTCATCAATGAAACGGTCGTCGTCGACGGCGAGACATTCGATGTCTATCAGGACGTGCGCAACCCCGCCATCCTCCGCGCCAACGTGAACCTGAGCTGGAATTTTCTCCGGACGCAATACGGGAACTGGCACGCCGACTTGCGGGTGCGCAACGTCACAAACAGCATTCCCCGCACGACGGCGACCTCGGCCAATCCCTACCAGCGCGGGCGCTCTTTCTGGCTGGAGGTTAAATACCGGTTCTGATCACGGCCCGCCGGTGCGCGCTTCGATTCTGGCGACCGCCCACCCCGCGTGTTCGGCGACGAGGGGGTCGGGGTCGGCGGCCGCCCCGCGCAGGGCGGGGAGGTCGTCGACGGTTCCCGTGTTGCCGAGAACGACCGCGCAGTTGCGTTTCCAGCGCGCGAGCCCGAGGCGGCGGATCGGCGTGCCCGCGAAGGCCGCGTGGAACTGCTCCTCGCCCCAGCCGAGCATCTCCGCCGGGTCGGGGTAGGGGCGCGCGGCGTAGCGGCTCTCCCGCGTGGTGCGCGCCCACTGGTTCCACGGGCACACGTCGAGGCAGTCGTCGCAACCGAAGAGGTGGTCGCCGATGGCTTCGCGGAACTCCGGCGGGATGGGGCCGGGGTGTTCGATGGTGAGGTAGGCGATGCAGCGGCGCGCGTCGAGCCGGTAGGGCGCGGTGATGGCGCGCGTCGGGCAGACGTCGATACAGCGGGTGCAGCTGCCGCAGTAGTCCCTGGCCGGGGCGTCGGGCGGAAATTCGAGGGTGGTGAGGATGGTGCCGAGGAAGAGCCACTGGCCGTGCGCGCGGTTGATCGCGATGGTGTTCTTCGCCTGCCATCCTATGCCGGCGAGCGCGGCGAGGGGCTTTTCGAGGACGGGACCGGTGTCAACGTAGGGACGGTTTACGCCGCCCCATGCGCGGAGGTGGACGCACAGTGCTTTGAGTTTTTTAAGAATCGTTTTGTGGTAGTCTTTGCCGAGGGCGTATTTAGCGATACGCCCGCGGCGGGGAGGCTCGGGCTGGTAGTAGTTGTGGGCGCAGACGAGCACGGTCCGCGCCCCCGGCACGACTTGCGCGGGATCGGCGCGGCGCTCCGGGTCGCGCGCCATCCACCGCATTTCACCGTGTCTGCCCTCGGCGAGCCACCGCAGGAAATAGTCCTTGCGCAGGTCGGCGGGCACGGCGGCGGCACCGAAGGCATCGAGACCGATCGCCGCCGCCTCGGCGGCGAGAAATGCCTTGCGCTCCGCCGGATCGGTGAGGATCGGGGTGGAATTCACAGCCGGACACACAAAAGGCCGCCCGCCCGCCGGGCAACTACCGAATCCATGTCCGGGCGCGCGGTCAGAAGCCGCGAACGCGCGCTTGCGCCCGCCGCGGGTCGGGTGCAAGTTGGGGTTTGTCGTATGAGGCTCTCCATCCACCACCGCACTTGTTATACCTATTCCGCTCCGGTCAGTTTCGGCGACCAGCATGTCTTCCTGCGTCCGCGCGACAGCAATGAGCTGGTCGTCGAGTCGTTTACGCTGGAGACCTCGCCCGCGAGCCGCCAACGCTGGGTGCGCGACGCCTTCAACAACATCGTCGTCGTCACAAACACGGGCCTCGCCACGGCCGGGGAACTGGTTTTGGAGTGCCGGATGACCGTGCAGAGCCTTGAGAACAACCCGTTCGACTTCGTCCTCGAACCCTATGCCACGGGGTATCCGTTTGCCTACGAGGAGCGCGAGCGGACGGCCCTTTCCCCGGCGGTGGAGACGACCGTGCCGGGGTCGGAGTCCGTCCTTGGATGGTTCCGGGGCGTGGTGCCTTCGCCGGACGGTCATGCCGATGTCGTGCAGTTTCTATCCGGACTGAACGACGCCGTCCGCGCGTCGATCCAGTATGAGCGGCGCGACGAGGAGGGCATTCAGTCGCCGGACGAGACGCTGCGCCTCGGCTGCGGTTCGTGCCGGGACATGGCGTTGCTCTTCATCGCCGTTTGCCGCCGCCTCGGGCTCGCCGCGCGCTTTGTCAGCGGCTACCTCTACGATGCGCCGCCGGGCG
>SLLG01000019.1 GCA_007134215.1 Opitutales bacterium | reverse complement strand
CGCCTGCTGGCGCAGGGTTTCCTCGTTGGCGCGCAGCGTCTCCAACTCGGATTTGAATCTTTTGATCTCGTTGGCCCGGGCGAGGAAGCCTTGGTTCTTCCCCTTGCGCGCGCGGCCCGCGAGGACGAGGCCGCGCGCGTCGACCAGCTCGCCCTCCGCTGTGGCGACATATTGAAAACGGAATTCCGGTTTCGCTTCCCAGAATCCGAGAAATGCCTCCAAGTCTTCGCAGTAGTAGCAGCCGCCGAGGAGGTTCTGCACGAGCGCGCCGGTGGCGTCGTCCTTCACGCCGACGGCCTCCCACGCGGGCACGAGCCATTCGGGAGCGGTCGGGTCTGCCGCGGGCGCGGATTTCGAGGGGGTGTCAATGACGAGGCTGGCGCGGCCCAGATTGTCTTCGGCGAGTTTGCGCGCGACGGGGCCGGCACGGCCGCGCTCGCCGAGGACGACGCCGTCCGAAGCCGCGCCGAGGAGGACCTCGACAACGCGCTCGGCGGCGGGCTTGACTTGCAGGCTTTGGAGGAGCAGGCGCACGTCCTCCGGAGCGACGACACTCTTGAGCTTACCCTGCATGATGGCCTTCACGCCGTCGGAAAAACCTTCGAGTTTCTCCTGCAGGCCTTCGAGCACGCCGACCTGGGCCTGTACGCCGGCGAGTTTGCGCCCGTTGTCCTGAATCCGCGCCTGCACGTCGCGGAATTCCGTGGTGAGCCGCGCCGTCTGCTCGCGCAACTCGACGACGCGGGCGTCCTCGCGCTGCCGGTCTTCGCGCCGTTTTCCGAGGGCCTGCCGGAGGCGCTTGACCTCGTCTTCGAGCACGGCTGCCTCGTCCTTGAGGGTCTGTTGCTCGTCGAGGAGGTTGGCGTGGCGCACCTGGTAGGTCTTGAGGTCGACTTCGAGGGTGGTGGCGTTGGAGCGCAACCGTGTGACGGCGCTCTCTTTCACGAGGAGCGCCTGCTTGGTGCGCGAAAGCGCCGCCTCGGCCTCGCTCAGCTCGCGCTGCAACCCGGTCAGTTCGTTGCTTCGCTCCTTGAAGAGACCGTCGGACGCGCCGAAAAGCTCCATCTGCTCCTCGCGGGTCTGTTTTTCGCCCGCCGCGCGTTTGGAGAGCGCCTCCACCTGGTCGCGGAGTCCGTTGACCTCGTCCTCGATCTCGCCGATACGCTTTTTGAGGTCGCCCCGGCGGGCGGCAGCGAACCCGGAACGGTTCTGTGCGTTTTCCTTTTCGCTGCGGAGGTCGAAGACGTGCTGCTGCGCGGCCTGGAGGCGTTCGTTGAGACCGGATCGTTTCTCGCGCCGCTCGGCGAGGCGGCGGTCGGTCTCCTCCAGCTCCTTGCGCACGGCGGCAAGCTGCTCCTGCAAAAAGGCGTCGCGCCGCTCCAGCTCCGTGATTTCGCCCGAGAGCGCGGCAAACCGCTGCGCGCCGTGACCCAGCTCGAGGTGGGTGAGGCGGTGCTTGATGAGCTGGTAGCGCATGGCTTTGGCGGCCTGGCGCTTGAGCGATCCGATCTGACGGCCGACCTCTTCCATGACGTCGGTCACGCGCGCGAGGTTGGCGTCGACCTGCTGGAGCTTGTTGAGTGCCTCGCGGCGCTGCGCTTTGTATTTGGAGATACCGGCGGCTTCCTCGAAGATGGCGCGGCGCTCCTGCGGGTTGGACGAGAGGACTTGGTCGATCTGCCCCTGGAGCATGAAAGAGTAGCTCACCTGCCCCACACCGGTGTCGAGGAAGAGGCGCTGGATGTCCTTGAGGCGGCAGTGCTTTCCGTTGAGGTAGTAGTCGCTGCCGCCGTCGCGCACGACCCGGCGCGTGACCTCCACTTCGTTGTACTCCGTGCCGAGCTGCTCCTCGCACTCCGTGAAAATGAGCGTCACCTCGCACAGGTTGACCGGCTTTCGGTTGGTCGAGCCCTGGAAAATGACCTCCTGCATGGCCCCGGCGCGCAGCGACTTGGCGCTCTGTTCGCCGAGCACCCAGCGGATGGCGTCGGCGATATTGCTCTTGCCGCAGCCGTTCGGACCCACGATGGCCGTCACGCCCCGGCGCAGGTCGAGGCGCGTCGGGTCGGCGAAGCTCTTGAATCCGTTAAGCCGAAGTTCCTTCAAATACATGGGCTGGCCCGCAGAGGGAAAAAGCGCGATTCAACGGCGCACCGCTCCCGCAGCAAGGGAAATTTCGCGGGAATCCGCGCGGCGGGCACGCGGGCTCCGGTGCGGCGGCACAGAGCCGGGCGGTTGGTGATGCAGTTAACATTTCTCCGGAAAAACTTACCTTGGCTTCATCCGATCATGCGCCTAGCGTGAACGAAAATGATCCGCCGCTTCTTTATCTGGCGAGCCCAGCGGCAGATGGGCAAACCGCGCTACAAGATCGACCACCGCGCCTACCGGGGGTCGTTCAACGCCGGTTTTTTCACCTTTCTCAACCGCTCGAAGTTCTGGTCGTCGGACGACGACCTGTTCTACCGGAAGCGGCGACGGCGCCTCTGGGTGGTCTCTCTCGGGGGTGTCGCCCTCCTCGCGTTTGTCATTTGGATCATTTACGAATCCGTCGGGGCGCTGGGCATCTTTTAGCTCCCGCTCAAGGGACGAAGTCCCTCCCGAAGAGGGGGACGGCCCGGAAGTGATGCACCCCTTCCCCGC
Source organism: Opitutales bacterium (assembly GCA_007134215.1). Taxonomy (GTDB): domain Bacteria; phylum Verrucomicrobiota; class Verrucomicrobiia; order Opitutales; family Oceanipulchritudinaceae; genus SLLG01. The sequence continues at coordinate 10,470 of SLLG01000019.1, read as the reverse complement.
CCGGCTCGTCCAAATCGACCGCGACGATATCGAAACGGACGGTGCGGGGCCGGTCGCGCAACCGCCGCAGGTACGCCTTGGCTGTGCGCCGCAGGACGCGCCGCTTCTTCCGGCCCACGGAGGCGTAGGCCTTCACCGGGGAGCCGCGGTGCGTGCGCACCTCGACGAAGACGACGACCCCGCCCTCGCGCATGATGATGTCCAGCTCGCCGTGGTCGGCCCGCCAGTTGCGTGCGAGCAGCCGCATCCCCTGCCCCCGCAGCGCATTGAGCGCCCTCGCCTCGCCCTCGTCACCGAGCCGCTGCGCCTCTGTGCGGGAACCGGCGGGCTTGGTCCCGCCGCCGGACACGCGGCGGCGAATGCGGGAGAAGAGGCTATGTAAATGTCCGAGCATTGTAAAACCGACCGTCGTTCATTCAGCCGGCATTTTTAGGGTTTTGCAAAACATCCGGAGGTCTTTACACCAAAATGCCAAAATCGTTTCCACCGCCATTCCAAATTCCGCGCGGAATCCCACCGGTCCGCGCGGCAGCATGCCTCCAAGAAAGTGATGAATCAGAACATGTCCAGCGCGCTCCGGCGCACACTTCTTCTCAAAGTCATCTCCAAGCCCCAGCCGACCCGGGAGGATGTGGAGTCGGTCATCGAACTGACCGCCAACAAAGTGGTCGAGGCCCTCGAGGCACAGTCGATGACACTTTACCTGCTGGAGGACGACCGACTGAGCTTCGAGTACGTCTACTACTCCCCCACCCTCTGGGAGGATTTTCCCGAGCGCGAGTCCGAGTTCGAGAAGAAACGGGAGCAGCTTTTGAAAATGAAGCTGCCGAAAGGCACGGGTGTGGTCGGTTCCGTCATCGCAAGCGGCCGGCCCGCTTTCTACTCCTTCGAGCAGGACGGCGACTCGCTGCACTCCCTTCCCCAGCAGACCGGCTTTGAGATCAGCTCCATGCTCACGGTCCCGCTCAAGACCTCGACGCGGACCGTCGGTGCCATCCAGGTGCTGAACAAAGAGCCCTTCGCCGACGACGACGTCTTCACCGACGACGACCTCGCTTTTCTCGGGGAAGTGGCAGAATACTCCGCCCCTCTCCTCCAGCGCGCCCTCGATCCCGGCTACCGCCCGGACGACCGCGAAACGGCGAAATTCATCGCGCGCTTCACGGAAAACCGCCTCGTCCTTGGTGAAGACGATCTCGAAGTCGACGAGAACCTCGTCTCCGCTGTCGGCGAAGCGATCATCCGCCGCACCCAGATCCTGCCCTACAAGCGGCTGTCGTCGGTTTCCGTGGCCGCGCTCATGACCAACCCGCTCGACTTTCCGAACCGGGAAAACTTCCAGACGTCGACCGACCTCAAGGTCGAAGAGATCGCTGTCGCGCCGCACTCTCTCATCGACGCGCTCCTGAAAAAGCACATCGGCGCCACCGCCACGGAAGAAGACGGACCCAAAGTCGACAGCGAGGAGATGGCGGAGATCGCCGATGTCATCGGCGTGGAATACGCGGAAACCGCGGAAGGGGCGGAGGACGAGGATTTCTCCGACGAGGATTCCGCGCCCATTATCCAGCTGGCGAACCGTATCATCGAAGACGCCTACGTCTCCGGCGCGTCGGACATCCACATCGAGCCCCAGGAGAAGGAACTCGTCGTCCGCTACCGCGTCGACGGCGTCTGCGCGGAGAAGCTGCACCTGCCGTCCAAAGTGACGGGCGCGCTCGTCGCCCGCCTCAAGGTCATGGCCGACCTCGACATCGCCGAAAAGCGCCTTCCGCAGGACGGGCGCATCATCTTCAAGCGATTCACGAAAAAGAACATAGACATCGACCTGCGTATCGCGACCGGACCGATGAACTTCGGCGAAAAGGTCGTCATGCGTATCCTCGACAAGACCAAATCGGCTCTGCCCATCACCTCTCTCGGCTTCTCCCAGGAGAACCTTGAGCGCTACCGCGAGTGCATCGTGCAGCCCTACGGCATGATCCTCCACTGCGGACCCACCGGTTCCGGCAAGTCGATGACCCTCTTCTCCGCGCTGCGGGAGATCGCCGCGCCCGACATCAACATCCAGACTGCCGAAGACCCGATCGAATACACGGTACCGGGCATCAACCAGATGCAAATGCACCGGCAGATCGGCCTCACCTTCGCGCGGGCCCTGCGCGCCTACCTCCGGATGGACCCCGACGTCATCCTCGTGGGTGAGATCCGCGACCAGGAAACCGCCGAGATCGCCGTCGAAGCTGCGCTCACCGGTCACCTCCTTCTCTCCACCCTTCACACCAACGACGCTCCCTCCTCCATCGCGCGCTTCTCCGACATGGGCATCGAGCCCTTCATGATCTCGGCGTCGCTCCTCGTGGTCTGCGCCCAGCGGCTCATGCGCCGCGTGTGCAAGAGCTGCTGCACCCACTATACCCCGGAGGGCAACGAAGCCGAAATCCTGCAGCGCGCCCTCGACGGCTGGATCGGAGAAATCCCGCGGGCGAGCGAATACGGCTGCCCGAAATGCGGCGGCAACGGTATGAAAGGCCGGGTCGGTATCCACGAGCTCATGCGCAACAACGACGAACTGACCAAGGCCATCAACTCCGGCGGCGATTCTGCCGCGATCAAGCGCGTCGCCATGGAAACCGGCATGAAAACGCTCCACCAGGACAGCATGCTCAAGGTGAAGGAGGGTGTCTCCACCGTTATGGAAGCGCTCGGCACCGTACCCACAGACCTCTTCCTCGCGAAAAAGCACGAGCACGAAATGAAGGTCCAGCAAGCCGCACCCGCCGCGGCGGAGTGACTCCCCGCTCCCGCTCCCTCTCCCGGACGAGCATCGGCAAGGTGGCTCAGCGCGTAAGAAAATAACTCCGCTGGCGCTCGCTCACCGGCATGCCGACCCGCTCCATCACCTGCATCATGTCTTCCCAGACCATGCGCTTGGTGCGCAGGGTGTCATTGCGCAGGAGGTAGCTGGGATGAAAGGTGGGCAGGAGCGGTATACCCGCGAATTCGTGCCACTTGCCGCGCACCTGCCCCATCTTGCGCTTCGGGTCGGGTCCGAGCAGGCCGTCGACCGCCGTCTTGCCCAGTGCCACGATTACCTTGGGGGCGACGACCTCCACCTGAGCGCGCAGGTAGGGCAGGCAAAAGGCCATCTCCTCCGCCGTGGGCGGGCGGTTCCCCACGGAGGTCGGCATCTCCGGCCGCCAGTTCATGATGTTGCCGATGTAGACCTCCCCCCGCGACAAACCCATCCCACCGATGATCTTCGTGAGCAGCTGCCCCGCCGGCCCGACGAAAGGTTCGCCCTGGACCTCCTCTTCGGCGCCCGGAGCCTCGCCGCAGAAAAAAATCTCGGCTTCCACCGGGCCAACACCGAAGACCACCTTCTTGCCCGGCTTCACGCGGGCATTGCACACCGGACACTCCAAGACCCGCTTGCGCAGCCACGCCATCCGCTCCGCCGCCTCGCCGGCGGGCAGGTCTACCGCCGGCGGCGGCGGGACGGGCTCGGACGGCCCGTGACGGGCGGGCTTCGGGGCCGCCTTGCGCGGCTCGCGCGCGCGCCCCTCGCCCATCGGCAGGACCATCTCCCGCGCTCCGTCAGAAGGCGGCGTAGGCTCGCGGCGCGGCGGCGTGGGGGGCGCGGCGGCTGAAGCGGACTCCGGATCCGCGGCGGCGCCCGCCGCCGAGACTGCCGCGCGCAGATCTCCGAGCGTCCCGTCCGCCAGATAGACATGGGAGACACCGGCGTCCCGCATCGCTTTCAACTCCTCGACCACGGCCTGCAATTCCTCTCGCATACCGCCGAAGATGCCACGCCGCCTCCGCCCGTCCACCCAAAAGCCGGGCCGGCTCGCGCGGAGCGTCAACCTTACGGAGCCGCACGGACGCGCCGCTTCGGCTCCGGCGGCAAATTCCGGACAAAGGCAACCACCTGGTCGGCGAAACGCGGATCCCGCGTCTCCAAGCTCGCCTCCGGGTCTTCACGGCGGGCGGTGAAGGAATTTCACTCTGCCACGAGTCGAGGAAAACACGGAAATTTTCGGGTTGAGGACGTAGGCGGACTGATTCATCGCCCGCTCACAGGGGGCCTGCCGGAGGTCTCGCGCGCCGACTCCAATGGAGGATGCGTAGGTAAGCTTTCAGCTCCGGGGGTCCGGGGAGAAATCACCCGGACTACCGGAATTCGGTGCGAAAAGATGCAAACTAAAGGCCACTAGCGTATTTACGCTTCGCCACCGGGGCGTTTGGAAACTCTGCGGTAAGCCACTCTGAGCAGGCAAGATAAGTACTTATTTTAAGGTGTATAACAGGCCTTTTTCCTTGTCAGAGCCCACCTGTATTGAATCGAATACCCCATATGGATCGCACGACCCGCTGGTTTCTTCACCTCTGCCGCGAGCAAGGGCTGCTCGCGCCCGACGACGTTGAAAAACTCAAAGCCGCCGCAGGTGAGGACGACGATGCGGTGGCCTACGGGGAGCGGATTCTCGACCTGGATCTCACCTCGGATACCGAGCTTCTCCAAAGCCTGCTGGACAAGGCCTGCGACGGCGCGGCGACGGGTGCCGAGCCTCAGGCTTCCGTCGCCACGGGGAGCGCATGCGAAGCGGCCAGCCATTCCCTGTCAAATCCGCCCGGGCCGGAGGCCGCACCGCCGTCCGTGTGCGGCGGTTGCGCCGAGTCGCCGATCCGCGCCGACACCATCGAACCGGACCTCCCCGACTTTCCGGCCCTCGAAGACGCGCCGGACGGCGTTCTCCTCACGGCGATGATCGGCTTGCTGCGATACGCCTCGGCCAGCCGGGCGAGCGATCTGCACGTGAGCGCCGGCGCCCGGCCGTTTGTCCGCCGCGACCGCAAGACCCATTACCTCCACCCGCAGCCGCTCTCGGCGAATGTGGCCGAGCGGCTCAACCGGGTTCTGCTACCGCCCGCGGCATGGGCCGAATTCGAAAACCACCGCGACCTTGATTTCGCGCTTCCCCTTTCGACCGGCGAACGCTACCGCGCCAACCTCATGCGCCACCGCGACGGATGCGGCGGCACCTACCGCACTGTAAACTGCGAAATCAAACCGCTCGGCGAACTCGGTTTTCGCAACGCCAAAACCATCGACCGGCTCCTCGCCTACCACAACGGACTCATCCTCGTCACCGGGCCGGTCGGCTCGGGTAAGACAACGACGCTCGCCGCGCTCGTGCAGCAACTCAACCAGACACGCGACGACCACCTCATCTCCGTCGAAGATCCGATTGAATTCGTCCACCGTTCGGAACGCTGCATCATCACGCAGCGTGCCGTCGGCTCCCACACGCAGAGCTTTCACAACGCGCTCAAAGGCGCCCTCCGGCAGGACCCGGACATCATCGTCATCGGCGAAATGCGGGACCTCGAAACCATCGAAATGGCCATCAGCGCCTCGGAAACGGGCCACCTCGTTATCGGAACGATGCATACAAGCGACGCCGCGACAACGCTGAACCGCCTCCTCGACGTCTTTCCCCCGGCCCAGCAACCCCAGATCCGCGCGATGGTGGCGGAGAGCCTGCGCGGGATCATCTGCCAGCGCCTCCTGCCGGCCAAGGCGGGCGGGATGGTTCTGGCCGCCGAAGTGCTCCTGCGCAATCTCGCCGTTTCCGCGCTGATCCGCGAAGGAAAGACACAGGGCCTTTCCAACATCATCGAAACCGGCAAAGCCGAGGGCATGGTCACGATGGACAGCTCTGTCACGGAACTCTGGCGCGAAGGCCGCATCCTCGAAGACGTCGCCCTCGCCAACCTCAAGAGCGAAAGCACCCGGCGGGAAATCCGCCTGCGCGCCGCCGACGACGAATCGGCGCCCGATGGGGCCGAGGCGGATTCTTCCGCCAGAACCCGCCGTATCATCAACTGGTAATCCCCCGCCATGGCACAAATCGACACCTACCTACGCGCGATGCTCGAAGCCGACGGCTCCGACCTGCACCTCAGCGTGGGCGCGCCGCCGAAAATCCGCGCCTCGGGCGCCATCCGGCCCATCGGGGACACCGTCGTCACCGAAGAGGCCATGGGCACGCTTCTGCGCGAAATCTGCACGGAGAACCGCTGGAACGAATACCTCGGGAAGCGGGACCTCGACTTCGCTTACGAAATCCCCGGGCTCGCGCGCTTCCGCGGCAGCTACCTCTACAACTTCTGGGGACAGGGTGCCGTCTTCCGCCAGATCCCCGCCGACATCCTCTCCTTCGACAAACTCGGCCTGCCCGAGGTTCTCCGCGAAGTGTGCGGCTACACCGAAGGGCTCGTCCTCGTCACAGGGCCCACCGGCAGCGGCAAATCGACCACGCTCGCCGCGATGATCGACTACATCAACGAGCACCAACAGAAGCACATTATCACGATCGAGGATCCCGTCGAGTTCGTGCACCCGCGCAAGCGCTCCGTCATCGTCCACCGCGAGGTCGGCACCCACACCGGGTCTTTCGCCGACGCCCTGCGCGGGGCCATGCGCGCCGACCCCGACATCGTCCTCGTCGGCGAAATGCGCGAGCTGGAGACCATCAAGCTTGCCCTCAACTGCGCCTCCATGGGCATGCTCGTCTTCGGCACCCTGCACACCAACAACGCACCGAAAACCGTCGACCGCATCATCGACGCCTTTCCCGCCGAAGAGCAGGGCCAGATCCGCGTTATGCTCGCGGGCAGCCTCGCATGCGTCGTCTCCCAACTGCTCTGCAAGCGCAAGCCGAAGGGCCGCATCGCCGTCCATGAAATCCTTCTCCGGCACGAAGCCCTCCCCAACACAATCCGCACCGGCCGCATCAGCGCCATCCGCGGCATCATCGAAAACGGCGCCGACCGCGGCATGCGCCTCATGGACACCTCCATACGCCAAGCCTACAATGCCGGACACATCACCGCCGAGGAAGCCTACCTCAAGGCCTCCGACAAAGACGCCTTCGCTAAGCTGTTCGACAATTGAGTGAAAGCAAGTCACGCCCGCGCACGGCGGCGCCAAGCCACAACGGCAATCGCGAGCAACCCGAAAAGCGCGGCGTAGGTTGACGGCTCGGGGATGGCCGTCAGCTCGATGTTCGTGAGGTAGAAGCCCATGCCCGCTTCGCTGGATCCCGCGCGCACGTTGTCGAACCAAATGCCGATACCGAGAACATTGCCGAGGTCCGGTGCGCCCGCGCCACCGACGACGGAGATCGAAGCTTCCGGATCGAAGCTGAACCAATCCGTCGAGGTCGGATCGACCAGTTCCACCAGCTCGATGCCGTTGGCCTGGTTGTTCGTGAGCGTGATCTTCTCACTCATGAAGTAACCCGCGCCCGTCTCGACGACAAAAGCCACGTCCGTCGGATTCCCTCCCGTGCGCCGGGTGAGAAAGGACAGCGGGGTCGTGTCGTTGAGCGCCACGCCGCCCGCAAGGTCGCTGTATTCAGCGAAGTCCGGCTGCTTGAAGTGAATGAAGCCGTAGTGGTGCTTGTCCGCGCCGATCGCCGTCGCACCGTTCGTCACGCCGATGAAATCGCTCGTCAGCGGAATATTTCCGAAAAAGAGATCGTTGAAGATGCCCCACGTCGTGATGGGTGCCGCCGCCGCGTCGCTCGACGCCACCGCGCCGTAGAAGACCGGGCCCGTGTAGCCCTCCGCCGGCGTGATCGCCGTGCCGCTCTCAAAGCCCGTGCCCGCACCCCCAAGGGCTTGATTTGTCGATACATTGCCCGTGCCGCTGTAACCGATCACGAGAGTGGAGCCGTGCGCCGAAACAAGCAGGCCAAGGCCCGCTGCCATACTGAGAAGAATTCTGGAGTTCATAGGTCTGGTATTGGATTGTTTAATACGGAAACCACTGCAGCCAAACAGATACCCGCAAAGCAAGCAAGAGACCCTCTATGTTCCATGTGTCATCAGGGTGGACGCGGCATCCTGCCGCGTGCCTTCGGAAAACCGGCGGAGTGCGGTGGAGTCCGGCAGAGATGGCAAACCTTCCTGCCAATAAAAGCGGCGGGACGCCGCTTCCACAAAGTAGGCGCGGCATCTTGCCGCGTGTTTCCCGGCAAACCTGCGGAATTCACCGGAGTCCGCCAGACACTGCAACCTACCCGATTCCAAAGCGGCGGGACGCCGCTTCCACACACTTGGCAAAAAAAGACCCGGCCGGGTGCGGAACCCGACCGGGGCCAAACCCAGTAACCCCGAAAAAGGGGAATCAAAGGCGCGCGCGGCGCCGCCAGAAGACGAAGCCGATGGCGAGCAAGCCGAAGAGCGCCGCGTAGGTCCGGGGCTCGGGGATTACCGCGGCGTAGGTTTCTCCGATTCGGAACTCGCCAAAGTATGCACCAGGGGAGTCCGCATTAGCAAAATTCCAAAAATAAACCCAGTCAGCGCTTCCAGTTGTCTCAGCAGAGGCAGTACCGGTGGTGGCCGCAAATGTAGCAGGGACGGTGCCGCTGGAGGAAGTGATTTGCAAAGCAAGGGTATCTTCACCCTCTTCAGAAGTCACTATGCGACCAACGACGAACATATCACCTGTACCAGGAAATGTATTTCCGGTGCCGGAAAGAGTGTCGCCGATGGACCCCGTCACCGCACCGCCGCCAGCAGTTTGGAACGCTCTCGCTTTTTCCGTAGCCCCGCTGTTGAACGAGATCAAACCAATGCTGCCCGCAGTACTGGGCCTCCGATAAAGGAAGCTAAAGTAGAGTTCTCCATCCGCGTCAAAATCAATCGCCGTGCTAAGTTGGAAGGCTCCCGTCGCGTTCTGGACACCGCCAACTCCTTTGCTGTTGGGCGTAAAGTTATAACCCGTTGGTGTTGCCCATGTCACATCGGCGACAGAGAGCGTTGCGTTTCCTGTGTTGGTCGGGGTCAACTGCCAATTCCCTATCTGCCCGGTGCCAGAGGTAGAGCTGTTATCGAGCGGTCCAGTATCGTAATCGAAAGGTTCCGTGGTGAGAATTGTCGCCGAGGACCATGCAAATAAGCAGCAGCTCGCCGCGAGTGAGAGGAGTATTGTTTTCTTCATTGATTGTAATCCGTTGAGATGAATACGCAGAGTAAACGAGGGCCATTCCTGACAATTCGGTCTTGACCGACAACCCCGCCGTTGTGTTCCATGTGTCATGGCGAAATTCGGGGAAGCGAACATGCGGGACGTGGCGGCGGCGGCAGGGGTCTCGCACATCACAGTATCGCGTGCCTTGCGCAACGACACGCGGGTGGCGGCGCAGACGCGGAAGCGGGTGCTGGCGGCGGCGGAATCCCTCGGGTACGCACCGAATCCGCTCGTCAACGCGTATGCCGCGCAGATCCGGCGCCGCAAGGGAGCGGCGCCGTCCTGCAATCTGGGTTGGCTTTCGGCGACGCCGGAGCGGCACAAGGCGGGGCACTTCGCATGGGTGCGCCCCTACCTCGGGGGTGCGCTCGACCGGGCGAAAGCGCTGGGATTCACCCTCGAAACGGATCTCGAAGTGCACGGACTGTCCGAACGCGCGGTCGGACGTCTTCTGCGCGCGCGGGGCATCCGCGGGATTCTTCTCCCCTACGTGCATTATTTCGGGAAAACGCTGGCCGCCTCACCGCACTGGGCGGCTGTAAGCATCGGCAACCGCGCGGGTGGTCCGCCCGTGCATACGGTGCGCCCGAACGCTTTTGAAAACACCCGCCTCGCCTTCGAAACCCTGCGGGCCCGCGGGTTCCGCCGCATTGGCTTTTGCGAAAATCTGTATTCAGCGCAGCAAGGCCGCGGACTCTATGAAGCCGCCTATCTCTACCATCAGGAACGTCTTCCGGAAGAGGAGCGGGTCCCCGTTCTCACCGGTCTGCAAGTCGAACCGCTCACGGCAGCGTGCAAATCCCGCTTCCGAGAATGGTTTCGCGCCCACCGTCCGGATGTCGTCCTTGTCACGTTTTTGCACGTGCGGTCGTGGCTCCGGGAAATGAAGGTGGACGTCCCCGGAGACGTTGCTCTCGCCCACCTGTCCATCTCCGAGGAGACATCGGACTGGGCCGGGGTCAACGTCGGCGCGCGCGGCCTCGGTTCGGCCGCCGTCGACCTGCTCGCCGCCCACATCACGCGCAATGAATACGACGTTCCCGAAAACCCGAAACACATGAGCCTCACCGGCTATTGGCAGGAGGGGCGGACCGTGGTAGCGGACGACCACCGCTTTTGAATCCGGTAGGTCGACGTGTCTGCCGTAATCCAACGGAAGGTGGAAGCGGCGTCCCGCCGCATTAATTGGTCGAAAAGTTTGCAGTCTCTGCCGGAATCCGCAGGGATTCGCCGAGTTTCCAGCGAACACGCGGCAGGATGCCGCGTCCACGTTGTGGAAGCGGCGTCCCGCCGCTTTTGATAGCAGGACGGTTTGCCATCTCTGCCGTAATTTGCCGGGACTTGCCGCTTTTCCAGCGAACACGCGGCAAGATGCCGCGTCCACGTTGTGGAAGCGGCGTCCCGCCGCTTTTGATAGCAGGACGGTT
>SLLG01000285.1 GCA_007134215.1 Opitutales bacterium | reverse complement strand
TACTCGTCGTCGAAGACCAGGCTGACCTCGCCCGCCATGTGCGCCGCGCCCTCGAACGCCCGGGACACGCGGTGGCCGTCGCCCCCGACGGTCCGTCCGCCGTCGCGGCGGTGCGCGGGCGGCGCTTCGACCTCATCGTCCTCGACCTCAACCTTCCCGGCTACGACGGCTTCGAGGTTATCCGCCGCATAAGCCCGGCGGATGCGCGCCCGCGCATCCTCATGCTCACTTCGCGCGGCGAGGTGGGCGACCGCGTGGCGGGCCTGCGCGCCGGCGCGGACGACTACCTCACCAAGCCCTTTGCCATGGAGGAGCTGGTCGCGCGGGTGGAGGCGCTGGGACGGCGCGTGCTGCCGGGCACGGACGACAACGTGCTCGAAGCGGGTGACATGGTGCTCGACGTCCTGCGCCGCCGCCTCACCCGCGCGGGCGGGCGCATCGACCTTTCGGCGCGCGAATTCGAGTTACTGCACATCCTCATGCGGGAGCCGGGGCGCGTTTTTTCCCGCGACGAATTGATCGAGCGGGTATGGGGACGGCCCCACGCCTATGAATCAAAAACCGTGGAAATGTTCATCATGCGCCTGCGCCGCAAGCTCGACCGGGATGGGCACCCCGCGCCCATCGCAACCGTACGTGGTATCGGGTATACCTTGCGGACCGGCGACAGCGGCGGGGTAAGAGGCCAATAACGATCAGATGAGCTGCTTCCCTCGCCCGCAGGAGAGGCGCACGCGTCTTAATACCGTTAAAGCCGTTGGCAGGCGCGCCGCTCCCGGTCGTCTCCGGGCCAACGCGGCCGAGCCCGCTCTACAACCACAACCAAAGCGCCGCACACGCACGGGGCGTTCCCGGATCGAATGCACCCGGCGGCAGGATTCTCTTTATTTCTCGAAGAAAATAAAACTTAACCGCGCCCGGTTCCTCCTAAATTTCTTAATTTCTTGAAGAAAAAAGTTGTGTCCTTTGTTCGGCAAATCCATTGTCAACCTCGTTATGGGCGAGATTCGTATCAAGCGAGAGGATGGTCCGGCGGTATATCATGTGACCTCGCGGGTGATTCAGAGGCGGCGGTTGCTGGCGGAGGGGCAGCGGGAGGTGTGGGTCGCGGCGCTGCATAGAGCGGCAGAGTTCAGCGGAGTGGAGGTGATCACCTACTGTGTCCTAGAGACGCACTTTCACATCCTTGTGCGCATAGATCCGGCGGCGCGGTTGTGCGACGACGCCACGCTCGTGCGGCGCTACCGCGCCCTCTACGGCGAAGCGCGCGCGCAGTGGAGCGGGCTCAATGCGGATGAACTGGCGCACGCACTGGCGAAAGGGCCGCCGGAGGCGGCGGAGCGTCTGCGCGCGCGGCTGCGCCGGCGCATGGGCGACGTCTCGGAGTTCATGCGCACGCTGCGCCAACGCTACACGCGCTGGTTCAACCGCGCGCACGAGACGGCGGGCACGCTGTGGGCCGAGCGCTTCGGCAGCGTGCTCGTGCAGGACACCCCGTGGCTCGTCGGCCTGATCGCAGCCTACATCGACCTGAACGCGGTGCGCGCGGGCCTCGCGGACCTGCCGGAGAACTACCGCTGGTGCGGCTACACGGAGGCGCTCGCGGAGAACGGGGAGCTGTGCCACGCGCTCTGTGCCTGCTTCCCGTCGGCGAAGGACACAAAAGAAGCGCTGGCGTGCTACCGTCTGCTGATGCTCGGGAAGGGAGCGGCGGCAAAAGGCGACGGCACGGGTGCGCGCATCGACCCCGCGGCGCTGCTGGCAGCGGTGAAGAACGGCGGGGAGCTGGAGCCGCACGAGCTGCTGCGTCTGCGCGTGCGGTATTTTACGGAGGGGCGGGCGCTGGGATCGTGGGACTGGCTGGATCGCGGCGAAGGCGCGCGCGTCCTTGCGAAGCTGAACCGCCCGCCGCCGAGCCGGCCTATCGAACTGCTCGACAAGGTCGACCTCGCGGTGGCGCGCTCGCGGGCGCGCTACCGGGCCGTCGAAGACCCGCGCGTGTGACATTCGTGGCTTGCGGGCTTGCTCATCGAAGTATCTTCCGATGGCTTTCCGCAGTCTGACGCACTCCTGCGAGCCAGCAGCTTATCCGAGCACCACCATTGGGCTCTGGGCTGGGCGGGGGATGGGTGCGGTGGGAGAGATTCGTTTAATTTGTGTGATCTGTAGTGGAGAGAGCGCTTGCGTAGTTGCATGGACCCAGAATCTACGCCGGATGCGTCCAACTTGCTTCGCGAATCAAGGCACCCCTTTTAAGCAAGTTCCCACGCCGGGAGGGGATGATTGACTGAAATTACCCCGGAAGGAGCTTGCAAATTCCACGGTGACACCGCATGATTTGCAGCTATGTGGATTGGACGGACATTTGAGAAACTGCTTCGCCGGGGGGCGGAGACCCGCCCGGTGGTCGTCCTGACGGGGCCGCGTCAGACCGGGAAAACGTCCCTCGTACGCCGGCTTTTCCCGGACCATGGCTATGTGAGTCTGGATCTTCCGAGTGAGGCCGCCCAGGCGGAGGGGGATCCCCTGGCCTTTCTCGCGCGGCACGGGGATCCGCTCATTATCGACGAGGTGCAGTATGCCCCGGAGCTATTCCGTCACCTCAAGCGGGTCATCGACGCCGACCGGGACCGAATGGGGCGGTTCATCTTAACGGGTTCCCAACCCTTTCAATTGATGCATGGGGTCTCCGAATCTTTGGCCGGCCGGGCCGACATTCTGCACCTTGAAGGCCTCGGCTACCGCGAGCTGCTGGATGCCGGGCAGGCGCTTCCGGTGGAGTTCTTTGTCTGGAAAGGCGGCTTCCCGGAACTGCATGAGCGGCCGACCATCGACGTGGCGGGCTTTTATCGATCCTACGTCGCCACCTACCTTGAGCGCGATCTCCGGATGCAGTTGAAAGTGGGCAATCTGCGGGACTTCGAGCGCTTCCTGCGGGCCTGTGCGCTGCGCACGAGCCAGCTCATCAACCGCGCCGAGCTGGCCCGAGATGTCGGCATCAGCCCGACAACCGCCGGGCAGTGGCTCTCGGCCTTGGAGCAGTCGGGCATCATCACCCTTTTGGAGCCGTGGTTTTCCAATGCCACCAAGTCACTCGTCAAGACGCCCAAGCTCCACTTCAACGACAGCGGGTTATGCGCCTTTCTCATGGGTGTGCAGCAAGCCGACGATCTCTTCCGTTCGCCCCTCGCGGGGGCGTTGTGGGAAACGACCGTGTTCACGGAAATCCGCAAACACCTCGCCGTCCATGGCGGATGGCAATTGGCCTTCTGGCGGGACCGGACCAAAGAGGCGGACTTCCTCCTGCACCGCGCGGGACGCTTTGTCCTCGCCGATGCCAAGTGGTCGGAAAACCCTTCCTCGGGCGGCAAACTCCCCCTCGTGCGCAAGGAAGTCGACGGCCCGCCCCCTGCCGCGATCATCAGCCGCGTGGCCAACGCCTACCCCCTTTCCGACAAAACCCAAGCCGTGCCC
>SLLG01000320.1 GCA_007134215.1 Opitutales bacterium | reverse complement strand
TCATGAAGACGCTGAAGCAGCGCTACAGCGTGTGGTACAACGGGGAGCGGGGGCGCGTGGGGACGCTTTGGGCGGAGCGCTACAAGAGCTGCGTGGTGCAGGATTCGCCGCACGTGCTGCGTGTGGTGGGCGCGTATATCGAGCTGAACCCGGTGCGCGCGGGCCTTGCGGAGCGGGCGGAGGCCTACCGCTGGAGCGGCTACGGGGCGGCGGTGGGCGGGGAGGCTTCGCCGTCGCTGCGTGCGTGGGCGCATGCGGGGATTGCGGGGATGCTGGGGGCGTTGAACCCCGTGTGTGAAGCGCGGATAGATGAAGAGGGAGAGAAGGACGAATCCCGCGGGACGGGACATCGCTGCTCTGAGGAGGAGGCGGAGGCGTTCGTGGAGTCCTACGGGCTTTTGGTGCGGATGAAGGACGATACAGGCCGCGATTCCGGGACACTTTCCGTCGGCTTGCCCGCCTCCGGCCTTTTCGGGCACCTTCCCGGCCTGCTGCGCGGTGCTGCGGTCGGCACGCGGGCATTCGTTTCGTCGATGATGGAGCAGGCGGGTCTCAATTTGTCCCGTGAGCCCGCGGAGTGCGGCGGAACGCCCAACCCCGTCTTCCACGCCCGGCGGCCCCGCCTGCGCGCGGGGGATCTGGTGGAAGGTTGAAGGGATCCATCTATGGAAGCGGCTGCCCGCTGCGACTGCGACCGCGATTCCCGCTGACCGGCGGGGAAGCGAGCGGACGTCGGCCAACAAGGCGAAAAAAGCAGCGCCCCCGTGCCACTTTTTGTTCGCCAAGGAAGCGGTGCCGCGCCAAGCTTGGAGGTTTTCATTCAGTTTTAAAGTTTGTTCATTATCAATGAGTAAGGAAACACCCCAAACGGACGTATACGATTCCTCGAAGATCCAGAAACTGGAGGGCCTGGAGGGCGTGCGGAAGCGTCCGGACATGTATATCGGCGACACCAACGAGCGCGGCCTGCACCACTGCGTTTTCGAAATTGTCGACAACTCTATCGATGAGGCGCTCGCAGGCTACTGCACGGCGATCAAAGTGTCGATCCACGCGGACGGTTCGATCTCCGTGGAGGACAATGGTCGCGGGGTTCCCGTGGACATGCACCCGAAATACAACATGCCCGCGCTGGAACTGGTGATGACCAACCTGCATGCCGGCGGCAAGTTCGGCAAAGGCGCCTACCAGGTGTCGGGCGGTCTGCACGGCGTCGGGGCAAAGTGTGTCAACGCCGTCTCCGAGTGGTTCGAGGTGGAGGTCAGCCGCGAACAGAAAGTGCATTTCATGGGCTTCAGCCGGGGCAAGACGACCGAGAAAATGAAGGTCATCGGCAACACCAAAAAGACCGGCACAAAAATCAGCTGGCTTCCGGACCCGGAGATTTTCCTCACGACACGCGAATTCAAATACGACCTGCTCGCGAAGCGCCTGCGGGAGCTGGCCTTCCTCAACCCCGGTCTTGAAATCCACCTTGAAGACGGGCGCGCGAACCGAAAGGAGAGCTTCGTCTTCAAGGACGGGATCGCCGAGTACGTGGCCTTCCTCAACCGCGGCAAGACAACCATCCATCCAAACGTTGTCTCCTTCACCGGCGATGCCCCGGCGGTCGAAGGCGATGCCTCCGGCGCGAAGATCATCGTCGACATCGCCCTGCAATACAACGACGGCTACAACGACCAGATCTACGCCTACGCCAACTCCATCCACAACATCGAGGGCGGCACACACCTGAGCGGCTTCCGCACGGCGCTCACCCGTGTCATCAATACCTACGCCAAGTCCAACAACCTCGTGAAGGACAAGGATCCGTCGATCTCCGGCGACGACGTACGCGAAGGCCTCACCGCCGTGGTCTCCGTGAAAGTGCCGGAGCCCCGCTTCGAAGGCCAGACGAAGACCAAGCTTTCCAACGGAGAGGTCGACGGCATCGTGCAGAAGATCGTGGGCGAGAAGCTCAAGTACGAGTTCGAGACCAATCCGTCGCTCGCAAAGAAGATGGTGGACAAGGCGCTCAACGCCGCCCGCGCCCGCGACGCCGCGCGCAAGGCCCGCGAAACCGTGCGCAAGTCGGCCATGGCCTCGGGGGGCCTTCCCGGCAAACTCGCCGACTGCTCCGAAAAGGACCCCTCGCTATGCGAGCTGTTCATCGTGGAGGGCGACTCCGCCGGCGGCTCCGCCAAGCAAGGCCGCGACCGCCGCTACCAAGCTATTCTTCCGCTGCGCGGCAAGCTCATCAACGTGGAGAAAGCCCGCATCGACAAGGTGCTCAACAACAACGAAATCCGCACGATGATCACGGCCATGGGCACGGGCATCGGTGACCACGAGGGCGACGGTGCCTTCGACGCGGGCAAAGCGCGCTACCACCGCATCATCATCATGTGCGACGCGGACGTCGACGGCGCCCACATCTCCACCCTCCTCCTCACCTTCCTCTACCGCCAGATGAAGGGCCTCATCGAAAAGGGCTACGTCTACATCGCGCAGCCGCCGCTCTACAAAATCAAGCGCAAGCGCCGCGAGCAGTACATCGACAACGACGATGCGATGAACCGCATCCTCCTCGAGCTGGGCTCGGAGGACATGACGCTCATCCGCCTGCGCGACGAACACCAATACCCGTCCTCCAAGGTCGACCGCATCGTTGAATGCCTCGCCCGGCTCGAACAGTTGGGCAGCGGCGTGACGCGCTACGGTTGCGACATGGAGACCTACCTCGACCAGCACGACGAGCAGCAGCGCCTCCCGAAATACCTTGTGCGCGTGCGCACCGGCAACGAAGAGGAATTCCGTTTCCTGCGCGACGAGGACCACCGCATGAAATTTATCGCCGACGAGGGCATCGAAGACGCCTTCGCCGAAACCGTCATCCGCCAGGTCACGCACAACGACCGCGTCGTCAACCAGCGCCTCAGTATCCTCGAAATCTTCGAGGCGGGCGCCATCGCCAAGGTCCTCCTGGAACTCGCGAAGATGGGCCTCGACGTGCAAAACTGGAAGCCCGGCCCGGAGCCGCGCTACGACCTGGTCGAGAATTACGGCCAGGAAGGGAAGGAGAACCGCATCCCGCTGCACAGCGTCCTCGAGCTGTTGCCGAAGATCCGCGAGCTGGGCCGCCGCGGGCTTTCCATCCAGCGCTACAAGGGACTCGGCGAGATGAACCCGAAACAACTTTACGAGACGACGATGAATCCCGAGACCCGGCGCCTCCTGCGCGTCGACATCGAGGACGCCGCCAAGGCCGAGCAGATCTTCAGCATGCTCATGGGCGACAACGTCCCGGCCCGGCGCGCCTTCATCGAGGACAACGCCCTCAACGTCCGAAATCTTGATATCTGATTCGCATGTACACGGAGAAAGAAAAGCTCAGCCCGACGAACATCACCGAGGTGATGGAGCGCGCCTACATCGATTACTCGATGTCGGTCATCATCAGCCGGGCGCTCCCCGACGCCCGCGACGGTCTCAAGCCCGTGCAGCGCCGCATCCTCTACTCAATGATCCGGCAGGGCCTCGTGCACAACCGTTCGTTCGACAAGTGCGCGGCCGTCGTCGGTGAAGTGCTCGGCAAATACCACCCGCACGGCGACACTTCCGTCTACGACACCCTTGTGCGCATGGCCCAGAACTGGGTCATGCGCGTGCCGCTCGTCGATCCGCAGGGCAACTTTGGCTCCATCGACGGCGACCCGCCCGCCGCCTACCGGTACACGGAGTGCCGCCTCACCGCCCCCGCCGAGGAGTTGCTGCGCCAGCTCGACGAAAACACCGTCGACTTCGTCGCCAACTACAAGGAAGACACGACGGAGCCGTCCGTTCTCCCCGCCGCCCTGCCCAACCTGCTCATGAACGGATCGACGGGCATCGCCGTGGGGATGACGACAAACATCCCGCCGCACAACCTCGGCGAACTCATCGACGGCATCTGCGCCCTCATCGACAACCCCAACATGCCTATAGACGAGTTGCTGGGCTACATCAAGGGGCCCGATTTCCCGACCGGCGGCGCCATCCTCGGGCGCGAGGGTATCGAAAACTACATGCGCACGGGCCGCGGCATCGTCCGCATGCGTGGGGTCATCCACACTGAGGAGCTGAAAAACGGCAAAGAGCAGCTCGTCGTCACGGAAATCCCCTACAACGTCAACCGCGCCAA
Organism: Opitutales bacterium; assembly: GCA_007134215.1. Lineage (GTDB taxonomy): Bacteria > Verrucomicrobiota > Verrucomicrobiia > Opitutales > Oceanipulchritudinaceae > SLLG01. The sequence goes on along the minus strand of SLLG01000320.1, from coordinate 8,980 downwards.
CCTCGTCACCCGTATCGCCGAGCTGGTACAGGAGAAAGTCATCGAAGGCGTTTCCGACCTGCGCGACGAGTCCGACGAAAACACGCGCATCGTCATTGAGCTGAAGCGCGGCGAGATCCCGCGCGTCGTCGTCAACAAGCTCTTCAAGCACACCGCGCTGGAATCCTCCTTCGGCGTGATCATGCTTGCGCTCGTCGACCGCCGCCCGAAGGAGATGAACATGCGCGAGATGATCGATGTTTACATCGACCACCGCCGCGATGTCGTCATGCGCCGCACGATCTTCCGCAAGGAAAAGGCCGAGGCACGCGCCCACATCCTCGAGGGGCTCAAGATCGCCCTCGACAACCTCGACGACTTCGTCCGCATCATCCGCGCGAGCGCCAACCGCGACGAGGCCAAGACGCGCCTCATGAGCAAGTATCCGCTCTCCGTGAAGCAGGCGGACGCCATTCTCGACATGCGGCTCTACCAGCTCACCGGCCTCGAGCGCGACAAGATCGAGGCGGAGTATCTCGAACTCCTCAAACTCATCGCCGAACTGACGGAGATCATCGAAAACGAAGGCCGCCTCCTCGAAGTCATCAAGAGCGAACTGATGACCCTGCGCGAAAAGTTCGCCACCCCGCGCCGCTCGCAGATCATCGCGGCCGAAGGCGAGTTCAGGATGGAAGACCTCATTGCCAACGAGGGCTGCATCATCACCGTTTCGCACAAAGGCTTCATCAAGCGCACGCCCGTTTCCAGCTACCGATCGCAGAAACGCGGGGGCAAGGGCGTCATCGGCACTGGTTCGCACGACGAGGACTTTGTCGAGCACCTCTTCACCGCGAGCACGCACGACTACATGATGTTCTTCATGAACAACGGGCGTGTCTACGTGGAGAAAGTCTACGACATCCCGGAAGGCACACGGATCTCCAAAGGCCGCAGCATCGTCAACGTCCTCGAAATGCAGAAGGACGAGCGAATCGCCGCGATGATCCCGATTAAGGATTTCCGCGAGGAGAACCACCTCGTCATGGCCACGCGCCAAGGCACGGTGAAGAAGACTAACCTCAGCGACTACAGGAACTTTCGCCGCGGCGGCATCATCGGCATCAAGATCGACGAGGGCGACGCCCTCATCGGCGTGAAGCTGACGCTCGGTGATGACGAGCTGGTCATGATCACCCGCAAGGGTATGTCCATCCGCTTCCACGAGAAGGCGCTGCGTGACCAAGGGCGCGCCACCCGCGGCGTTCGCGGTATCAAGCTCAAAGGTAAGGACGACTACGTGGTCACCCTCGAAGTCGTGAATCCCAAAGAGACGCTTCTCATCGCGGGACAGAACGGACAGGGCAAACGTACCCAGTTCGACCAGTACCGTGTGCAGAGCCGCGGCGGCTCGGGCATCATCGCCATGAAGACGACGGGCGTCGCCGGGGCCTTGAGTGTGGACGAAGAGGACGAGATCATGCTCTTCACCCACCACGGGCAAGCCGTGCGCACGCGGGTGAAGGAGGTCCGCGTCATCGGCCGTACCACTCAGGGCGTGCGCCTTATCAACATGGCCGAAGGCGACAAGCTCATCGGCATCACCAAGGTCATCCAGATCGAGGACGACGAAGCCTGAGCGGCGGGCACGCGCGCGGCACACACGGCGGGGATTGCTTTTCCGGTGCCCTGATGGGGCTCCGGAAGCCGCCGTTTTCGCCACCGCGCCGTAGGACCGCCTTACCGTGCATCCATGAACGGCACTTCCAAGACCGGCTCCGGCGGCCCACGCGGCGGCATCAAGTCGAACCTGCGCCGCTTCCTCCGGCGCATCGGCTTTGACACCCACGAACCGGAAACCCGCGCCGACGCCTTTCCGGAGCCCCGGACGACCGGCGCAGCCGCCCGCCGCTCGGGCGAGGCCGCCGTCCCCGCGTCACGTGCCGAATCCAACGAAGACCGGAAGCACGCACGCCGGGAGGAGGATGAAGCTCTTCTGCGGGAATGGCGGGAGAAGCTGAACGACCGCCTCGCCGAGCGGGAACGCCGCCGCGCCCGCGACGCCAAGCTTCGGCAAAACAGTGTTCGCCACATCGACAACCTCGTTACGCGGCTCGACGAACTCGAAGCCGACCTCCGCGCCGCGGAAGAACGCGGGGACACCGTGGCTGAGCTGCCTCCGCCCGCGGCGGCAGACTCCGCGCCGACGCCCGAGCCCGCGTGCGCGCCACCTCCGCACGTGCCCGCGGCTTACACGCCGCCCGGTGAAGCACTCCTTGAGGCGGCGGAGGACACCGGCGACGACTTCGTCGACGAACAAACCGTCGGTATCCAAAAGGCAAAGCTCCAGGAAACCTTCGACAGCTTTTCCGTCGACGCGCATGTGTGTGACGCGCTCGTCGGACCGCGCGTTACGCAGTTCCGGGTCAAGCCGGGCTACGGCGTGAAGGTCGATGTCATCTCCGGGCTCGCGCGCAACCTCGCCATGGCGATGGCCGTCAAAGCCGTCCGCGTGCAGGCACCCATCCCCGGTGAACCGTTCGTCGGCGTCGAAGTGCCCAACCCTGTTTCACCGACCATCCGTCTCCGCTCTGCCCTCGCCTCGCCGGACTGGACGGAATCCGATGCGGCGTTGCCCCTCATCATGGGCATGGACATGGGCGGGGGAATCGTCGTCACCGACCTCGCGCGCGCCCCACACATGCTCATCGCGGGGGCGACGGGGAGCGGAAAATCCGTTTGTATCAACAATTTCCTGCTATCGCTGCTCTACCGTTTCCGCCCGGACGAGCTGGAGCTGGTCCTCGTCGACCCGAAGAAAGTCGAGTTCGCGATGTATCAGGATATTCCGCACCTTATCCACCCGCTCGTCACCGACCCGAAGATCGCCTGCGCCGCCTTCAAATGGCTCGGGCGCGAAATGGAGCGGCGCTACACCGTCCTCGCCGAGCGCAAGGTGCGCAACCTCGCCGGCTACAACGCGAAAGCGGAGGAAGCGGGCTTTGCGAAGATGCCCTACATCGTTCTCGTCGTCGACGAACTGGCCGATCTGATGATGACGGCGCGGCAGGACGTGGAAACCCCCATCGCCCGCCTCGCGCAGATGTCACGGGCCGTCGGCATACACACCGTCCTCGCCACGCAGCGCCCGAGTGTGAACGTCATCACCGGTGTCATAAAGGCCAACTACCCGAGCCGCGCAGCCTTCATGGTCAGTTCTTCCGTGGACAGCCGCACCATCCTCGACAGCAAGGGCGCGGAAAGCCTCCAGGGGCAGGGCGACATGCTCTTCAACCCGCCGGGGGTGTCGCGCCTGTTGCGCCTGCAAAGTCCGTTTGTGGACGACGCTGAAATCCAGCGGGTCACCGACTACCTGCGCGCGCAGTCGCCGCCGCGCTACCGCGCCGAGTTCCGCAATGAGGAGGCGGCGGCGGACGGCGGCGACGGCGGTGTAGACGGCGCCGATCCGCTCTTGAAGGACGCCTTGCGCGTCATCGCGGCGAACCGGCGCGCAAGCACGAGTTTTCTGCAGAGGAAGTTGAAAATCGGGTACAACCGCGCGGCCCGCATCATGGAGGAACTCGAGGAACACGGCTACGTGGGGCCGCAGCTCGGGCAAAACCCGCGTGAGGTCCTCGTCGAACCGGAGGCACTGTAGACCATGCCCGCCGCCCCTGAAACCACCGGCGAACTGCTCGCACTCATTCGTGAATTGGGCGCGGACCGGGTTTGCGCCCGCCACCGCCGACCGCCCCTGCCCAGCACCCTCCTCCGCGCCGTCTGCGAGGAGGGCGATCCCGAGGGTCTCCGCTTCGCCGCGCAGTACCCGCTCTCTCCCAGCGACCTCCTCGAGCAACTGGCTGCGCGGACCGGCGACACGGCGCTCTGTGCCCGGCTTGCGGCCAACCCGCGCACGCCGCCGACAGTCCTCACAACATTCATTGAGCATCCCTCCGCCGAAGTACGCGCCTCCGCCGCGCTTCATCCCGGCCTGCACCCGCGCGAGATCCTCAAGCTTCTCCGCGACAGCGGGCCCGGCGTCGTGCGGCACCTCGCGGGCAACCCCGGCCTGAAGAGCCAGCACCAAGCCTGTATCGCCCGCCACGACGATTCCTCCGTGCGCATGGCATTGGCCGGCAACGCCGCTCTTGATCCGCAGGTCGCGCGTGTCCTCGGCGACGATGCGAGCGATGTCGTCCGGTTCCACACCGCCGCGCGGGGGCGCGCCGACAAAAACCAATGCCTCATGTGGGCGGACAGCGACGACGCTGCGCTGCAACAGGGTCTGCTCCTCCGCAAATCGCCGGAGCCCGAAGTCCTCGAGTCGCTCGCCCTCTCCGCGCACGCCTCCGTGCGCTCGGCGCTCGCGGATAAACATCCGCCCGACCCCACCGCCCGCCTCTTCGTCCTCGACCGTGGAACCGCCGGGGAACGCGCGCGTCTCGCCGCCGATCCTTCGTTGCCCCGTGCCCTGCAACGGGCGCTTTGCCAAAGCGAGGACACCGGAGTACGCACCGCCCTCGCCGCCAACCCCGCCATCGACGCCGACATCGCGGAGTTCCTCTGCCAGTCGGGAGGCGAAACGGAAATCCTTGCCCTTCTCGCCAATCCCGCGAGGACCGAAGAGTGGCACGGGTTCATCGTCCGCTGCGGCTATCCCCGCGTCAACGCCGCCCTCGTTTACGAGGAAGGCCTCGACCCGCGCCACCTCCACGAGTTGGTCAACCAACGCCTCTGCGCGGAGACCACCGTGCAACTCGCGGCCTCGCGACGCCCGTTCCCCGGCCTGCGCGCCGATCTCGCCACGGCCCTCGCCGAACACCCGTGGCCCGCCCTGCGCGCCCTCGCCGCCGGTTCGCGGCAACTGCCGCACAAGCTTCTACGCAGGCTTACCGATGATCCGGTGGCCGGGGTCGCCCATGCCGCCCGCGTGAACCCCAAGACCGACGCCCCGGCACCCGCCGTGGAATCCATCCCGTCGGCCCTCGCTCCGGAAGTTTCCGCATGGCAATCGCGCATCGACGCGTGCCTCCATTCGATCCTGCGCGGCCCTTGCCCGCCCGCTATATCCACTTTCCAAACACAACCGCAACCAACCTCTGTTTCCAAAGCATCATGACCAAGAAGCCTAAATCGCCGCCCCGCCTCGGCTTTGCCGACATCGTCCTCGGCGCCGAAACCGAAACCATCCGTCAGGCGCTTGAAGCCCGCGCGCAGATCGACAAACTCCTCGCCGAGCGCGCCGAAGCCTACGAACGCATCGCCGCGCTTGAAAACCAAGTCGACGAAATCCTCGGCGACGAAGCGGCCTTCCCCTTCCCCGATCCGCCGCAGCCCGTCTTCGGGTTCGGACCGGCGACAGCGAAGAAGAAGCCAGCGAAGAAAGCGCCCAAAGCCGCCGCGCCCGCGCCGAAGCCGCCCGCCCCCGCAAAGGACGACGCAACCTCGTCGGACGCACCGGAAGCGTAGAGCGCCCGTCCCGGCGCGTCCCCGGCCGCCCGCGCCGGAGTGCCCGAACCCGCCGCCATGTCCCTTCCGCCCGAGCAGCGTATGCGCGTCGACCGGCTCCTCCTTGCACGGGAGGAACGGTTTGCGCGTATCCACGCCATTGAGCGGGAGGTCGAATCCATTCTCGGGCAGCCTTACCCCTTCGATCCGCCGCCCGCCGACCTGCCCAGCCTCGCCCCCCGGAAGCAGCAGAAGAAGCGCGCCTCCCGGAAGCCGAAGAAATCGCCCGCCGCAAAATCCTCCGCGCCCGTCCGCCCCCTCCGCCCCGGCGAATCCGCCTACCGCGTCACCTACACAGGCACCGACGGCACGCAGCGCACCGAGATCCATCACGACACCGAAGCCCTCGGTACCTTCCTCGCCGCGCTCGCGCCCGCCGTCCTCCGCATCGAAACAGTCGACACGGAAGGCGAAGGCGTGGAGATTCTTCGCGACGTGCCCGCCCCCCGGCTTTGACAGCCCCTGCAAACGGGACCACGGTCCTTTCCAACATGAATGTGATCTGGCGCGTCGGACGCTACCTTGTCCGCTACAAATGGCTCTTTGTGCTCCTGCAGGTGATGGCGGTGGGCATGACCGTGCTGGCTCTGGCGGTGCCCGCCGCTGTCGAGCGTATCCTCGAAAACGTGCAAGCGGAGGCGTCGACGGGGGTGCTGCTGCTCGGCGTGCTCTTTATCGCGGCTCTGTTCTTCGGCAGCGAGCTGCTCAACGGCATCCGCATCTTCGTCAACAACACGCTGGAGCAGCGCGTGCTCATGGACATGCGGCGCGACATCCACCGCAAGCTCCTCAGCCTGCCCGTCTCCTTCTACGACCAGCGCAAGAGCGGAGAGATCTCCTCGCGCGTCATCGAGGATGTCTCCAATGTGGAACGCGCTCTCCTCGACGGGACGGAAATGGGCGGACGGGCGCTCGTCATGATCTTGGGCGCGACCACCATCCTTTTCATCAAGAATCCCCTCCTCGCGACCTTTGTCTTCATCCCCGTGCCGCTGCTCATCATCATCGCGGTCTTCTACGCGCGGGGCTCACGCGTATACTGGAAGCGCGTGCGCGAGGCTGCGGGCGACCTCAACAGCCTCCTCGTCGAGGACATCCAGGGCAACCGGCTCATCCAGACCTTCGGATTGCAGAAGCGCGAGTGCGCGCGCTTCGAGGAGCGCGCCGCCACCCTGCGCGACCGCACGCTGCGTGCCATGTACCGCTGGGCCGTCTACAACCCCGGCACCACATTCCTCACCAATATGGGCACAGTCGCCGTCGTGGGGCTCGGCGGCTACTTCATCCTCGGCGAGGCGGCCGACTTCGGCTTCCCGCAGCTCGTCTCCTTTCTCCTTTATGCCAACATGCTCTACGCCCCGATCGGGCAGTTGCACGGCATCAACCACATGCTCGCCGCCGGACGCGCCTCGGGCGAACGGGTCTTCGAGATCCTCGACGCCACGGTGGAGGTCGAAAACCACCCCCGCCCGCAACCGTTTCCGGACAGCCCCGCGGGCCTGCGCTTCGAAAACGTCGGCTTCGCCTACCCCGGCCGCCCGGAGGTCGTCGACGGGCTCAACCTCGAAATCCCGGCGGGCAGGGTCACCGCCCTCGTTGGACACACCGGAGCGGGCAAGAGCACCCTCGCCAACCTCGCCATGCGTGCCTACGATGTCACCGGCGGCGCCGTCACCGTCAACGGCCTCGACATCCGCGAAATCGACCTCGACGCCCTGCACCAGAGCATCGGCCATGTCGCGCAGGACCCCTTCCTTTTCGAAGGCACGGTGCGGGACAATCTCCTTCTCGCCCGCGAGGACGCGGCGGAAGGCGACGTCATTGCCGCACTCGAGGGCGCCTGTGCGTGGGACTTCGTGCAGCGCCTCCCCGAGGGCCTCGACACCAATATCGGGGAAAAAGGCATCCGCCTCTCCCAAGGGGAGAAGCAGCGCCTCACCATCGCCCGCGTCCTCCTCAAGAACCCGCCCTTCGTCATCCTCGACGAGGCCACTGCGAGCGTTGACACCATCACGGAGAAGCAAATCCAGGACGCCCTCGACAACCTCACGGCAAGCCGCACCGTCCTCGTCATCGCCCACCGGCTCTCCACCGTGCGCAAGGCCGACCGCATCGTCGTCCTCTCCGAAGGAGCGATCATCGAGCAGGGCACCCACGAGGAACTCTGCCGCCTCGACGGGCATTACGCCCGCCTCTGGCAAGTGCAAATGGACTTCATTCCGGAGTCTGTCTGATCCATTACCCTCTGCCATCAAGCGACTTACACATCTATCGCGCCCCCGTTCCGGCCCGCCTGCCCCTCCGGAAAAAAGCATTGCCATCACTTGACCCTACCCCAGCATCGACCCCTATCGAAAAGACCGGAACCTCTCCCGGAGGTCCTTCTGCGCATGATGCACGTTGAATCCATGGATCACACTCTCGAACTCGTGGTGCAAAACAAGATGGGCGTCCACGCCCGTCCCGCCGCCATGATTGTTCGTATCGCGAACAAATACCCCGCCGAGATCTACGTCGAAAAAGACGATGAACAGGTGAACGGAAAGAGCATCATGGGCCTCATGATGCTCGCTGCCGGCCAAGGCTCCAAACTCAAGTTCTCCGCCTCCGGCGAAGGCGCGGAGGAAATGCTTAAGGACCTCAAAGCCCTCTTCGAACGCAAGTTCGAGGAAGCCTGAGCCGGTTTGGCCGGACTCGAGCCCCCGCGCTGCGTTTCGGTGCCCCGGAAGCGCCGAGTTCACCGACACCCGCCTGCGAGACCTCGCCCGCCGAAGCGCTTCGCTGAATTGAAGGAGCTGGCAAGGCAGCGCAAAGTCAGCGTTTCCGAACGGGTCCGCCGCTCCCTCGAAGAAACAATGCCCCGCTGGAAGCACGGACTCGTCCTCGAGCGTTCGCTCTCGCTTGCCGGAAAATACCGCAGCGGCAGGGGCGACATGGCGCGCAATCATGAATAGCACCTCGACAATGGTTACTGAAGCCATTTAGGGCCCGGGGAACTCAATACGCTGTCGACCAGCTGAAAGTTCAGCCGGTGCCTGCGTCTGAACTCTTTCGATACAGCAAAGCTCGCCCAAATGCGGCGCGATTGCGTCCGCCGCGTCTTCAAACCCGGCACCGCGCACGATCTATGCCCTGTATCCATGGAACGGTGAAAATATTCTCTGTCACGGGTCCGTCATGCCCTACATTGAGTTTGCGCAGGATCATTGGATGACCGACACGGAATGGCGGGACCGCGAAGCGGCAGCTGAGCCGGCCGCATGAATGGCACGCTGAGGTGCGCTATTCCATCGCCCGCGGCGCCGCCGTCCACCGCGCCGTGGGGCGTCGGACACGGAGACAGGGTCGAAACCGTCCAGGCGAAGAATAAAAGCCGCTAATAAACGCCATTACAGAGAAAGAACCGTTTGAGTGCGCCCGCCGCCACCCCGTAACGTCTCCCATTTCTGGCACCCACCTAACTGTTTCCGCAGACTGCGGCGGGCGGCGCGCCTGC
>SLLG01000021.1 GCA_007134215.1 Opitutales bacterium | reverse complement strand
CTCATCGAGAACCGTAGAATGTGATGGACACTGTAGCACCTCCCCTTTTGCAATCGCCCCTTGTTTTTTTCACATGAGTGTATCCGTATCCGTTGAAGACCTGAAGAGCCGACTCCGCGCCCGCATCCCCGAGCGCCGGATTCTTCTCGCGCCGACGGATACCTTCTACAGCCACCGCTTCGAAATCCCCGAAGACGTAGCGCCCGCCGACCGGCGCGGGGCCATCGCGCTCCTCCTCGAAGGCGAGTCGCCCTTCCCCATGGAGCAGCTCCACTGGGGCTTTCTCTTCGACGCGAAGACCCAACGCGCCTTCGTCTACGCCGCCCCGCACGCCCGTCTCGCCAAGCTGGGCATGAACGACATTGAGGGCTTCTTCCACGCCTTTCCCGGCTTCGTCACCATCCTCGGCGACACCTTTACGCGCCGCACCGTGCGGTTCGTCGCGGAGAACGGCTCTGTCGCCGCCGTCTGGTTCGAACCCGGCGAATCCATCCCCGCGCGCGTCGCAGCCCGCCGTGTGAACGACGAGTTCATGAGCGACGAAGCCGTTCTCGCCACCCGCGACAAGCTCGCCAAGGCCGTCTCCGCCGACGAAGACTGGTTCGCGGAAGAAGGCGTCTTCGTCGGCGAAGGCATCTTCGTCGAGGGCGAACGCCGTATCGTCTGCCGCCACCGCCGCCTCCTGCCCGGCGGAGACACCGGGGACGACGGAGAACCGGGCGCAGACCTGCCGCCGCCCGCCGACGAAATCCGCGAGCGGCCCCTCGCCCTCGACCACAACGCCGTGTGGGAAGCCGACATCCGCGCGCCCGCATGGGGCGAAAAGACGCGCAAGGACCGCCGCACCTCGCGCTACATCTACAAGGCCACCGTCGCCGCCGTCTTCTTCCTCGGCTTTCTCCTCCTTCTCCAGGGGTTTCACTTCGGCCTCGGCGTCTACAACGCCAACCGCGCCGAGCGCATCACCTCGGAGCAGCCGCGCGTCCAGCGCATCAACGACACATGGGCGCTCGCCAGCCGCCTCACGCAAAGCACCGAGCAGGACCTTGCGCCCTTCCGCATGCTCGAGCTGATCAACGGAGTGCGCCCCGAGTCCGTCTACTTCACGCGCGTGCGCTCCACCGTTTACAACGAGCTGCGCGTCGAGGGCCTTTCCAACGCCGTCGCCCCCGTCAACGCCTACGCCGACCGCCTCAACCGCCTCGACTACATCGGCAGCGCCGAAACCGTCGTGGAAACCCGCGAAAACCGCACCCGCTTCGACCTCGTCGTGCGCTTCAGCGAGATTCCGCGCGCCGGGGAAGCCGCCGCCGCGCGGGACGATGTCGTCATGGGCGGCGACAATCCCGACGACCCCGAGGACTGACGACCGATGCTCCACAACCTTTTCAACGCCATTTCCCTGCGTGAACGCGTCCTCCTCGCCGCCTTCATCTGGATCCTCCTTCTCCTCTGGTTTTTCAACCTCTGGGGCAACGTGCGCTCCGAGCGCGTCACCTACCGCATCCAGCAGACCCGCCTCGAAGACCACCGGCGCACCCTCGCGCAGGCCGCCGACGCCGAGCGCGAGCTGGAGCGCGCCCGCGCCGGCCTCGACCCGCGCCGTACCTTCACCGCCTCGCAGCTCTCTGAACGCCTCGACGGCATCGCCCGGGAAACCGGCGTGAGCTTCACCATCACGAGCCCGAGCACACAGGAGTCCGACATTTTCAACTACCACTCCGTGCGCGTCGCCATCCGCCAGGCGCGTATCGAAAACCTCATTGAATTCGATGAGCGCCTTAAACAGGAGTCGCCCTACATCGCCCTGAGTTCCTTCCAGATCACGGCCAACACGCGCGATCCGCGCATCCTCGACGCCACCTTCGAACTGTCATCCTTCGAGCTGAAAGACGCCGCCATCAACTAGACCGCAGACGAACCGCAAAATCCATGCACACCGAAAACCGCATCCCCGCAAACACCTTCACTTTCGCCGCCGCCCGCCCCGCGCTCGCCTTCCTCGCCGCCCTCGTCTCCGCGCCCTTTGCCGCCGCCCAGGCCCTGCCCGAAGACGACAACGACGACGACCGCGCCCTCCCGCCCATCTTCGGCGACGCCGAACCGGCGCCCTCTCCCCCCGTGCGTCCCGGCCCCGCCCCCGCGCAGCGCCAAGTCCAGCGTATCCAGGCCGAGCGCCGCCAGACCGGCGAGGAGCCGACGGAGTCCAACCTCGTCGACAACGAAGATCCCCGCATGCGCGAGAGCGTGGGACTCATCCGTATCCCCGGCATGGGTACAAACGAAGTCCTCGAAATGCTCGAAAACTTCACCCGCAAGCCGATCCTCCGCCAGCAGAATCTTCCCGCCGTCAACATCACGTTCTTCAGCCAGCAGGCCATGACCCGCGGCGAGGCGATCCTCGCCATCGAATCGCTCCTCGCCCTCAACGGTATCGCCATCACCGAGGTCGGCGAGCGCTTTCTCAAGGCCGTCCCGGTGGGCGTCATCAACACACAGGTCGCGCCGCGCTGGGAGGGCAGCACCCTCGACGCCACGCCCAGCCAAAAGCTCTACGAACGGCTCTACCGCCTCGAATTCCTCAACGCGCCCGAGGCCGCCCAGCTCATCCAGCCCCTCATGTCGCAGGGCGCCCCCATCGCCTTCGACAAGAGCAACTTCCTCCTCATCACCGACGCGCTCATCAACCACCAGCGCCTCGAACGCCTCCTCAAGACACTCGACGCCCCCGCCGCCCTCAACACGGAAATCCTCTTCTACCAGCTCACCAACATCCCCGCACAGGAAGCCCTCCGCCGCCTCCAGCAGGTGCAGGCCGGCCCGCTGCGCCGCCAGCTCGAAAATAACACCACCTTCGACGCCGACGACCGCACCAACCAGCTCATCGTCTTCACCCACCCGGAGAACGCCGCCCTCATCGACAACCTCATCGAGCGGCTCGATATCGACGTCGCCCCCCTCACCTCCACGCGCGTCATCAACATCCGCCACGCCCAGGCGGAGGAGGTTGTGCGCCTCATCGAACAAGTCGTCAGCGGCCAGAAACAGGCGCGCGACGCCGCCCAAGGCACCCGCACCACGCCGCGGCCGACGACCACGCGCCAGCCCGGCCAGCAACCCTCCCCCGCGCAGGCCGCCGCCGCCGCCATCCGCGGCGAGGGCGCGTCCCTCCAGTTCAGCGACCTCATGACCCTCGTCGCCGACGAGCGCGCCAACACCATCGTTGTCTCCGGCACACAGAGCGACCTGCGCTTCCTCGAATCCCTCATCGAGGAGATCGACATCGTCCTCGCGCAGGTGCGTATCGAGGTCATCATCACCGAAGTCACCCTCTCGGAAGATTACGTGCGCGGGCTCGACGCCTTCGGCATCACCCACAACGTCACCGCCGGCTACCAGCTGCAGGAGGGCGAAGTGCGCCCGGACATCACCGGTATCGGCGGCCCCAACACCATCCTCCGGCCGCGCTTTTCCGGCATCGACGATCCCGCCCTCTCCATTTCCCCCATCATCCTCGGGCCGGGCGAGTTCTCCATGGACCTCGTCCTCCGCCAAGGCCGAACGAGCGGCAACGTCCAGGTCCTCTCCGCGCCGACGATCGTCACCACGCACAACCGCGAGGCCAATATCTCCATTGTGCGCAACATTCCCATCATCACGCAGGCCTTCACCTCGGAGCAGGACCAGATCGTCGGCGGCATCCGCCAGAACATCCAATACCGCGACGTCGGTATCGAACTCAATGTCACCCCGCTCATCGGCTCCAACGGCGTCGTGCAACTGGAGGTCGAGCAGTCCGTCAGCGACCAGATCCCCGGCACCGGCGTGGGCGGCAACCCCGTCTTCTCCAACCGGCAGGCCCGCTCCTACGTTAGTGTGAGCAACGGCGAAATCGTCGTCCTCGGCGGTCTCCAGCAACTCAATACAAGCGACAGCGAGCGCCGCATCTTCCTCCTCGGCGATATTCCCGTGCTCGGCAACCTTTTCCGCCGCAAGGAAGACCGCGAGGAGCGCACCGAGCTGCTCATTTTCATCCGCCCCTTCATCGTGGCCAACACCGCCGAAGCCAACGCCGACGCGCGCTCCCGCCTCGAAATCATCGAATCCCGCGACGACGCCCAGCGTTACCTCGACACCGGCACCTTCCGGCGCGATGTCGACGGCGACGATGACGACGAGGAGGAAGAAGCCGACTCCCGTCCGACCCGCCGTCGTTTCTCCTGAACGCGGAGTCGTATTGCCGCGGAGCGCCCTGCGCCGCCGCAACGATGAATCCACCCCCCCGCCGGGCCGGACGGCGCACCCGCGTCCGCCGTGCGCAGGTCATCGACGGCGGCGGACTTTGGAGGGTGATTCGCCGGTGACCCGGCGGAAGTGGTGGCTCAGTTTCTCGGGACGGGAAAAACCGCACAGCTCGGAAATCTCGGCGAGGCTTGCCTCCGTTTGCAGCAGGCAATCGCGTGCCCGGAGGACGCGCAGGCGGATGAGGGCACCGTAGGGCGAATCCCCCGTCGACACGCGGAAGGCGCGCTCGAGCTGCCGCCGGTTCGTCCCGAGGGCGCGCACCCATTGGTCCACGCTCTGCAGCGTGCGGAGGTTGTCACGGGCGTGGCGCAGGGCGCGTTCCACGAGGGGATCGCTCACGGCGATAACCTCGGTCGAGGCACGGGTGACGACGGCCTCCGGCGCGACGCGGACGGGGTCCTCCGGCGCCGCGTCGCCGTTCACGAGGCGGTCGAGCCAGCCCGCCGCCGTGTCGGCAATGCGCTCCCACGGCAGGGCCACGCAACTCAGGGGCGGGTCCGCCCATTCGCAGACTAGCGGATCATCGCTGGCAGAGAGGATGGCGACATCATCCGGAATGCGCCTGCCGATCCGCGCGGCACCCTCCGCGAGCGTCCGCCCGAGCGTATCGTGCGCGGCAAAGATCCCGCACGGCACCTCCAGTCCATGCAGCCACTCTTGCATGCGCCCGCCCGGTTCCTGCCAGACCGGTCCCGCCGCCCCCGCGCCCGCCGCTTCCTCGAAAACCGACACCGTGTGGCCCGCCTCGCGCAAAGCATCACGATACCCGCGCATCCGCTCCGGCGCGTGCATGGTCGGCCGCCCGCAATACGCGAACCGCCGCAGCCCGCGCTCCAGAAGGTGCTGCGCCGCCCGCCGCCCCACGGCGTAGTCGTCGATATTCACACACACCGCTCCGTCCACAATAAGGTCGGCGAAGAGCACGACCGTGGGCTTCCCGTAGGCAAAGACGCTCTCCACCAGATCGATGTCGAACTCCACGAGAACCCCGTCGGCCTTCTGCCCGCTGATCAAGCGCAGGACAGACCCCGTCGGCTGATCAAGCGGCACGGGCACGAACTCCCACCCGCGCGCCACCCACCGCCCCAGCCCCGCCGCCAGTCGCCGCAGGTTCCGGGGCGAGAGTATAACCACCGCGCGCCGCCGCCTCGTCATTCCGCCACCTTTCCCGGATTGTCGCAAACCGGCAAACAAAATCCGCAATTCGCGGTATCCCGGCCTCCCGAAAGGGGTTATACACGGGTCATGGCACAAGTATCGCTCAAGAACCTCGACAAAGTGTACCCGCCCTCGGGCAAGACGGGCGCGTTCCACGCCGTCAAGTCCATCAACCTCGAAATCCGCGACAAGGAGTTCATGGTCCTCGTCGGTCCCTCGGGCTGCGGCAAATCAACCACCCTGCGCATGGTCGCGGGCCTCGAGGACATCACCGGGGGCGAGTGCGTCATCGGCGAGCGAGTCGTGAACAACGTCCCGCCGAAGGACCGCGACATCGCCATGGTCTTCCAGAACTACGCGCTCTACCCGCACATGACCGTCTACGAGAACATGGCCTTCGGCCTGAAGCTCAAACGCTTCCCCAAGGCCGAAATCGCCAAGCGCGTGCAAAACGCCGCCGAAATTCTCGGCATCACCGACTACCTCGACCGCAAGCCCAAGGCACTCTCCGGCGGCCAGCGCCAGCGCGTCGCCGTGGGCCGCGCCATCGTCCGCGACCCCAAGGTATTTCTCTTCGACGAACCCCTCTCCAACCTCGACGCAAAAATGCGTGTCTCCATGCGCACGGAGATCAGCCGCCTGCACAACCGGCTCAACGCCACCATGATCTACGTCACCCACGACCAGATCGAGGCCATGACCATGGGCGACCGCATCTGTGTCATGAAAGACGGCGAAATCATGCAGGTCGACGAACCGCTCGATCTCTACAACCACCCGGAAAACATGTTCGTCGCGGGCTTCATCGGCAGCCCGCCCATGAACTTCATCCACGGCGAACTCACCGAAGAAGGCGGCAACCTCATCTTCACGGAAGACGAGGGCACATCGGAGCGCCCGCGCCTGCGCGTCAACCTCTCCCCCCGCCTGCGCCAAAACCTCGCCTCCCAGCGCGGGCGCAAGGTCGTCTTCGGCATCCGCCCCGAGAACATCGCCGACGCCGCCGTCGCCTCCGAGGAAGTGCGCGATGTCTCCGCCAAAGCCGTCGCCCACGTCGAGGTCTCCGAACCCGTCGGCGCCGAGACCTTCCTCTACCTCGCCTCCGCCACCCACTCCTTTGTCGCGAAAGTCGACTCCAAAGGCCGCTACGAATTCGACCAGGACATCGAGCTGCTCTTCGACCTCCGCGCCGTCCACTTCTTCGACCCCGACACCGAAAAAGTCATCGGCGGAGGGTGACCCACCACACAGCCCGCTTCGGAAGCGGGCCTTTTCACTTGCCCCGGACAGTGTTGTCGTCATACGGTAATACCCATGAAGACGATCAGCTTCAAACTGAGCGAACCGGATGCGCGCCGCATCCGTCTCGCGGCGAGGCGGGAAGGGATCACTCTATCCGAATATCTGCGGCGCCGGGCTGTCGGCAATAAGCCGCCGGAGGTCATCCGCAAGCTGCGCTGTCCGCACACAGGCGCGGAGATCTTCGGCCCGTTGCCCGATGCCCCTCCGCTCACCACAACAAGCGTGAAGCAAATCCTCGGCAACTTCCCGTGAAGTACCTCCTCGACGTCAATGCCCTCGTTGCCTGGGGCTGGTCCGATCACGAAAACCATAAGCACGTCGCCCAATGGATCGGAAAAATGAAGAAAAAATCGGAGGCAAAACTCTGCACCTCGGCCATCCCCGAACTCGGCTTTGTCCGCGTGTCGTTGCACCGGGCGGGAGGCGCGTTGGAATTGGCTGAAGCGGTAAACACCCTCACATCCATGTTGCGGTCACTTGGAGCACAACACGCATTCGTCGGTGACGATCATTCCGCCACCGACGGCTTTCCCGAATGGTGTGCGGGTCCGGCAATGACTACAGATGCCCATCTGTTGTTGCTCGCCAAAGCGCACGGCCTCCAACTGGCCACTCTCGACAACGGCATCCCCGGCGCCTACCGCATCCCGTCTGAATAAAATTGCCGCAGGGACGCAAACGGCGCGTTCCCACCGGCAACCCACAGGTGCACTACCTCCTGATCTCACCCCGTGACACGCCGAACGCCTCCACGTTTGCCTCGCGGCGGAAACGGCGCGAAGGTGCGCGCCTTATGGCCAACCGACTCGCCGACACATCCTCGCTCTACCTGCGCCAGCACGCCGACAACCCCGTGGACTGGTATCCTTGGGGTGACGAAGCCTTCGCCCGTGCCCGCGCGGAGGACAAGCCCCTCCTCGTCTCCATCGGCTACAGCAGCTGCCACTGGTGCCACGTGATGGCACACGAGTCCTTCGAAGACGACTATATCGCCTCGCTCATGAACAAGCACTTCGTCTGCGTGAAAGTCGACCGCGAGGAACACCCCGATGTCGACGCGATCTACATGGAGAGCGTGCAGATGATGCACGGGCACGGCGGCTGGCCCCTCAATGTTTTCTGCCTGCCCGACGGCCGCCCCTTCGCGGGCGGCACCTACTTCCCGCCCGACGACCGCCGCGGGGGCATGATTCCGTGGCCGCAACTCCTCGTGCGCGTGGCCGACTTCTACAAGCGCCAGCGCGCCGACCTCGAGGAGAACGCCAAGGCCATACTCGGCAACCTTGAAGCCGGCAACCATCCCTTCCAGGCCAGCGGCGACCCCCTGCCCAACGAGGCCCTGCCCGCCGCCGCAGAGCAGATCACCACCGCCCACGACGACGAATACGGGGGCTTCGGCGACGCCCCGAAATTCCCGCCCGCCTCCGCCCTCGACTTTCTCATGGCCGTGCGCGCCACCGCCGCCGTCGACCTCCGGCAGCCCGCTCTCCGCGACCGGATCGACGGCGTCGTCAACACCACCCTCACCGCCATGGCCCACGGCGGCCTTTTCGACCAAGTCGGCGGGGGCTTCGCCCGCTACTGCGTCGACCGCCACTGGATCATCCCCCACTTCGAGAAGATGCTCTACGACAACGGGCTCCTCCTCTCGACCTACGCCCGCGCCTACACCCGCTACCCAAAACCTCTCTACAAAGCGGTCGTCGAGGAAACCGTCGCATGGCTCGAACGCGAAATGCGCACCCCGCACGGCACGTTCATGGCCGCCGTCGACGCCGACAGCGAGGACGGCGAAGGCTTCTTCTACACGTGGACCCCCGCCGAGATCGACGCCGTCCTCGGCCCTGAAGACGGCCCCGCCTTCCGCGCCGCCTATGCCGTCACCGACGAGGGCAACTTCGAGCACGGGCGTAGCCAGCCCGTCCTCGTCGAGTCCGACTTCGACAAGCGGCAGGCCCTCGCCCCCGCCCGCGCCCGCCTCCTCGAGGCCCGCGCGCGGCGCGCCCGTCCCGCCACCGACACCAAAGTCATCACCGGGTGGAACGCCCTCGTCATCCGCGGGCTCGCCCACGCCGCCGCCGTCTTCGAGGAACCCGCGTGGTTCGCCGCCGCCTCCCGCGCCGCGCGTTGGATCCTCGGCCATATGCTCCGGCCCGACGGTTCCCTCGCCCGCGTCGCCTACGGGGAAAGCGCCGAGGGCCTCGCCACCCTCGAAGACTACGCCGCCCTCGCCGAAGCCGTCCTCGCCCTCGCCGCCGTTGCCGAAGCCTTTGAACCCGGCAGCGCCGCCGCATGGCGGGAAACCTCTGTCCGCCTCGCCGACGCCGCCATGGAGCGCTTCCGCGACCCAAAGGCCATGGGCTATTTCAGCACCGCACCGGGCCGCGCCGACCTCGTCCACCGCAAAAAGGACTGGCTCGACAACGCCACCCCGTCCGGTAACAGCGCCCTCGTCCATGTCTTCTCCGCCCTCCACGCCCTCACCGGCGAGGCCCGCTACGCCGCCGAACGCGACCGCCTCCGCCCCGCCTATACCGGCCTCGCCGAACGGGCGCCCTCCGCCATCGGCCACGCCCTCGCCGTCTTCACCCTCGACGCCACCGGCCTCGCCGTCCTCAAAGGCGGCCGCGGCACCGACTGGGCCGCCGCCCTCCGGGCCCTCCGCGAAAAACCATGGCGCCCCGTCTTCCTCCAGCCCGCCGACGACCTCCCTGAAAACAACTTTCAACTCTGCGTCGGCACCCAGTGCCTCGCGCCGACAACGGACGTCGCGGAAGTCGTGGAGCACTTGTAGGTGCTCTTCGTCTTCCTCTTCCGCTCCCTCCTTCCCCGAACGTGAATTCTCCCGCGCGACGACGGCTGAATGCCGTCGCTCCTTTCCGCCCACCTTCCGGGTTCACGGCACCAGGATTGGCGGCTCTTACTGGGCTGGAACGGTGCTCGCGGGTCCGCCATCTGCACCGAGATCCACCCGGAGCCGCAGGTAAACACCGGCCTCACCCAGATGAAAAACGGCAACGCGGCCTTCCACGCCGTCCCCGTCCCAAACGACCTCCGTCCGGCTGGGCACGGCAGGTCCCCAATCCCCGAGGTCGGTCGACTTTTCGACCACGATAGTGGCCCCTTCCACCATCGTGTTCACGCGGTAGTGAAAGTGCAGTTCACCGGGCGATTCGGCAGACCGAACCGCCTTCGGCAAATCGTCCGTTCCCGCCTCCAAGGGCGACAGACCCATGCCGTACGCCGCCAGGTTGGGAAGAGCGAGCGGGCCGTTCCGATCCCCCGGTTCGCGGTGCCCGACGGGCACACCGACACTGTCGACCCAATCGTCGAAGCTCACAGGGACAAGCACGGACAGTCCGCCGGGATCACTGAACGAAGTGCCTTCGGTGTTCAGTGCGCGCACGCGGAAAAGCGCGCCGTCCAAGAGGGGCAGCGTCTCAAGAACAGTCAGCTCGCTCGTCAAGGTCCCGGAGAAGACCCCGCCGCCAAACGAATCGTCCGTGATGTTGCCAAATGAAACGCCGCCGTCGAACGACACCTGCCACTGAAAAGCGGGCACGGGAAATCCCGATGCGGAGGCCGCGAAAACCACCGGCGAGCCGACCGGCACCGCACGGTCCTGCGGATGGGAACTAAACTCCGGGACGGACGGCGGCGGATTGACTGTCAGGACAGCCGGATGGCTGACTTGCTCTCCCGCAACATTCCATGCCTTGGCGCGGAAGCGCAGGCCGCTCATGTCGAGTTGCGCGGGTGAAACCACCAGTGTCGCCGTTTCCACTCCGCTGTAGGGCGCGCCTTCCGCGATGCCTTCAAAGGTGGCGCCGCCATCGGTCGAAACCTGCCATCGGATTTCCGGCTCGGGTTCACCCGTCACTTGCACGGAAAACGTCGCCGCTCCGCCCTCGGTGACCGCCGTCGGAACGGGGTGCGCGGTGAATACCGGCGCTACCGGATAGACCACCGTGAGGAGCGCCGACTGGCTGGCAAACGCCGCCGCCCCCTCCGTCACCTCGACACGGAAACGGACGCCGCCGACAACGGCCGACACCTCGCGGACAGTCAGGGTGTCGGTTTGTGAACCGGAATACAAAGCCCCGTCCGAAATATTGGAATACGTGAGCCCCCCGTCATAAGACGCCTGCCAACGGAAAGCCCTCCCTTCGCCCTCGGTCACCTCCACGGTGAAGACGGCATCCTGCCCGGCCGCCGCTGTGACGTCCTCCGGATGAACAAGTATGGGATCGGCGGGCATTCCGGTGTAGTGTGGCGTGACCGAGGCATAGGTCGTGCCGACGCGGATCTCATCAAAGGTCAGACGCGACTCGGGACGGATTGGAGAGTGTGATCCCGCCTCGAAACCAATGCGTCCGACAGGTATGTGGTACGGATCGTTGCGGTCGATTACGTCAAACGTCAGACCGTCATCATCCAGTTCTTCGGCAAGTTTTGGATTCAACCACATTGTCACCCGGTCGCCCAGCGCCACTGGATTTCCCGAGCCGTCGGTCACGGACGATTCAACCACATTGCGTTGTATCCTCACAACAACCAGATGCACCCGCTCGTGCATGAGCACGCCGGTGGAAACGTGGGTATCCCCTGTGCGGAACGTCCAATCCGCAATCGGCTGGCGCTCAGGATGGAAATTGCTTCTGCCGATCCGAGCCGTAGAGATGCTTCCGCCGAACTGCGTTTCATCCGGAGGCCCCAACAGACGCAAACTGCCGCTGCGGGGGTGGAGGTTTTCACCGTGAGGGTACCCGCCGTATTCGTCCCACATGGGATCCTCCGGATCGAGCGGCGGGCCGACTTCCTGCGCGAGGAACGAGAGGTAGTATACAGAGCCCGGTTCGCCCGACAGCTCCTGCGCAAGCGTACGGGCGATAAACAGAAACCCGAACCCGCCGTCCGGATCGTCCGGATTGCCTCCGGCGCCGTAGCCTCGGTTACCGGTCGTGTGGAGGCGGTGACCGGCCATGTCGACATACTGAAGGCTTCCGTCCTGAATCGCGGTAGGGGCGCCCATAAATTGAGCATTCGTGACATTCCACGCCCCGTGCCAACCGAAACCGCCCGCGAGCGTACCGTCCGTCAAACTGCCGCCCGGCACATATTCGAAACCTTCGTAGGCGATGAGGTTCGCATCGTCATGGACAAGCTGCGGAGCCGGCGGGTCTTCCTGCGGCGTGACCGAGGCCCATGTCCGCCCGATGCGCAACTCATCGAGGAGCATCTCCGCATGGGGCCGGTTGCCGCTCGCATGGCCTACGTATGGACTCACGACCGTCAATCCGGAGAAATGGACCGGGTTCTGCCCGTTCATCGGTCCAAGAACCGCGAGGTCGGCCGTCGCCGTGTCCTCGGGTTGGTCCAAGTCCGGGTTCACCCACATATGGATGTCGTCCGAGGTTTCGGGACCGCCGTTAAAGTCGATGCGGATGACGATGAAAGCCACCGCTTCCGAGAAGGAGACCTCCGTGGGATCGTCAAGCCCCTGCCCGTAGAGCATCCAATTGCCGTGTATTCGGTTGGAGAACATGCCTGCGGAAAGGCGCTCGGAATTCGCGTTGTTGAAGAAGCGAAAGGCCGCGCCGCGGGGATAGAGATTGTCTCCCCACGGGTAACCCTCGGGATACAGCACGGTGTCGTCGGGATCCGCCGGCGGGCCGACCCGCTGACCGAGAAATGAGATATAGAGACTCGTGCCCGGTTCGCTCGGAAGCTCCTCGGCGAGGCGACGGGCAAGCTGCAGCTCGCCGAAGTCGCCGTAGAGGCGGACGTGATTGCCCGAAGTTTGAAGCCCGTCGTAAGTGAGGCTCCCCGGCATGACGATGGCCGAATTCATGATCGGCCCTCCGGCACCGCCGCCCAGGACGTTTTGGCGGAAGTTCCACGCGGCGGCCCAGCCGAAACCGCCGTTCTGGAATTCGATACTCGTGTCCACCTCGTAATCGAACCCTTCATAGGCGATAAGGCCGCCCCCGTCATCGACTGCGGAAAGCGGAGCCGGCGACGCGAGAAGCGGCACCCAGCCGAGAACTACCAACAGGCCGGGCCCAATCGGCAGGGGGGGCAAGAGGCGTTGTTTCATTGAATTCGTATGAAACCCCGACCGTCGGATCTCAATTCGTCAACGATTAATTTCACGCAAAATATGAAATAAAATGAAAAATTAGCAGAACCGAAAGGAGCCAATGAAAATCTTCCGAATTCGCTTGCCGGGTGCCATTCACCCCGTCAAACAAAATAGGGTTAAAACCTCAACCTCAAGCCCTGCACATTCCTGCCTCCCCACAGGCGGTGCCGCGGAACCGGATGCCATGAACCCTTCCGAAGTACCCAACAACCGCCGGATCCTCGTCATCGACGACAACGAGGCCATTCACAGCGACTTCCGCAAGAT
>SLLG01000277.1 GCA_007134215.1 Opitutales bacterium | reverse complement strand
AAGAACGGCGGGGAGCTGGAGCCGCACGAGCTGCTGCGTCTGCGCGTGCGGTACTTCACGGAGGGGCGGGCGCTGGGATCGCAGGACTGGCTGGAGCGCGGCGGAGGCGCGCGTGTCCTCGCGCGGTTGAATCGTCCGCCGCCGAGCCGGCCCGTCGAACTGCCGGACAACGCCGACCTCGCGGTGGCCCGGTCGCGTGCGCGTTACCGGACCGTCGAAGACCCGCGCGGGTGACATCTGTGGTGCGTAGGCTTGCCCGCGCGTCCCGGTGCCGGAAGCTCCGCCAGTCACCGTGCTTTTCCTCCGCGGCCCGAGCAAGCTCGGACGCCACATATGCCAATCCGCGCGGTGATTTCCGCCCTTGCGGGAATCGCAGGATTGCGGCGTGTGCCGCGAATCGCCAACTCTGTCCGGATATGGCCCCTCCGAAACCCACCGTCACGATCACCTATTGTCCCGGTTGCCGCTGGTTGCCGCGCTCCGCGTGGATGGCACAGGAACTTCTCGGCACCTTCGACCGCGACCTCGCGGGCGTGACCCTGTGTCCCTCCGCCGAAGCGGGCACGTTCACCATCGCGGTGGACGGGGATACCCTTTGGGACCGCCGCCGCGACGGCGGATTCCCCGAGATCAAAGTGCTCAAGCAACGCGTGCGCGACCGCCTCGACCCCGACCGCGACCTCGGCCACATCGACCGATCCGGGGACAAGACGACGCCCGGGGACTGACGCCGGGCATCACTCCCCGGGCTCCGTCAGGTCATCCTCGCCGAACTCGGGACAACAGGAACCGCGCGTCACATAGCAATCCTCGCACACCGGCACACCTCCGAAGACATGCTCCGTCGCGCACCCACAGCGCACGCAAGCCCGCGACTCCGTGTTGTCCCGCTTTGTTTGCTCCGGCTCCATTACGCCCGCACCCTACCCCGCCCGCGGTCTCCGCGCAAGCGTCCGCCCCGCGCGCTTGACCCCGCGCGGTCGACGGCGTGAATCTCTCTCCTTAATCGACCGCGCAACACACCCGCACACACCATGCTCGAGACCCTCACCGACCGCCTTGGCACCGCCCTCCGCAACCTCCGCGGCATGGGCAAGATCACCGAGGACAACATCAACGAAACCCTCCAGGAGGTACGCAAAGCCCTCCTCGCCGCCGACGTGCAGTTCCGCGTCGCCCGCGATTTCATCGCGCGGGTGAAGGAAAAGGCCCTCGGGCAGGAGATCGTCAAATCGGTCACACCCGGCCAGCAGATCGTCAAGATCATCAACGACGAACTCGTCGAACTCCTCGGCGAAGGATCCACCGCCCTCACGGACAAAAAGCCCCTGCGCGTCCTCATGCTCGGCCTGCAGGGTTCAGGCAAGACCACCTTCACGGCCAAGCTCGCCCGCCACCTCGCCAAGAAAGGCTACACCCCCGCCCTCATCGCCTGCGACGTGCAGCGCCCCGCCGCCATCGACCAGCTCGAAACCCTCGCCGGGCAGGTCGGCGCCCTCTTCTACGCCGAGCGCGGGAACAAAGACGTCGTCGGCATCGGCAAGCGCGGCTGGGAGTGGGCCAAGGCGCAAAACGCCGACGCCATCCTCTTCGACACCGCCGGCCGCCTCCAGATCGACGAAGCGCTCGTCGCCGAGGTTAAGCAACTCGGCGAAACCGTCCTCCCCGACGAGTCCCTCCTCGTCGCCGACGCCGCCCTCGGCCAGGAAGCCGTCAACGTCGCGAAAACCTTCAACGAGGCCGTTCCCCTCAGCGGCATCGTCCTCACCAAGATCGACGGCGATACCCGCGGCGGCGCCGCCCTCTCCATGAAGGCCGTCACCGGCGTGCCCATCAAGTTCCTCGGCACGGGTGAAAAAGTCGAAGACCTCGAAGTCTTCCACCCCGACCGCCTCGCCGGGCGCATCCTCGGCATGGGCGACGTCGTCTCCCTCGTCGAAAAAGCGCAGGAATCCGTCGACCACGAAGACGCCGAGCGCATGGCCGAGAAAATGCGCCGCGCCGACTTCAACTTCGAGGACTTCCTCGCCCAGATGCAGACCATGAAGCGCATGGGGCCCCTCGGCAACATCATGAAAATGATCCCCGGCATGAACAACATGCAGGTCGGCGAAAAAGAGGAGAAACGCCTCAAACACACCGAGGCCCTGATCCAGTCGATGACCTTACAGGAGCGCCGCAATCCCGTCATCCTCAACGGCAGCCGCCGCGCCCGCATCGCCCGCGGCGCCGGCCTCGGCATCAAAGACCTCAACGCCCTCATCAAGCAGTTCCAGCAAATGAAAAAAATGATGCGCATGATGAAAGGCGGCAAAGGCCGCAAGCTCATGAAGCAAATGCAGAAAAAAGGCGGCATGCCCGAAGCCCCCGCCGGCGGCGGTTTCAACCTCCCCGGCGGCCTCGGCGGCTTCGGAAACTGAGCCCCCGCCAGGACGGGCCCGGCTCCGATTCGTCCGGTCAAGTGCCTGCGCCGATCAGGCGCAGCCTGCCGTGGACTGCCCGACAGGCTCCGGCCCTGAGCGTAGCGAAAGGGCGGTGACTCTTCACCCCCTTTCCTACCCCTACAACCGGGCCGTGCCGGCGGCGAGGGAGGTTTTGAAGTCTTCGTATACGGCCGCGACGCCGTCTTCGAGGGCGATGCGGGGGGACCAGCCGGTGGCGCGGATGCGGGAGATGTCGAGGAGTTTGCGCGGGGTGCCGTCGGGCTTGGAGGTGTCGTGTGTGATACGCCCTCCGAACCCGGTAACGCGGGCGACGAGGCGGGCGAGTTCGCCGATCTCGATATCCTCTCCCGTGCCGATGTTCACCCAGTCGGGCGGGTTGTCGAGGGCAAGGAGGTGGAGGAGGCCCTCGGCGAGGTCTTCCGTGTGGAGGAACTCGCGGCGCGGCTTGCCCGTGCCCCAGATCGTGACTTCAGCGTCACCGCATTCCTTCGCCACATGGAAACGGTGGATGAGGGCGGGGAGGACGTGGGAATTCTCGGGGTGGTAGTTGTCGCCGGGACCGTAGAGATTGGTCGGCATGGCGGAGTGAAAAAGCAGTCCGTATTGACTGCGGTAATACTGGCAGAGTTTGAGACCGGCGATTTTGGCGAGGGCGTAGGCCTCGTTGGTAGTCTCCAACGGGCTCGTGAGGAGAACGTCCTCCGTCATGGGCTGCGGGGCCTCGCGCGGGTAGATGCAGGAGCTGCCGAGGAAGAGCAGTCGCCCCGCCCCGTGGCGCCGCGCGCCGTCGATGAGGTTCAACTCCATGGCGAGATTTTCGCGCATGAAGTCGGCCGGGTACGTCGCGTTGGCATGGATCCCGCCGACCTTGGCGGCGGCCACGATGACGACCTCCGGCTCAGCCTCCGCGTAGAAGGCGTTGACGGCCGCGGCGTCGGTCAGGTCCAACTCCGCGCGCGTGCGCAGGACAAGGTTTTCACACCCGCGCTCGCGCAACTTCGCCGTGACCGCCCGCCCCACCATGCCTTGGTGCCCGGCGACGTAGATTT
>SLLG01000131.1 GCA_007134215.1 Opitutales bacterium | reverse complement strand
GGTGTGGACGTGCGGCGCGGCGCTCGCTGAAGCTTCACGCTGCGGCGAAACAGCGCCCCGTCCGCGGCGCGCAGCCGCCGCGGCCGTCAGGCTTTGGACCGGCACGCTTTGGACCGGTCCGCTTCGTGCAGCCTTCGCGCGCATTCGGCGAGGTGCGCGATCCGCGGGCGGAGGAAATCCGGTTCGAGCAGTTCGATGTGCGGGCTCCATTCGAGGACGAAGTGCATGATCTTGTCGGCGTGGGCCGTTTCGAACTCGAGGAGCCAATCGCCGTCCGGTTCCTCGGTGAAGCGGTGGGAGGGGTTCCACGCGCGTTCGCGGACGAATCCGGCGACATCCGCGTCGATACGCATCTTCACGGTTTCGGTATCGTCGCCCTGCCATGCGCCGAGGGCGAAGCGCAGCCGCTCGTCGATCACAGCGGACGGCGGGCGCGGCGCCGCGACGGTCCACCGCGCGGTTGCAAGGGATTGGATCCGGCTCAGGCGGAAGAGACGGAGGTCGTCGTCACGGGTTCCGGCCCCGCGTTTGCGCCCGACGACATACCATGCTCCGTCGAGGTGGGCGAGGCGGAAGGGTTCGAGCGCATACGTGCAGGGCTCGTCCCCGCGGTGCGGCGAGGCGTAGGTGATCTCCAAACCCCGGTCGTTGAGGATGGCGCGCTGGATATCGGTCCAGTGCGGCGCTTCGTTGACCGCCACCTGTGTCGGCAGGTAGCTCAGGCTGGCGCGCACGTCTTCAAGGGGGTGCAGAAAACCGTCTTCGAGGTGCTGCTGCAGCTTGCCGAGAAAGGTTTCCAAATGGCGGGCCGTGGCGTTGTCGAGCAGCGTGCCGCTCAAGGCCAGCGTCGTCGTGAGAGCGAGGACCTCGTCTTCCGTGGCCGTCATGAGGGGCACCGGCTCGACCTCGCGGGCGTTTGTCCACGCAAGGGTGTGTGCGTTCTTTTCGTAGTCGATGTGATATCCGGCGTCGCGGAGGGCTTCGATGTCGCGATGGATCGTCCGCATGCTGCACTCCAGCGTCTCGGCCAAGGTGCGCGCGTTTACCCGCCGCGACCGGCCCGCCGGGCTCGCCGGCGATGCCGTTCCCCGCGCCTCTTCGCGCAGGTGGTGGAGGATGTGCATTATCCGCACGAGGCCCTTCCTTTGCGTGGACATATCCGCAGGGTAAAGGGGGCGACCGGAAAAATTCAGCTTTTTTCGGACCTATGACCGTTTTTGTCATACCCCCGGTGGTAAGTTCGCCCTTGTTCACGCAACCACACACACGTCCACGCCGGCCGCCGCCGGCCGGCGGCGGCATGGCCCCCGTTTGAAAGGAAATCACCGATGCGACTCACCGTTCCCACCCTCAATGAAATGGAAGCCCGCGGCCTCGCCTTTCTCGCGGGCGTCGTCTACGTCTACTCGAGCTTGCCCGATGAAAAGGTCGACGCCGCCCTCGCCGTGGACTACGAAGCCCTCGAATGGGAGAGCGAGCCCGTGGCCGTGCGCCTCGAGTCCCCCAGGCGTGGGCTCCTTCACCGCTTCGCGCACCGGTCCGCGGACGGGAGCGCCCTGCGCTATTTTTCGGCGCCGAAGAAGTTCACGCACGTCACCGTCGAGCTGATTGAACCGGCGATACTTTCCCTCCAGGAGATGGCCGACGATTTTCTGGAGCGCGCCGTGCCCGTTCGTTTCTCGAAGGGCCGCCCGTCGATGCGCGGATTCGCCCTGCACCTCGGCGACGCGTGCGCCAAATACAGCACCCTTCTCCACATCGATCCGGATAACGGGATGCTCGCGCTCGTCGACCACGAGCCGGACCCGCCGAGCCACGCCCGCGCCCGCGCCACAACCGCCATGGAACTGCCCGCCGCCGAAGCCGACGCGGTCCGCCGGGAGTACCGCGCCCGGCTCGCGCCGCCGCGCCTGCACGCCGACACCCGCTTCAACAGCAACTGGAAAATCCAAATCCAATAGACGTCTGTCCGATCACGGCGCGGGACGGCTTCCGTGATCGGCTGGGATGCCACCGCCGCGGCCGTCGCCGCGCGCGCCCGCGAACTCCTTACCGGTATCGACGCCCTCATGGCTGAAGAGGATTGAAGCCGCCGCCGCTATGCCCATCCTTCCGACACACCCGTGCCATGAAATTCCGCTCCTTCCTCTACACCCTCGCCAAGCTCCTCGGCGACGTAAACGCCGTCCGGCGCGGGCGCATTGGCCGCCGCATCGGGCGGCGGGTCGCCGGGCGGGTCGTCGGCAAGCAGGTCTTCCGGCGGATGTTCAAGTGAGCGTCCGCTAATAGGAATGCAGGTGGCCGGTTTGGAATCGCATTGCCATACGGGCGACCAACTTGTGTATGTGGTGCGACCCCGGCTCTGTTGCGTGATATGCACCTTCTGTGCCAGCAAGCGGGCCTCTTGGCTCCGGATTACGGTTTCGTCGGTCCGGGGAGCCGGGACCGTCACCGACGCTACCTCGAAGCCGTCAAGTGCGGTTACCAGAAGGACTACCTCGCCTTGGAGGCTTTCTTCCGCGAATCTTTGGAGAGGAGCACCGCCGACCCGAACGAGCGGCTCGCCGTCCAGCGGCTGTTGCAGGCGGGGTGAGGCGAGGACAACAGCGCAAGTCATGCACAGCGAGCCGCAGGGCTCGGCCTGATCCGGTCGATGGCGCGGGGAATTGCGGATTGTCATGACCCGGTTCGAGAGCACGAAAAACATTGTCAGCCGGGGGACGACGCTTACGGGTCGTTTGGCATGCCGCCCTGCCGCAAAGCTGCTTCCATGTTCGCACGAAGGGATTCCACGGCCAACGACGACCATGTCTGAAACCCCGGAACGACGTGCCCGCCTGCAGATCGACGCTCAATTGAGCGCCGCCGGTTGGACCGTTCAAGACATCGCCACTCTCAATCTATCCGCGTCCCGCGGAGTCGCCGTCTGCGAAATGCAATCCATGGGCGCCTTCGCCACCGACGACCCCGCCGCCTACCTCGATGCCTGGCAGAACGTTGATTCCGATGAGGGAGTCCCCCTCGCCGTCGCCCGCAAAGCCTTCGGCGGCGATCCCAAGGACTTCATTGAGGAACTCAACAAGGTCTTGGTGGCATGAAGAAGATCCTCATCATCGCCGGGCCGAACGGGGCGGGGAAGACGACCTTCGCCACCGAATTCCTGCCGAACGAGGCCGGCTGCCCGGAGTTCGTGAATGCCGATCTTATCGCCGCCGGACTGAGCCCCTTCCAGCCCGATCAGGTCGCCTTCGCCGCCGGTCGCCTGATGCTGGCGCGGATCGACACACTCGTCACCGCCGGGAAAAGCTTCGCCTTCGAGACCACGCTCTCCAGTCGATCCTGGCTGCGTCGCATCCCCCGTTGGAAATCCCTCGGCTACCTCGTGAAACTCTACTTCCTCACGCTGCCCGATCCGGACTTCGCCCTCCGCCGGGTGGAACGTCGCGTCCGTTTCGGTGGTCATGATATTCCCGCAGCGACTGTCCGCCGCCGGTTTCAGAGGGGCTTGGAAAACCTGCG
>SLLG01000374.1 GCA_007134215.1 Opitutales bacterium | reverse complement strand
CGGAGGACTTCGAGGTCCATTCGATGACGCACGACACGCTGCGCGACCGCGTGGTGCTGACATCGTCGGACGGGCGCGTTCTCGTGAAGCGCATTGAGTACGCCCCGGATCATTCGCTGGGACTCGACCGGCGCATGATCGCGCCATCCGTCGAGACTTTGCCCGTCATACAGCTCGGCGTGTCCGGGCGTCCGGTCGAGGGCGCCGTCTACGCGGCGGGCGAGCGTGTGCGGTTGGTCGCGGGGTATCAGGATGTCGGCGGTGTCCGCAACGTGAACGTCGCCATCCTCACGCAACGCCGCACGCCCTTCGGGGTCGGGCCGCTGCAAGTCGGCGCGCAGGTGGACCTGACGCCGAAGCTCACCGGCCATCCCGTGCAGCTTCTCATCCCCGACACGGCGGACGCGATCCTCGTGGCCTACGACGACGGCCGCGTGGATTACCTCCGCGTGCACGCGGAGGGGACGGCAGAGCGCATTCAGACCTTCGCGCCAATGGAGGACCACCCGGCGGGTCCGCTCTTCGCCCGCATGGAGTATGTCCTGGGCGACCAGACCGTCCTCTTCTTCAACCAAGCGGGCGATCACGTGGCATGGAATCTTGCCTTTCTTGAGGAGTTTTCCGGCCGGCGCTTCATCCCGAGCAAGGTGTTCGAATCCCTGCCGGGCGGCATCGACGGCTTTTCCGCCAGCCGCCGCAACAAGACCTTCCTCACGACCTCGGGCGACTACGCCCGCCTCACCCTCATGACGACGATGGCGCGCCGCTGGGAGGACAACCTGGGCTTTCTCCCGCGGCAGGCGCTCATCGCGCCGCGCTACAACGCCCTCCTCTTTCTCGATGAAGAAAACAACCTCCATGTGAAGGACATGGTCGACGAGCACCCCATCGCGGGGATGACGGCCTTCTTTGCGCGCATTCAGTATGAGGGACGTCCCGGACGCATCTACGACTGGCAGTCCGACGGCGGGGCGGATTTCGAGCGGAAGCTCTCCATGGTGCCGCTTATCATCGGCACGATGAAGGGGACGGTCTACGCGATGTTCATCGCCGTACCCATCGCCTTGCTCTCCGCCATCTATGTCTCCCAGTTTCTGCGGCCAAGTCTGAAGAAAGTCGTCAAGCCGACGATGGAGATCATGGCCTCGCTGCCGTCCGTTATTCTCGGATTTTTCGCCGGCATGTGGCTCTCGCCGTTGATAAGCAACGCCGTGCCGTCGGTCATGTTGGCGTGTATCGGTGTCTTCGTCGGCGCCGTCCTCATGGGCTACGTGTGGAGCACTCTCCCCAACTCGATCCGCCTCACCGTGCCGTCGGGGATGGAGTTCGTCGTCGTCTTCTTCCCTGCCATGCTTGTCGCTTGGGGCGGATGGCAGTTCGGGCAGGTCGTGGAAGACTGGCTCTTTGTGCAATACGACGAGGTGCTCGGGCGCGACGTCGGCTCATTCCGCATGTGGGTTGTGCAGGTGCTCGGCTGGGACTTCGAGACACGCAACGCGCTGGTCGTCGGCTTTGCCATGGGTTTTGCCGTCATTCCCATCATCTTCACGATCTCAGAGGATTCGCTCAGCAATGTACCCAATTCCTTCCGATCGGGATCGCTCGCGCTCGGCGCAAGCCGCTGGCAGACGGCCATCCGTATTGTCCTGCCGACGGCGGCCGCGGGCATCTTCTCCGCCCTCATGATCGGCTTCGGCCGCGCCATCGGCGAGACGATGATCATGGTCATGGCGACGGGCAATTCTGTTGTGCAGGACTTCAACCCGTTCACTGGCATGCGCACGCTCTCCGCCAATATCGCGGTGGAAATCTCCGAGGCGGAGCAGGACGGAACGCTCTATCGCACGCTCTTCCTCTGCGCGTTTATCCTCTTCGTCTTCACCTTCACGCTCAACACCTTCGCGGAACTCCTGCGGCAGTGGCTGCGCAAGCGTTACCGCGCCGTCGAGTAAAGCGCCGCCGCACACCGGAAAAACCCAACCACTATTTCGGCAATGAAAGCGAAAACGGCTTTTGGAAAAAACATAAAACCCGCCGGGGAGGTCTGGGTGTGGGTCACGGGCGTGGGGCTCGCGATGGGGCTCTTCATGATCCTCTTCCTGCTCGGGGTCATCGTTTGGAACGGCCTCAACTATTTCTGGCCCAAGCGAGTCGCGCAGATCGAGTTGGCGGAGGACGGGCGCACGGAGTTCCGCGGCGAGCGCGAGTTGTTCGGTGTCGTGACGATGCGCCGCTCGCTCACCGTGGAAAACCTCAGTCCGGACGACGCCGACCTCGTCGACCTCGCCCGCGAAGATCCCGACTACATGCGGGAGATGATGGTCTATACGGGCAACCGCGATGTCTTTGCCACGCAGAATTTCGCCTTCCTCATCATGGGCGACATCGAGCGAATCACTCACCCGGAGGAACTCATGGTGCTTGAGCGGACGGAGTGGGGCAACGCCATCGCCCGCCCGCTGGAACTACGCCTCGGCACGGGTGAAGTGATATCGGCGGGCGATCCCGGCTTCGGTGACACCCTCCGGCGCAAGGTGAACGAAGTGCGCGACCGGCGGTCCGCTATCCAGCGCATCGAGCGGAGGGAAATGGGCCGCATCAACGCGCGCATCAACCGCGAAGACCTCGAAATCCGCTACCTGCGCTCGCTCGACGAGCGCACGCCCGTGCAGGAGGCGGAGCTGGAGCGCAGGCTCGCTACCGTGGAATCCCTGCGCGAGGAACTCCGGCCGCTCGAATTGCGCAGCCAGGCGCTCCGCGAACAGCAGCGCGAACACAGCATTGCCTTCCAGCTGGTTGGCGGCATCGAGCGCGTGCAGCCGCTCGGCGACATCGTCAACTTCTACCTGCCCAACCAAATGAACCTCATCCAGCGGGCAGGATGGTTCTTTTTCAAGATCTGGGAATTCCTTACCGACTATCCGCGCGAGGCCAACACGGAGGGCGGCATCTTCCCCGCGTTGTTCGGCACGTTCGTCATGACGCTGCTCATGAGCCTCGCGGTGACGCCCTTCGGTGTCCTCGCTGCCGTTTATCTGCGTGAATACGCCAAGCAGGGACCGCTCGTGAGCGCCGTGCGCATCTCCATCAACAACCTCGCGGGGGTGCCCTCCATTGTCTTCGGAGTCTTCGGGCTGGGCTTTTTCATCCACGAAGTGGGCGCGGTCATCGACCAGGTCTTTTACCCGCGTATGGTGGCGATCAATACGCCTGTCTTCGGCACGGGCGGCATCCTCTGGGCCTCGCTCACACTGGCGCTCATGACCGTGCCGGTCGTCATCGTGGCGACGGAGGAAGCGCTCGCCGCCGTCTCCCGCGGGGTGCGGGAAGGCTCGCTCGCCTGCGGCGCCTCGAAATGGCAGACGATTCAGCGCCTCGTCCTCCCCGCCTCAAGTCCGGGCATCCTCACGGGCCTTATCCTCGCCATGGCGCGCGGCGCTGGCGAGGTCGCGCCGCTCCTCCTTGTCGGTGTCATGGCGCTCGCGCCGAGCCTACCCATCGACGGCATGTTCCCCTTCATCCACCTCGACCGGAAGTTCATGCACCTCGGCTTCCACATCTACATCGTGGCGCTGCAATCGCCTGACACCGAGGCGACCAAGCCGCTTGTCTTCGCTTCCACGCTTGTTCTCATCATGTTGGTCGTTGTCCTCAACCTCGGCGCGATTATGATCCGCAACCACCTTCGCAAGAAACTCATGTCCTCGGCATTTTGAGAAAACCGCCCAACCACCCGAGCGAAACCGTCATGTCACATACCTTCCAGCAGAAAGCCTTCAAGTCCGGCGACAGGACCGCTGCTCCCGAACCGGAGAGCCCGCAGCCCGACTTCATCAAGGTGAGGGACTTCAGCTTCTACTACGACAGCACTGTCCAAGTGCTCTTCGACCTCAACCTCGACGTACCGAAGCAGAAGGTCACTGCCTTCATCGGCCCCTCCGGCTGCGGCAAGTCGACGCTCCTGCGCAGCATCAACCGCATGAACGACCTCATCGACGGCATCCGGCACGAGGGCGACATCACTATCGACGGGCACAGCATCTTCGACCCGCACCTTGAGGTTATCTCGCTGCGCAAACGCATCGGTATGGTCTTCCAGAAGTCCAACCCATTCCCCAAATCGATCTACGAAAACATCGTTTACAGCCTCCGTGTGGCCGGTCGCAGCAAGCGCTCCGAACTCGACGAAGTCGTCGAGCGCAGCCTGCGCGGCGCCGCCCTCTGGGACGAGGTCAAGGACCGCCTGAAGGAGAGCGCGTTCGGCCTCTCCGGGGGCCAGATGCAGCGCCTTTGTATTGCGCGCGCCATCGCCAACCGCCCGGAAATCCTCCTCATGGACGAGCCCTGCTCCGCCCTCGACCCCATCGCCACGGGCAAGATCGAGGACCTCATCCACGAACTGAAAAAAGAATACACCATCGTCATCGTCACCCACAACATGCAGCAGGCCGCGCGCGTCTCCGACCGCACTGCCTTCTTCTACCTCGGCAAACTCATCGAATACAACGAAACCGAAGACATCTTCATGAACCCGAAAAATCCGCAGACCGAGGCCTACGTCTCCGGCCGCTTCGGCTGAGAACAGAGGCCAGAGAGAACGGAAAAGCACACCACCACACCATCACTCCCGCCGCATCCATGCCTCGCTGAAGCTTCAGCCTGCGCTCCGCCAATCCAACCGCATTGTCCAACCACCACCGGCGCAAGCCGGGTTGCGCCCTCCATTCCTGCCCTTCTCCCGCACTCACTCACTCAGCTTTCAAGTTTCCTCCCTCGTCCCTTCATCCTATGGCCCGCTTCTTCCAAACCGAACTCGACGAACTGCGCACGAAGATCGTCCGCATGGCGGAACTCTCCGCCGCCGCCGCGGAAAACGCACTGCAATCGCTCTACGCCTTCGACGCCGCCGCCGCGCGCCGCGTGCGTGAGGAAGACGACGCGCTCGACAGCCTTGAGGTGGAGATCGATGCCGCCGCCAACCGCTACATCAGCCTGCGCGCGCCGGTGGCCGGCGACATGCGCCTCGTCACCGTCGCCCTCAAGGCGAGCCATGAGCTGGAGCGCATCGGCGATGAGGCCACGAGCATCGCCAAGCGCGTCCTCCGCATGTGCCGCAAGGAGACGGACATAGACCTCTCCGGCATCCGCCGCATCGGCGAACCGGCCCTCGGTCTCATCCGCGAATCCATCGATTGCCTCGTCCAGGGCGACGCCAAGCGGGCCGCCGCCATCCCGCGCGGCGACAAAGAGATCGATGAAATCCACCGCGCCAATTACGCCGACTACATCGCGCGCATCGGCGCCGAGCCCGCCAAAGCGCCCGCCTACATCGAACTCATTTTCATCTCCAAATCCATTGAGCGCATCGGCGACCACGCCACCAACATCGCCGTCGAAACCATCTACCTCGTCGACGGCGAAGACATCCGTCACACAGACCGCACCAAGCGATCCATGCAGTAAGCCGCCCGCCCTAGCCGGTCGGCCCTCCTCGCCCCCGGCCCCGCGGTGCCCGCGCAGCCCGCACTCGTGCGAATCGTTCCGGTTCTCTCCCCCCGCCTAGCCCGCCGGGCCTTGTCCGACCGATTGGGCGGACAACCCGTGGACTTGGTCGTCTCCGCCAGCGCCTCCAAACCCTCTGTCCGCATGGTCCTGCCTGATGCCGTTTCTCTGTCATGAACAGTGCGTTCCGGGAGCACCTGCTTGAGTGCTGGGGATCCTCCGGGCGCGCCCGTCCGTGGACACACCCTCCCACCTTCAGGCCGGCTCTGAAACGTTCAAAAAAAATCCGGAAATGCCTTCGGATAACGGTGCCGAAAGTGGAATTCGGACGGAGTTTGTGCTGCGACGTGCGAGACGTAGTTTCTTAAAGTGTTGCCAGTCATTGCTATAAAGAATTCGTCACCCGATTTTTACAAAGTGTCACAAAAGGCTTGAAGCCCGTTCAAAAAAATCCACAGTTTTTCCCTGTATATTGTCGGCGGTCTCCGTCGGCAGACTGAACCAACCTAGACACACAATCCAAGATGCTTACCAAGAAAACCACACGTTGGTCCCGTTGGGGCCTACCCGCGTTTCTTGCCGTGGCCGTCGTCACGTCAGGAAATCTACATGCGCAGGACGAGGAAGAGCTTGAAGCTTTTGCCGTCACGGGGACGCGTATTTCCCGTCTCGACATCGAAACTTCCAGCCCGGTCGTCTCTTTTGACCGCGAGTCGATCAACCGCACCGGCTACCAGACGGTTTCGGATGTCATCCGCAATCTGCCGTACCAGTCGGGCTTCGCGTTCGACGAAAAGTTCACGAACAGCTTCGCTCCGGGGTCTTCCGGTGTGTCGCTCCGTGGTCTCGGTCAAAACGCCACGCTCGTTCTCATCAACGGTCGCCGCGTCGCCGCCTACGGTTTCGCGCAGAACATCACCGACGCGTTCGTCGACCTCAACAGCATCCCCCTCGGGGCGATTGAGCGTATTGACGTCCTCAAGACGGGGGCTTCCGCCATTTATGGTTCGGACGCGCTCGCCGGCGTAATCAATGTGATCACGCGCCGCGACTTCGAGGGTGTGACCGCTTCGGCCACGATCTCCGACACGTCCCGCACGGACATGATGGAGTTCTCCGGCAACGTCGCCGCCGGTGTTGTCAGCCAGCGCGGGAACATTCTCGTCACCGCCGACTATTACCGCCGCTCCAACTTGGTTGCACGCGACCGTGCGTTCTCGGCGTCGGCCGACCAGACGTTCCGCGAAGACGGGATCGACTATACCAGTGTCTGGGGCAGTCCGGGCTTTATCTTCTTCGAGGGCGGTTTTTATTCTTTGCCGCCCGCCGATAGCTTCGCCACACCCGGCCAGCCCACAGAGGCGGAGCTTCGCGCCTTGCCCCCCGGCCTTGCCTCGTTTGACTACGCGCCGTTTATCGACCTCATCCCGCGCACGGAGCGTCATAGCCTCTCGGCGATCGGCGAATACGACCTCTTCGACGACCTGACTTTCTTCACAATGCTCTCGCACACTAAGGTGAAGACGGACTCGCTCGCCGCACCCACGCCGGATACCGCGTTCCTCGACGACCGTGAAATGGCCGCGGACAACCCGTTCAACCCGTTCGATTTCCCGATCACCTACGGCTACCGCTACGTGGACCACGGCTCGCGCATTAACGACCTGGACACGGACGTAACCCGCATGCTCCTTGGCCTTAAGGGCACGGTCATGCACGACTGGAACTGGGAAACGGCCGTCCTCTGGAACCGCTCCAAGACGACCAACATCGGGCGCAACTACCACTCCGATCCGGCCGTGCGCGACGCGCTCGCTTCGACCGACCCGGAAACGGCGTTGAACATCTTTGATGTCAATCCGCATCTGCGTGAAGACCTCACGATTGAGACCCTCCGTGTCGGCGATTCCCGCCTCCAGTCGATCGACTTGTTTGTCGACAACGGGGCGATCTTTGATCTTCCCGCCGGTTCCGTCGGTTTCGCTGCCGGTTTTGAATACCGCGACGAGCAGGTCGAAGACTTGGCCGACAGCTTCTCGACGACCGGTCAAGTGGTTGCCTCCGGCGGCACTTCGGCTGACGGGCGCCGCAACCTGCGCTCCGCTTACGCTGAGTTCGTTATTCCGGTGGTCGACATGGTGGAAATTGACGCCGCTGTCCGCTTCGAGGATTACAGCGACTTCGGTAACACCACGAAGCCCCGCGTCGGCGTGCGCTTCCGTCCGCTCGACTGGCTTATGCTCCGCGGTGTTTATGACGAAGGCTTCCGCGCCCCGTCCCTCGCCCAGCTCTACCTTGGCGAATCGACTTCCTTCCCGCAAGTGAACGATCCTCTTCGGCCGTCCGATGCTGGTAATCAAATCCGCACCGTCGCGGGTGGCAACCCGGACCTCCAGCCGGAGACTTCCGAGCAGTTCTACTTCGGTTTTGTCATTGAGCCTCCGGCTATCGAAGGCCTTTCGGTTGCCGTTGATCTTACCCGCATCAAACACAAGGACATTATCGATGACCTTGGCGTCGGGTTTATTGTGAACAATGAAGACGATTTGCCCGGACTCGTCGTGCGCGCTCCGTTTGAGAACAATCAGGTGGACCAAGACGCTGGAAACACCGCCGGTCCGATTGTCTTCATCAATAACACGTTCGGAAACTTTGGCGACCGCAAGACGGAGTTTGTCGACCTTGAGGTGAACTACCGCACGGATACGGATCTGGGCCACATGCACCTCTTCGGCACGATCACCTACATGGCCGACTTCAAGCAGACCTTCCGTCCGGGTGAAGATCCGGTGCAGCTCGCCGGCACGAACCGCTACCCGCGTTACCGCAGCACGGTGGGCGGCACCTTGGAGTACGGTGACTTCGGCTTCACCCTGATGGCGAACTACATCCACTCGTTCAACGATCCGTCGCGCGACGGTCGGGTGGGTTCGTTCATCGAGGTCAATCCGCAGGTCACCTACAGCGGATTCTGGGACACCCGTGTGACCCTCGGTATCCAGAACGTCTTCGACAAGCGTCCGCCGTGGACTTCGGACACGTGGGAAGGCTATGAGTTCGCCGTGCACAGCCCGGTGATGCGCCGCGTCTACCTGCGCGTTGCCCGCGACTTCTAAGGTCCGGCGCGAACGACAACGATTACTTCCTTTGTCGAGGGGGGGTGCCGCACGGCGCCTCCCCTTTTTATTTGAAAATACGCGCAAATGCCGCAGCGTGGGCTCTTATGAGATTCGGTCGCGTTCTTCTTTCCGCGTTTGTTGTTTTGGCGGGTTCCGTTGCTGCGGTTGCGGAGAGGATACCCGTGGAGACACTCTTCCGGCAGCCGGAGTTCCGCAGTTTTCAAGTGTCTCCGGACGGCTCACACCTCGCCGTCATCGGGCCTTGGGAGGAGCGGGGCAACTTGTTTGTTTACGATCTCGAGTCCGGCGACGTGCGCCGGGTTACGGCCTTCACCGACAACCAAGTGGAGTCGTTCATGTGGGCCAACGACGAGCGGCTTATCTTCTGGGTATCGGACGAGGGCTACCCGTCCGTCGGCATGTTCGCCGTCAACAAGGACGGGCGGCGCAGCCGCGTGCTCGTCCCCGCCGGCGGGGCGGCCAATCCGTGGGCTTACACAGATGTGATCCACCGTCTTCCGGACGACCGCGAGCACGTCCTTGTCATCAACAACGACCGCCGCCTCTCCTATCCGGACGTCTACCGGCTCAATATCTACCGCGAGCCGAGGCATTTGACGCGGCGCGCGCGGGGTGGGACCGTCTTTGCCGGCGTTGAGGTCGAACGTAACCCGGGCAAAGTGGTGGGCTGGGGCACTGACTATGACGGTAATGTGCGGATTGCGACAACATCCGATCCGGAAGAAGGAACGTCGGTCCTCGTTCGCCCGGAGCCAGGCGGAGAATGGATTGATATGGCAGCGTTTGAGCACGAAGCTCCCTCTTGGTCTCCTCTTGGAATATCAGACGACGGTAAGACGCTCTTTGTCGTATCAAACATGGACGAAGACCGTGCGGGTATTTATACAATTGATCTAAAAACGGGTGAGATCGGTGACCGTCTCTATGGGAACGAAACTTACGATGTGAGCGCTATGCGTTTTTCCCGCTTTCGGCGGGCCCCGGTTGCGATAACCTACCATACAGAGAGACCGCAGGTTCGCTGGCTCGACGAAGAGAAGCGTTTGGTGCAGGAGGCTTTGGACAACGCGTTTCCGGACACTCACAACGCGATTACGTCGATGAGTGACGACGAGTCCGTAATGGTGGTCACTTCCTCCAGTGACCGGCACGCTCCTTTTTTCAATCTCGTCCGGATCAAAGAGGGGCGGCTTTCCGTCACTCCGCTCGGCGAATCCCGGCCCTGGCTAGATCCGGAGGAGTTGGCGCCGATGCGGCCGGTCCAATACGAGTCGCGGGACGGGCTCACAATCCACGGGTATCTCACGATGCCGCCGGGTTGGAGCGAAGGCGATGATCCGGTGCCGCTCGTCGTCAATCCGCACGGCGGGCCGTGGGCTCGCGATCTCTGGGGCTTCTATCCTGAGGTGCAGTTTTTTGCCTCGCGGGGCTATGGTGTCCTGCGAGTAAACTTTCGCGGGTCCACGGGCTACGGGCGCAAGCACTTGCGTGCAGGGGATAGGACATGGGGTACGGACATGCAGAATGACGTCGTCGACGGCGTGCGCTGGGCGATTGCGGAAGGTTATGCCGATGAGTCGCGCATCGGCATTCACGGAGCGAGTTACGGCGGATACACGGTGATGATGCAGCTTGTGCAGCATCCTGATATGTATCGGTGGGGCATTAATTTCGTGGGGCCGGTTGACTTGCCGAGTCTCATACGTCACCGGAGGAACCACGAAAATGTGTATGGCCTTTATTCGCGGACCATCGGTGATCCGGAGGCGGATATGGATCTGCTAAGCGACTTTTCACCCGTAAACCATGTCGATAAATTGCAGGCTCCGGTTTTTATTGTCCACGGATCGAATGATCTCCTAGTGCCCATTGACCAGGCGACAACACTTCGCAGTGCCATGCGGCGTGCGGGCAAAGAATTTGAATGGCTCGTCAAGTCTGACGAAGGTCATGGTTTCCAACGACAGGAAAATATTTTTGAGCTTTACCATGCAATCGAATCCTTTGTTGAAGAACATTTTTAGGGGCTGGCTGCGCACTGCCCTTCTTATTCTCGGCCTTCTTGCCGGTGTTTCTCCTCTCTCAGCGACTGAGGCGGTGGATCTCCGGGAGTTGATGGACGACGATGTTTTCCGCTCGGCGGGCCTGCACCGGCTTTCGCCCCAAGAACTCGCCGTCCTCAACGCTTGGATACAGAATCACTTCGAAGAACAGGCGGAGACCGGGGAACAGGGCGTCGCGCGCGGACAACCGGGTGGGGTTGAAGCGTTCGGGCGCGAACACCTGCCTGATGACGCCCGCGGCGGGAGCGTGCCGGATGAAATCCGCGGCCGCATTGTCGGCGACTTCCGTGGATGGAGCGGCAACACGACCTTTCGGCTCGAAAACGGGCAGGTCTGGCGACAAGCGGAGGCGGGACGCTTTTTTGTCCGTGCGGAGAATCCTGTTGTCGTCATCCGCCGCGGCGCACTCGGTTCCTACCTCCTCAGCGTCGAAGGCTACGGCTCCACCGTCCGTGTGCGGCGGGTGGATTGACCGCAATGTCATCCGGATAAGCCGGGGACACAAACGGGCAAGAGATGGCGCGGACCGACCGTCGTAGCCGACTGCCATCCTGGCGGTCGGTCGGGCGTGCGCGGCGGCCTTCGAGCCGGAGTTGCTTTGCCCGCGGCGGTGTTGTAGGCTCGAAACGTTATGAAAGTCGCCGTATATGACACCAAGAGCTACGACCGCCGCTTCTTGGAGGCTTCGGAGGCGGGCGGGGGTAAAGTCGAGTGGGTTTTCCACGAGTTCCGGCTCGCGGCGGACACCGCTCGCAGTGCCGAGGGGGCGGAGGCGGTCTGCGTCTTTGTCAACGACCGCCTCGACCGCGCTTGTCTGGAGATCCTCGCCGAAGCGGGCGTGCGCCATGTGGCGCTGCGCTGCGCCGGATTCAACAACGTGGATGTCGAGGCGGGCGCGGAGCTGGGCTTGCGGTTCACCCGCGTGCCGGCGTACTCGCCCCACGCCGTGGCGGAGCATTCCGTCGCGCTCCTCCTTACGCTCAACCGCAAAATCCACCGTGCCTACAACCGCGTGCGCGAGCAGAATTTCTCGCTCGGCGGGCTCGTGGGATTCGACCTCCACGGGAAGACCGTCGGTATCATCGGCACCGGCAAGATCGGACGGGTCGCGGCGGAGATTTTCATCGGGTTCGGCTGCCGCGTCCTCGCCCACGACAAGTATCCCGATGAAGATTGGGCGAAGGCGCACGGGATTGATTACACGTCGTTCGAAGCGCTCCTCGCGGAGTCGCATGTCGTCTCGCTGTATGTACCGCTGCTCCCGGCCACGCAATACCTCCTCAATGCGGACACCCTCGCGAAGACGCGGTCGGGCGTGGTCATCGTCAACACCAGCCGGGGCAAGCTCATCGATACGACCGCGCTCATTGACGGGCTGAAGTCCGGCCGCATCGGCGGGGTCGCGCTCGACGTCTATGAAGAGGAGGAGGGCGTGTTCTTTGAAGACCTCTCCGACGCCGTCGTGCAGGACGACGAATTGATCCGGCTCATCGGGTTTCCCAATGTCCTCGTTACCGCCCACCAGGCGTTTCTCACTACGGAAGCTCTCTCGAAGATCGCGGAGGTCACGCGCGAAAACATTATCCGCCTCGCCACCGGAAAGAAACCCGTGGAGGAAACCGAAGTTCAGCAAGGTTGAATGCCAATGCCATTGCATGTTCTCCCGCAACAGGCGCTGCGCAGACCGCCCCCGTTTGGCCGGGGCAATCGATCGGATGCAAATCACGGATAGCGCGGACGTCGCGGCGTCCAATGGGAACGACGCATTGAGCTGCCCTGTGATTCTGCAAGCGGGTTTGGGCTCCTCGCTTCGCGCTGGAGCTATCCTCGCTTTTCCATCGACAGCGTCAGGATCGCAAACCATGAACCATGGACATGGAAAATGAAGCGCAGGTTGGCGTCATCATGGGCAGCCGTTCGGACTGGGGCACGATGCGGCACGCCGTCTTGCTCCTCGACGAGCTGGGGGTGGGACGGGAGACCCGTATCGTCAGCGCACACCGCACGCCTGAACGTCTCTGCGAGTATGCGCGGGAGGCGTCCGGACGCGGGATCCGCGTCATCATCGCGGGCGCGGGGGGCGCAGCCCACCTGCCAGGCATGGTCGCTTCCATGACGGAGCTGCCTGTTCTCGGTGTGCCGGTGAAGTCGCGCTTGCTCAACGGCGTCGATTCCCTTCTCTCCATTGTACAGATGCCCGCGGGCATTCCCGTACCCACGCTCGCTATCGGCGAGGCCGGTGCCAAAAACGCCGCCCTCACCGCCGCGGCCATCCTCGCCCTCGGCGACCCCGCCCTGCGCGTACGCCTCAAAGCCTACCGCGCCCGCCAGACCGCCGCCGTTGAGGCAATGGAACTGCCCCCCCCAACCGAAGACTGACCTGCTGCACACCGCCTCGGGCGTAAACGTAAACGATCTCTCTTGACGATTTGTTACATCTGTAATATCTCTGAGATTATAAATTATTTATGGGACAGTTACGAATTAAATCAGAAGAAATATCGGTATATCATGTCTACACGCGTATCGTGCACAAGCGGCGCTTGCTGGCGGATGTGCAGCGGGAGGTGTGGGTGGCGGCGCT
>SLLG01000062.1 GCA_007134215.1 Opitutales bacterium | reverse complement strand
CGACTCCCGGCCAGAAAAGCAACGGCGCGAAAGCCGCCAGCGTCGTCACCGTAGAGGCGGTGATGGGCAGGGCCATCCGCTGCGAGGCAAGAACATAGGCCTTTCCGCGCGGAAGGCCCTCATTCATCTTCCGGTCCGCGAACTCCGTCACGACAATCGCTCCGTCCACCAGCATGCCGACGGCAAGGATCAGGCTAAAGAGCACGATGATGTTGATCGTGAGGCCGAGCAGGTTGATGATCAGCATGCCCGTGAGGAACGAACCCGGTATGGCAATGCCGACGAGGAGGCCGCCACGGAAACCCAGCGCCGCCACGCACACGATCATGACGAGCACCACCGCGCTGATGACGTTGTTCTGCAGGTCGGCGAGCATCAGCTCGATGTCGCGGGAGCGGTCCTGCGAAAAGGCCGCCTCAAGGCCCGCGGGCCACTCCGCCGTCTCCGCTTCGACGACCGCGCGCACATTGCGCACGGCGGAGACCA
Source organism: Opitutales bacterium (assembly GCA_007134215.1). Classification (GTDB taxonomy): domain Bacteria; phylum Verrucomicrobiota; class Verrucomicrobiia; order Opitutales; family Oceanipulchritudinaceae; genus SLLG01. Next base: position 3,049 of record SLLG01000062.1, on the reverse strand, counting down.
CATTCTCCCCCATCCGCTTGGTCACAGAGAGGGTGAGCGCGGGCGTGCCGTCGAGCCGCGCGAATCCCGTCGGGTCTTTGAACGTCGGGCGCAAGTCGCCGATGTCCTGCGTGCGCAGCACGACGTCTCCCCGCGTTTTGAGGGGCAGCTCGAGAATGTCCACCGCCGATTCAAAAAGGCCCGGCACCTTCACGGCGAGCCGCCCCGCCCCGGTGTCAAGGGTGCCCGCCGCGATGAGCGCGTTGTTGCGGCTCGCGCGATTGCCGATCTCCTCCAGCGAAAGCGCGTAAGAACTGAATACAGACGGCTCGACAAGGATATCCACCGCCTCCTCGCGCGCGCCGCCGATCGTCACCTCCAGCACCTCGGGCACGGCTTCGATGGCATCGCGCAGGTTCCGCGCCACGCGCTGTAACTGCCGCTCCGGGATGTCCCCCGAGAGCGAAACGACAAGGATCGGCTCGAGGGCGAGATTGATCTCGTTGACGGTCGGCTCATCCGTCTCCTCGGGCAGATCCGCCTTGGCGAGGTCCACCCGCTCGCGCACATCGAGCAACGCCTTGTCGATATCATGGCCGGCGCGGAATTCGAGAGTGAGGTTCCCGCCGCCCTCGTAGGCTGTCGAACGCAGTTCGCGCAGACCGTCGAGTCCGCGCATCTCGCGCTCCATCGGCCGCAGAAGGAGGCGCTCCGAATCCTCCGGCGAAATCCCCTCGTGGTGCAGCCGCACATAGACAATCGGGATCTGCACCTCCGGCTGCGACTCCCGCGGCAGGGTGAAATACGAATACGTTCCCGCGACAAGCAGAAAGACAAGGGTGAGGATGACCGTCCGCCCCCGCCCGAGACATGATGCGATAAAGGAATCCATCCGCTCACCACCCCCGCTGTTCGGGATGGGCGTCGACACGGTCGCCCTCCTTCGCGAAGCCCTGACCCGCCGTGATGAGGCGGATCGTCTCCGGCAGCCCGCCAAGGTAGAGCGCGTCCGGAGTGCTCCGCACGATATCCGCCTCGACAAACCGCACGCGGTCCTCCCCGTCGACAAACTTCACCCCGAAACGGCCGTCGTCGCCGATGGATACATACGCCGGCGACACGGCGTGCGCCGCGACGCGTTCCGCCTCGACAACCAACTCCGCCGACAACCCCGCCGCGACGGCCGCCCCGGGATTCGGGAAAACCATCTCCACCCGCATCGTGCGGGTGTCCGCCGCCGCCTCGGCGGAGCGGTAGCGGATGAACCCGGCGACCACTTTGCCGCCAGCGAGCCGCGCCCGCGCCGCGCTGCCCTCCGGAACAAGCGGTGCCTGCGTCTCCAGCACCTCGCCCACCACCAGCAGCGGATCGAGGTCGAGCACATGGGCAAGCGGATCGCCCACGCTCACGAAATCGCCCTCCTCGACCATCCGCTCATTGAGGACGCCGTCAAAAGGCGCGCGCACCTCCGTCCGTTCCAGATCCAGCTCAGCCTGCCGCAGCATCCGCTCCGCCGCGCGCAGTTCCGCGAGCGCCGTCGCCAACGCCACCGGTGACTGCAAGTCGCGCTCGCGCAGGCGCCGCGCGGCCTCGTATTCCTGCCGCCGCTGCTCCAAGAGCGCGCGGGCCTCCTCCACCCGTTGCCCCCGGTCGTCCTCGACGAGGCGCAGAATCACCTCGCCCCGCGCCACCGGGCTGCCGCGCTCCGCCAGGACCGCATCGACGCGCCCCGCCACCTCCGCGCGCACACGCACGGCCCGGTTCGGCGCCGTGTGGCCCGTCATGACGACCTCCCGCGCCACCGGCTCCGCCGCGGACTCCCGCACCCGCACAGCCAGCAGGGGCGGACCCTGCGCGTCTGTAATACGCGGCTCCGCATCCTCCCCGGCCCGGAAAACCAGCCCCGAGAGCATATACAAAACCAATCCGACAAAGATCAGTGTCGCTGTGAAAATCGACCGGTTCATGACAATGGGCTGGGCGGCGGATAGAGCGGCGGGCAACGCCCACACGGACACACCACCACCGCGAGCGCGCAATTCAGCGCAATTCACGCAGAAAATCAAGCGGCGAACGCAAAACCGTTCCTCGCCCGGAACAGAAAAAGCCCCCGCAATATGTGGCGGGGGCTTTCTCACTTTACGTCGCTCTCGCGACGCTCTCCTATTCCTATGCGATTGCTCTATTGATTGGTCTCGTATTTTGTCGCTGTCTGTCTCTATCATCCGGGTGTCTCACGCCCGGAAAAGGGTTTAGCCGACGGCCACGGGTTGGGGAGCGCGGCGGCGTTTGCCGACCGGCATCTGTACGGCGTCGTCGTGCGTGCGCACTTCAAAGCGCTTCACCCGGCGCTCCATGTAGGGGCGCAGGTCCTCGATGGTGCGGCGTGGAAAAGCGGGGCGCCCGTTCAAGCCGGTCTGCAGGGGCGAACGGGAAACAAATTCCTGGATAACATAGCAGTCCGCGCCGTTGATCATCTCGACGATCATCTTCAGCTCACGGACGGTGTGCATGCCGGGGACGGCAGTGGTGCGGAATTCATGGTCCACGCCGCTGTTGCGCAGGAGCCAGACACTCCGGCGGATGTCTTCGGCGTTGACGGGACGGCCAACGACCTGGGCGTATCCCTGCAACGGGGCCTTCAGGTCCATGGCGATAAAGTCGACCAACTCGTCGCGCAGGATGGAATGCAGAATCTCGGGGTGCGTGCCGTTGGTGTCGAGTTTGACGGCGAGGCCCAGCGAGCGCAGCTCGCGTAGAAAACGCGGCAGATCGGTCTGTGCGGTCGGCTCGCCGCCGGAAACGACAACGGCTTCCAAACGATCCTTCCGGCGGTTGATCGCCTCGATCACTTCCGCCTCCGGCAGGGGCGGACCGAAACACTGCGGTACGACGTATTCCTGATCGTTGCAATACGGGCAGCGAAGATTGCATCCCTGGCAGTAGATGACTGCCGCGACTTTCCCGGGAAAGTCGTCTAGAGAGCATTTCTGTAATCCGCCGAGTCGCATAGATCGCAAGTGTTGCCGCAGACCTTCGCCGAAAACTTATGGACCCGCAAGTCCTTTAT
>SLLG01000027.1 GCA_007134215.1 Opitutales bacterium | reverse complement strand
AACCCCACCGGGGGGCCGCCCGTGGTGTTTTGCTATAGCTACGCTGCCTTGAGACCCTTTCGCGTGGCCAAAGAGCGTGGCTGGCAAACCGTGCTGGGCCAAATCGATCCGGGACCGCCGGAGGAACGGATTGTTGCGGAACTCCGCGAGCGCTATCCCGAATATGCCGCCGCCTGGCAACCGGCGCCTCCGCACTATTGGACCGCCTGGCGCGAAGAGTGTAAGCTGGCCGACCTGATCGTGGTGAACTCCCCTTGGTCCCGAGAATCGCTGATTGCCGAGGGGATTCCGGCCGAGAAGACGATGGTGGTGCCTCTGGCTTACGAAACGTCGGCGGCCAGCGTCCGCACCCTGCGGAATTATCCGCCCGCCTTTACCGCCCAGCGGCCGCTCCGCGTGCTGTTCCTGGGACAGGCGATCGTCCGCAAGGGGATCCAGGACTTGGTCGCCGCGGCCGCGCTGCTGGCTGACGAACCGGTGGCGTTCGACGTCGTGGGCAGTCATGACCGGCTGCCGGAATCGCTCCCCTCCAACATGGTCTTCCACGGGCCGGTGCCGCGGAGCGAGGCGTCGAACTGGTACCGGGCGGCCGATGTGTTTGTTCTGCCAACCCACTCGGATGGCTTCGCCCTGACGCAACTCGAAGCCATGGCTTTCGGCTTGCCGGTGATCGCCACGCCGCGTTGCGGTCAGGTCGTGGAACCGGGCAGCACTGGCTGGCTCGTCGATCCGGGCGCCCCCCCGCAGTTGGCGGCGGTTCTCCGCGAAGCCGTCGCTCGACCCGACACATTGCAAACCATGAGTCGTGCGGCGGTGGAGCGGGTCGAAGCGTTCTCGATCGGGCAGCTGAGTGATCGGCTGCTGGACGTGGAACGGGGGTTGACGGCGGGTGCAGATTGACAGACGGTCTGCGGTGCTCTTTTGAATTGATGCCAGGTTGATTATGATCCCAGCTTTGTTTGATCTACCGCCGGCTTTCTGGTTCAGCCTTATGTTACTGGCCGGTGTGACGGCTTACGCTTGGGCGCACCGGCACCAGGGCTGGGGTATTCCCGCAATGGCCGTTTGCGGTACGGTCTTTGTCTGGTACCACGGCGATGCGCTTTACAATGATTACTTCGAGTACTCCAGGCAGTTCAGTCGGCCGGTGTTGGACGCGGCCTGGTGGCAGGTGGCTGGATTCCTGGGCGTCTTCGCGTGTTTCGCACCCCTGATCAGCGCGTGTCTGACTCGCGAAAACGCCTCCCAGGGCAGCGTGGTTATGTCCTGGGTCGAGAGCCGGCACTCGTTGCAGCGAATCCAACCAATCCTGGGCCCGACCCTCAAATTATTAGCGATGGTCTGGATCGTATTGACCCTTGTAGCCCTGGTCCGAACGGGGTTCGACTTCCAGGGGTTGTTCGCCCCCTGGCTGGGGCGCAGGGCGAATCCTTGGGCACGAGGTCGAATCGGAGGGGGCGCGGACTTTCTCTTCTCCTTGGCTTCGTATGTCAATATCTTCTGCCTCGCCGGATTCGGGGTCGTCGCCGCGCTGGCCAACCGCCGGCGTCTCCAAATGCATGCCGTGACCTTGGTAGCCCTGTCGTGGCCCTACGTGCTGATCGACCGCACCCGGAATACCATGCTGGCCATCGTGCTGCCCGGCCTGCTGTGCTTGGCCTTCCTGCGGCTCCGCCGTCAGCCCTGGTTGCAGGTCTGCTTGCTTGGGCTCGCATTTCTGGCTCTGCACACGTGGTTTGGCTTCGTCTTGCACCAGCGGTCAAGCCAATCGGTCGCGGCGGCCGTTTCCCGAGGAAGGTTTCGGGAAACCGGGGATGTCCACCACCTGGGATTGAACATGTACGAGGAGTTGTGTTGGGTCAACCAGTTCTTCCGCGAAGGAACCTACGAACCCAGCTGGGGCCACCGTTATTTTGCGGAGGCGGTAAATTTCGTCCCGCGAACGATTTGGCCGAACAAGCCGACGATCGGGTTGGACTACTCGATAGCGCGCGGCCAGGGCACGGGCCGCGGAGCGGACGACGTCCATGCGACGATTTCCACCGGGATGATCGGTCAAGGTGTGGTGAACTTCGGTACCTGGCTCGGACCGGCAGCGGCGGCTCTGCTCATGGCGATATGGGTGGGCGTTTTGGCGAAACTCGATCTGGCGGGCCACGATATGGGCTACCTGCCGCTCTATCTATTGGGTCTCACGCTGACTTTCAACCTGGGACGGGATATCACCCTGTTGGTCGCTTATCCCCTGGTGTTCGGCATCTTGATCGTGTGGTTGTTCGAGCGTTTCACCGGGACGCGAATCTCGATCGACCGCATGTCCGGGGTGGGTAGAAGATACCCCTTTCGCGTGAAAAAGGCGATACACGGCAACAACCGTCTGCGGACCTCCAGCTCGCGTTGCTAACATCGGACACTAATTTCGGGAAAGCTTGGTAATACCGCCCGCGCTCAGAACGGGCTCATCGTAGGACGGAATTCATTCCGTTCGCGCTGCGGGAAACGGAATGAATTCCGTTCTACGATTCGAGATCTAACCGGACCAACCTGACCGCGGGCGGTATACAACTAATGTTCTGTCCATCTCGACGTTACGACACCGCGCGCGGTAGAAATTGTCCCCTAAGCATCGTCCGTCACCCCGAATACAGTGGGGAGGAAAATGCATGGTTCACGCGAAGCCGTCTATCTTCTGTCCCCCTGTACTCGGGGGGACTGCAGGGGGGCGCCCGATTCAAGCTTTCATCACCGGGCAGCCATGAAAAAGCGATGCAAATCGGCACTGCTGAGCCTTCGGAGCGAGATTTCATCGCCGCCCCGCTAGGCCCCCCCCGTATTGCGTATGTGGGTAGAAAGCGTGCCAATCGTTTCCGCGCGCGGTATCGTTGGGTACCAGTGCTGGGTTGTCCAACCGTGCAGACAACACGGTTGGACAGACCACGAAGCTGTGTCATCATTTCGCGGTCGATCGTTTTTCCTTGATGCAACTCCCCGCGAGATCAGCCGGCGGGAAAGGAAAAGTGCATGCGTGTAGCCGTTATTTTCGATAACTTCGGGCCGTATCACCTGGCCCGTTTGACCGCCGCTTCACGCCACGGTGAACTGCTGGCCATCGAGGTGGCCGCGCGCAGCGGGGCCTATGCTTGGCTGCCCACGCGTGGGCCCGTGCCTTTCGAACGGCGGGTTCTTATTGAAGAGGGGACCAGCGAGGGGGCCAAGCGGCGGTGCCTGGCGGCGCGGCTTCGAACGGTGCTTGATGAATTGCAACCGGAAGCCGTGGCCATTCCCGGCTGGTCCAGTCGCGCAGCTTTCCTCGCACTCAACTGGTGCCTCGGCCACCGGGTTCCCGCCGTGCTGATGTCCGAGAGCCAAGCGATCGATGAGGTCCGACGACCGCTGAAGGAATGGGTCAAGCGGCGTTATCTGAACGGTTGCTCGGCAGCACTGGTCGGCGGCGGCTCGCATCGCGACTACCTGGTTCAACTGGGCATGCCGGCCGATCGCGTGTTCCTGGGCTACAACGCGGTGGATAACGACTTT
>SLLG01000317.1 GCA_007134215.1 Opitutales bacterium | reverse complement strand
GGCGACCATCTCCTCGAGGCCAGCCTCCTCGCCGGTCCCCTCCTCTGCGACGGCATCGGCGACCTCGTGAGCATCGAGACCGTCGCCGATCCGGCGCAGTCGCTCGCCCTCGCCTACAATATCCTCCAAGGCGCGCGGGCACGCACGACCAAGACCGAATACGTCGCCTGCCCGAGCTGCGGTCGCACCCTCTTCGACCTCCAGTCCACCACGCAGCGCATCCGCGCTGCCACCGGCCACCTCAAGGGCGTGACCATCGCCGTCATGGGCTGTATCGTCAACGGCCCCGGCGAAATGGCCGACGCCGATTTCGGCTACGTCGGCGGCTCGCCCGGCAAGATCAATCTCTACGTCGGCAAGAGCTGTGTGAAATTCCACATCCCCGCCGCCGACGCCGTCGACGAACTCATACAGCTCATCAAAGACAACAACCGCTGGACCGATCCGCCGACTACCGGTGCGGACGCGGAGAACTAACCACACCCCCGCGCAGGAGGCGCATGCTGTTGAGGCAGACGACTACGGTCGAGCCTTCATGCGCGAGGACACCGAGGGTGATGGGCACGATCCCGAAGACGGCGGCGGCGACCATGACAACGATGGTGCCGAGCGAGATGACGATGTTCTGCCGGATGATCCGGCGCGCCCGGCGGCTCAGGAGGAAGGCCTCGAAGAAGTTCTCGATTCGGTCGTTCATGAGGACGACATCGCTCTGCTCCAAGGCGGCGTCGCTGCCCCGTGCGCCCATGGCCACGGCGATATCGGCGGCGGCGAGGCACGGGGCGTCGTTCACGCCGTCGCCGATCATCGCGACCCGTTTCCCGCCTCCGGTCAATCCGCGCACGGCGTCGACCTTGCCCGCGGGGCTGAGACCCGCGCGCACCTCGTCGATACCCAGCCGTTCCGCCACGGCCTGCGCCGTGCCGGCGCGGTCGCCCGTAAGCATGACGGTGCGCAGCCCCGCCTCCCGCAGCCGGCGGAGCACTTCGGCCGATTCGTCGCGCACCATGTCTTCGAGAAGGATGCGCCCAACGAGCGCACCGTGCAGAAACCATACCTCGGAGAGGCCGGGGGGCGGGTCCGGAAGGTCGCGCGCCCAATCCGCGAGCGGCCCGCCCTCGAAAAGCTCGCGCCGCCCGAGCAGACAGGTGCTCTTGTCGACCTCCGCGCGCACCCCTTTGCCGGTAAGCGAGCGGAATCCCTCAAGGTCGCGCGGGTGCAGTCCCTCCGCCTCGCCGTAGCGTTGTATGGCGCGGGCGATGGGATGGCTCGCCCGCCGCTCCAGAGTAAAGGCGATTTCCGCCACGTCGCGCTCGCGTCCGGGCGGAAAACTCTCCACCGACACGACCCGCAGGTCGCCCGTCGTCAGCGTGCCGGTCTTGTCGAGCGCGACGACTTCCACGGCGGCGAGCTGTTCGATGGCTGCGCCGCCCCGGAAAAGGATGCCGTGCCGCGCGCCCCAAGCGATGGCCGCGAGAATCGCCGAGGGGATGGAGAGGACAAGGGCGCATGGACTCGCCACGACAAGAAGCGTCATGGCCCGGTAAAAGGCCGAGTAGGTCACCTGACCGTCGACTGTCACATTGAGAAAGGGCGCCACGCCGAAGCCCAGCCACCAGATAAAGAACATCAAGGTGGTCACGGCGAGGACCCCGACGGTGTAGCGCGGGCCGAATTTGTCGGTGAAGCGCTGGCTCGGCGCGCGGAGGTGCCGCGCCTCCTGGATGAGGCGGATCACCTTTTGCAGGGCGCTCTCGCTCGCCGGGCGAAGGCACTTGGCCTCCACCGCCCCCCACAGGTTGCTTGTGCCGCTGTAGACTTCGTCGCCCGGCCGTTTCGAGACGGGGTGCGCCTCGCCCGTGAGGGACGACTCGTCCGCCGCGCTCTCGCCCGTGAGGACCACCCCGTCGACCGGAAAGGTGTCGCCCGGACGCACAAGCACGCGGTCGCCCGGCGCGACCCGCTCCACCGGCACAACCCTCTCCGCGCCGTCCGGGTCGAGAAGCGTGGCTGTCTTGGGCGCGGCGCGGAAGAGCGCGTGGATCTCCCGCCGCGTGCGGTAGAGGGCGAAGTGCTCCAGCGCGCCCGCGAAGGAAAAGAGAAAGAGCAGAAGCGCCCCTTCCCCGAAGGCGCCGATGAAACTCGCCCCGATGGCGACAGCAAGCATGAGGAAGTGGATGTCGAGCTTGCCCTTCGGCAGATTCGGAATCGCGTCCTTCGCGGCGTCCCATCCGCCCGCGACCATTGCCGCGATGTACAGCGCAGGCACGAGCCACGGCGGTCCGGCCCCGGCGAGGTCCGCCCCGAATCCCGTCAGCCCGAGCACACCGCAGGTCCCCGCCAACGCCGCGAGCACCTTCCACTCCTCCTCCTCGCCGGCGTCCAGTTCCGCGACCTCGGCGGGCGTCGGCCACGGGATGCGGCGCCACGTCCACAGGGTGGCGACTTCATCGCACCCGCGCTCCTTTTCGAGCGACACCCTGTCCTCCACCCGCCGCAGGCGCAGGCCGGACTGCGGCGGCAGGTCTTCCCTTCCGACCTGCGCCGGATCGTCCGCCGCCGCGAGGGTCTCCTCAAGGCAGCGGCGCAGCGCAGCTTCGTCCACACGGCCGATCGTCGCCACGGAGATCTCTGTGCGGGCGTCGTCCCACTCCACCGCCTGCGCCCGCGCCGTTTGCCGTAGGAAATCCGCCAGCGCCGGAATCCAGCGGGCGTGGGCGTCCACCGCACCACGGCTTTCATTATTTTGATTCCGCTTTCCTGATCGCATTTTACCGAGCTTGTTTCCGCCGCAATCCAACACTCTCCGCAAGGTTCATGCAATCCGCAAAAACCCGGTCTATTCCCTTGACCACCCGCCGGAACCCCACCTCTTTCCCGGCTCAATGAACGTAAACCGCCCAACCGGAAAATTCCACCGGAATCTACCTCGCCGCGCTCGCGGCAGCGCCCGTTGCCTTGGCCGCTTCTCCGGAGTTCACGGCGGATCTCACGGTGACCTTCGCCACCTGCTATTTCCGTGCACTTCTAATCCACTACAGCGACAAAGGAAATAGTCCTTCGGAGCCTCAATCCATCTCCCAGGCTTTGTCGGCGGGGTCGAAATAGACTTCGGTGTCCGCAGGGCGGAATCGCCAGCCGGATTCGGGGAACCAGAGCCATGACCCCGCCGCGAAAACCTCGCCTATTCGAAACCAGCCGCGCGCGTGGTGGTAGCTCCAATCGGATGTAACCGTTGCAAAAAAGAGCCCGGACGCGTCCACGAACCAATCTCCGCCGGGAAACGGTTCGATCCATGGAAAGGCGGCCGCGACGGTTTCCGGAACAAAGCGCGGGCGCAGGCGGTGCGGTTGGTCAACGGAGAGGTCGAGGTTAGGTTGGCTGTCGATGCGGGTTCCGTCCCAGCCGATGAACTGAAAACCGGGTTCGGGACGGGCTTCGATACGGATAGAGGAGCCGTAGGGCACATGGGTGCCCACCTGATCGGAAACGGCATGCCCGAACGGAGCGGTCTCCAGAACAACGGAGGGGCTGGGAACGTAGATGAAAGGCGGTGACCCCGCGAGATTGCCGCTTGTGT
>SLLG01000279.1 GCA_007134215.1 Opitutales bacterium | reverse complement strand
AAGTAATTGTCGTCGAGACGTGCGGCGCCGTGCCATGGGGGAGTGGCCTTGCCTTCGCGGCGGAGCCGCTTGAGGTACTGGTCGAGGTAGAGGGACCTTGGCTCGAGGTCGTCGCCTTCGCCGACGCCCTCCGTCCAGTCGACGGGATCGGTGAAGACATGCGAACCGGCGCGGAGCGGTCCGGTCTCGACACCGGGGGCGGGGCCGCGTGTGCCGATGATGTAGCCGTGCCCGAACTGCTGGCTGTGCACGACGGAAGTGCGCCCGGAGAAATACTCTTCGCCGCGGGCATTCCAGAAGACCGTCTGGCTCGAAGTCTGCGCATGGTGGACGGTACCCGACGTCCCGCGGAAGGCGGCTTCGAGGAACGAACGCCGCAGGCGATGATTGTCGGCGAGGTTGGAGTGACTGAACAAGCCGTGATGGTCGGAGCCGCGGCCGCCGACAAACTGCATTTGCCCGTTGTCGCCGAGTTGGACGCCCGTGAATTCGTCGGTGCAGTTGTGGAAGACATTGCCGCTGTTCTGCATGCGCCACATGACAAACCCGTGGCGGCAGTGGCCCACGTGCGAGTTGCGGACCAGGATCTCGTTTACGCTGTTGAGCCGGATCATATAGCCGTTGCCTCCTCCGCCGCCGTATTGCGTGCGCTCCATGCGCACGTCGTCGAGCGTCACGCCCCGGCTCCAGTCGATGACGAATCCGTTGGAGAGCATGTGAATGCCGTTGTTGTTGCCGGGGTCAAATGAATGGACGGAGCGTACCCACCCGTTGCGCACACGCTGGACATTTACGAGGTAACTGGAATGGACCTCGTAAGCCGGACGGTCGGCGACGTTGTAGTCATCGTTGCCCAACACAGTTGTGGCGGGGTGGCGCAAGTTGCCGATGGAAAATCCCTCGAGCCCGACCTCTTCGAGCATGGAGGAGGCACGGTAGACGCGGGCGTTGTCGCGTGTGAGGAGCCTCCAGCGGGTGGGAGCGTCGAAATCGAGGGTTCCGGTGTCCGGATCGACCGCTTTGATTTGGCGCAGGTACATCGGGCCGCCGAGACTGTCTCCCTGGCCCACCCAGTTGGGTCCGGTGCGGGTGCCGTCGAGGCCGACGTCCTGAACAAACGAGCCCTCCTCCCTCACCGTATCGGTGAACGGATTGTGCACGACGATCCAGTCACCGGGATTGAGAAGCCGGGTGGAAGCGACGGTCACGCTCGTGGTGGGGCCGTGGTGGTCTTGCGTGACGGCAGTCGGTGTGCTCGCCGGAGTCGCCCACGTGCCGCCTCCTTCGGGTTCGACGCGGATCACGCTGGACGAGCGCATGTCCGTCGTGGTGTTGACGATAAAAGTCTTGTCCGGGCCGGCGCCGCGAAGCACCATATCGGAGCGCCGGATGCGAAGGGCATGGTTGGAGTCAGCGGGCTTGGAGACACGGTATTCGCCCTCCGGCAGGTAGACGACGCCGCCGCCGGCGGACTCCGCCGCGTCGATGGCCGCCTGAATCGCAGCGGTGGAGTCGTCGGTACCGGTCGGATCGGCCCCGTGGTCGAGCGCGTTGAAGACCGGGCCCGTGATGTGGGGCACCGGCCGTTCGCCGCGGTGATACCCGGCGAACGAAAAATCCTGGACGAAGCGGTCTTCGATAAAGTCGATGTCCGTTCGGTACTGAGGAGGTACCCAATCCTCAGAGTACAAACCGGACCTCCACGGCGACGCACACGCAACAGCTGCCCCAAGAAGCGGAAGAACGAGGAGCCGCGCAAGATCGCGGCGGTTGAGCGAGGGTACCGGGTAGTGCATGGGGCGGCAGTGTATGATCATTCGATTACGAAAGAATTGTTGTCGAGGGTGATGCGGTCGACCTGGCCGTCGGGGCGGCGCACGACCAGCGTGTCTTCCGCCTCAAGCTCGGCATGGAGGCGTTCCAGTTCCCCTTTGTCACGGGTGGGCCAGAAGACGGAAAAGACGACGACATGTTCACGGGCTTGGTTCAACTCGGCAGAGAAGTGCCATTGGTCGACGTTCGGGGCGGTGAGCCACGGGCGGGCGGCAACGCCTTCCTCGGTGACATAGTCCGGATCCACCGGCATGGAGAACCCCGTCCACTGTCGGTAGAGAAAGCTATTGTCCCACGGGAGCAGGCGCACACCGAGGTGCGCGTCTTCTTTGCTGATGGTGATGGACTGGTTGGCTTCGTCGGTATCCATCTTTTCCATGGCATGGAGCAGCCAGCTGAGCATAAAGGGCCGCGCCACACGGACGTTCTCGCGTATAACGAAGTAGCGGTTGTCGATGAAGACGACGTCGCGGCGGACCTCTTCGATACGCTTCCGTGTTTCGAGCGTACGGTAAGCAGTGGTCGCGTCTCCGGTCGTCCACACATAGCGGTCGCCTGTCTCATAGCGGAGGATTTCGCCAGTCGCGTATTTGTCCTGCACATCCTGTCCGCGTTGGTCGATGAGGATGAGGTTTTTGGACTTTGTCTGCCGCGTCCAGAACCGGTGCTGCTTGGAGCGGTGGTATTCGCGGTAGCCGGAATTGATGGCGAGGTTGCGTCCGTAGGCATTCAGGATGAACGCGTTTTGGTCGGCGTGGCTGTGGCTGAAGGAGCCGTAGGGGCTCGACTTGAAGAAGAGCTGGATGTCTTCCTGCGGGTCGGCCACGGAAGACCTCATGGAGACCCAGCCGATGTCCTTGAAGTAGCGGGTGTTGGGAAGGTCGGAGAGGGGGCGAGGCTCCGGTGCTTCGAGGCGTGTGGCGACGAACTCGCGGCGCAGGTATTCGGTGGCGGTCGGGTACATGCGGTTGAGGTTGTCGAGTCCCATCTCGACGGGGAGCGGGCGCGGGTCCGTGTACTGAGCCGCATAGGAGGCGAGGTAACCGTCGCCGAGAACGCGCGCGAGATGGTCGACGAAATGCTTTACGGACGGCTCCATGTTGAAGCGGCCTGCGTTGGAGAGGTCGCCGAAATGCGTCGTGTGGTGCGGCATGACGAAGTAGACCATGAAGTATCCGGTGTTCTTCCAGAAATCGGTGCCGTAGGCGACGGGATCTTCGAGGAGCATGAGGGTGTCCTGGAAGTCGCCGTGCTCGATGACGCCGCGCCAATAGGCGACGCCCTCGGCCCAGCCGCCGTCGTCGCCGCCCCACGGGGTGAAGACGTCGCGGTACCATTCGTAGGCAAACCGGTACCAATCGCGTGCCTCGGGGATTTCGTCCCAGAGGGCGAGGGCTGCTATGCCGGTGCAGGCCATGAACCGCACCGCGTGGCTCGCCGGGTTCACTTCGATGGAGTTGCGCTTGAGGTCCTGCACGCGGCGGGAGCGTATAAGCTCCATATGGCGTTCGCCGCGTACTCGGAAACTGTCCACGACCTCGGCACGCTCGTTTTCGCCGAGGTGGCCGCGTATTTGATCGTAGATCATGGGGAGTTTGCGCCAGAGGCGGAAATGCACCTCGTCGTTGTAGTGAATGCTGCTGACACCGTCCTGCGACCAACGGACCCCCGCGAGGAGGTATTCCTTTGCCTGATCGAGGTAAACGTCTTCGCCGGTGGCCAGCCAGATGAGGGTTGCGGCTTCGGCGATGGTTGCCAGCCGGTTGCCGACATCCTGGGCGGCGCGCCACAATTCGACGATTTCGGGCGTTCGTTTGCGCGGGTCGGGATCACCGTAGGTATCGGGTTCTTCCGGGGGCGGTTTGCCGAGGTACTGCGCGTCGAAGTCGCTCTTGATCCGGCTGAAGTAGGCCGCACCCGCGGGTGAGCGGACAAAGGCGCGGAATTCGTCGCGCTGGTCGCCGAGGACCCATGTGCGGGGTGCTTCGGCGGGGACGTGCGCGAAGGGATCGGCGCCGACTTCCGGGCCGCCGGCGGCGGCGGTGGCGGCGGTGAGCGTGAGCAGGAGGGCGAGTGATTTCGTAAGTGACTTCATTTTGAATACAATTTAGGGTTATACGGAGCTTCCGTCCGATGCGGATTCCAGCTCGGGTAAAATTTCGTGGTCTACTGTCCACGTGCCGAGGGAGCGGTGTTCGAGGCGCCAGTGTCCGGCACGGGCCTCGGGCAACGTCCACAGCTTGCCTTCGCCGGGGTCGCTGCCAGTCCACACGAGGGCGGCGAGGACGCCGGGTCTGGTGCCGATGCGCGCCTGCAGCAGCGGTGTTTTGTGATAGGGTGCTTCGATGTGGACGCGCGGGACGGTGTTGTCGAGGCGCTCGTCGAAGGCGGCGGATTCAAAGCCGGTTAGATTCTGCAAAAGAGATTTGCGGCCATCATGCCGGGTCACTTCAACGCGCCGCGCATCGGTATCTCCAGTGAGATCCGCCGCCTTACGCGCCGCGAGAGAGAAGCCGCCAAGGCGGAGAATCATGTCCTGGAAGGCGTCGATATAGTGGACTTGCAGCAGCCATCCGCGTTTCCACCAGAGGTAGGACTCGACGAAGACATTGGCTTGCCCGGCCTTGCCGCCGAGAGCGTAGGCGCAGGCGAGGTGCGCGTCTGTCTGCGCGAGGGGCGTTGTAAAGTGGCGGCCGTAGACGATTCCGGTGCGCGGGTCTTCGGCGGTCAGTCCCGAGTCCGGCGAATAGCGGCCTGGCTCGGTGCCGAGGGTAAAGCCGACGCCGCTGCGGTAGCTCAGTTTGCCCCATTTCCACGCGCCGAACCGTTCCATGTTCGGCGGACAGATTTCGGTGCCCGCGTTGAGGATCTCCGTTTCGCCGGAGAAGCCGCGGATGGTCAGACCCGGCGCATCGAGAATCACGACGGCGTCCTCCCCGGCGGCGGGTTCCTCCGGTTCGGTCCAGAACGGGTGGTCCGGCGGCAGAAGCAGGGCGCAAAAAGCCTTCGCCGCCCAATACGGCGAGCCCGCGCAGGAATACTTCTCGGCGAGCCCTTTGAATTCATCGTGCCAACCGAGGGAGAGCGCGCCCTGGTTTTGGAATACCGGCTTGGAAAGAAAGAAGCCGAGGTTGCGGGTACAGATACCGTGGGCGCGGCCTGCGGATACCGGCGAGCACCCCGCAAGTACGGCAAGGGGAAAGGGAGCGCAGGCGTTGAACCGGTACGAGATGGAGCGGCCGAAGGCGGGATGCTCACCCGACGCCGCGAAAACATGCTGGTAGCCCCCGAGGAACTCTTGTGCCCATGCCTTCCAGCGCTGCGCGCGGGGCGGATTTCGGTCGCCGTATAGATGTGCCCAGACAAGACCGTAGAAGTGAAAAGCGTATGCGTTGTAGTGATCGTATGCCTGGTTCATGCCGTCCATAAACCATCCGTCGCGGCGGTACATGGATTCCATCTCGGCGAACCAGCGCTCGATGCACGCGTCGTCCGAGGGGCGCCCGGCATCCACCTCGCGGAGGAATTCAAGGCAGAGCACACCGAAGAAGAGGTGGTTGTTCCAGTGGTGCCCGGTACCCCGATTGGATGCAATCCAGCGGACAATGCGTGCGCGCCCGGACGGGGAGAGGGGCTCCCATAAGTCGGCCGATGCGACCTTCAGGGCGATGACGAGGAGACCGATCTCGACACCGTTCTGATGGTAGTTTGTATTGGGGCCCCAATACGACGGATCCTCCGGGTCGGTGCCGCCAAGAAGCGCGCCGCGGAACCATGCGGCAATGGCATCCCGTTCCTCCGCCGCGGCTCCGCCGGTGTGGTCCGCCTGCAGCCAGAAGGCGGCGAGAAGGCAGGGGCGGGCAAAAGCCTCCAGCCGGTCGGCGTTGGCATCGTGGTCGCTCGGCGGACCTTCGAGCGGGATCTCGGAGCCCCCGGCGGGGGCGATCCGCATGAGCGGGTCCAACAACTGCTTCGCAGTGTCACGCCAGTGGGTGTAGGTTTCCGGAAGTGTGATGGAAGGCATGAATCCTGTCGTTTCTCAGCTTGCGCGGGCGTAGACTTCGGCGGTGACGACAGACCGCAGTTTTTCTCCGCGGATGTAGCGGCGGATGTTTTCAAGGGCGTGCGCGCCGGCGTCCTGCCGACGGTCGGTCGTGGGGCCGCCGAGGTGCGGAAGGAGCAACACATTCTCAATCTTGCGGAACGGTGAATCGGCGGGAAGCGGCTCCTCCGAGAAGACGTCGAGGGCGACGAAGATTTTTCCTTCGGCGGCCACACGGGCGAGGGCGTCTTCGTCGACCGTGGCCCCGCGGCCGATGTTCACAAACACCCCGCCTTCGGGGATGCTGCGGAGGTGTTCTTCTTTGACGATCCGCGCCGTTTCGGGAGTGAGGGCGGCGAGTTCGATAATGACGTCGTTTTCCGAGAAGAGGGCTTCGAGTGAATGCGACCGGGAGACGTTGAACTCCTCTAGAATTGAGTCGGGCACGCTGGGAGAATAGGTTTCCACCGGCACGCCGAAGGGCTGGACGAGCTTCACAAACTCGCGGGCAATCACGCCAAAGCCGTGTAGGCCCACGCGGCGGCCGAAGAGCGAACCCGAGGCCGTTTCCGGTGTCTTCCATGCGTCGCCTTTGTACATGCGGCGGTTCCAGTAAGGCACCCGCCGCAGCGAGGCGATGGCCATCATGAGACCGCACTCCGCGACCGTACGCGAAATTGAGTGCCCCCAGTTCGTGACGATCAATCCGTCGTGCAACAGCTTGTCGGAAACCAGCTTTCGCACTGAGCCCGCGAGGTAGCAGGCGTAACGCAGCGAGTTGTCTAAGCGGCAGAGGATGTCGTCCGGCAGGGGCGGTGTCCGCCAGCAGGCGACAAGGATCTCCGGACGAAAGTCGCTCAGCGTATCGACCCATGCCGCTTCATCGAGGGTCAGGGGATCGACATGGCGGAACGAGGAGGCGAGGCCTTTGAGTTCGTCGAACTGTCTGCCGGGAAAGAATGTTTCGCGCTCGGTCTCAGTGACGGCGGCAAGGATGCGGGGGCTTGTCATATACGTGGAAAATGGTGGTTTAGCCGGGAGGATGTGGCGGGACGGGGATGGGGCCCCGTCCCGCCGTGCGGAAGAAGGCAAAGGACGTCAAAAAACTTCCTCACAGGGCAGTCCAGGCTCCGTCGCTGAAGACGAGCAACTGCCCGGCGTTGGCGGCGCTTGCATACACCCAGCCGGACTCCGGTGAGAGGAGGAACATGCCCCCGGCGGTGAAGTCGCCGTGCATGTAGGCGAGCCAGCCGAATTGCGGGTGCCAGAGCCACGGGAACGCACTCGACTCAAGGAAGCCGAGTCCGTCGTGGTAACTCCATCCGGCGCCGTCCTGGAAGCCGAAGTGGGCACCGGTGGGCGCGATGTCCACCCACGCATTGGCGGCGAGCGCGGCGAAGGGGTTGACGGGGACTGCTGTTCCCGGTGCCGACAGGTTCATACCTGTCGGGTCGATATGAATGTCGGCAAAGTACGTGGGGTCGACGCCTTTCGCACCATCCGATATGCTGCCGGTCGTCGTGGCGATGGTGAAGAACGCGAGATCCTCGAAAGTGCCGAGCCGGTATTGCGCCCAATCATCGTTCTCGTTGAACGGATAGAGTAGAACGGGCTCTGCCGCGGGATACTCCGGTCCGCCGCGGATGTATTTGCTGAACCGGTTGTTCGCGTGGTCGATCACGTACCAAAGTTCATACCATGTGTCGGTGGCGTGGGCGGTGGATTCGAGATCTACATATCGCCTAACGCCTTCGCTTTCGTCGCGCACATCCATGATGCCGTCGAGTTCATAGCGGGCCTGCACAGAGAACTGGCCGTAGGTCGTGGGCCGGACGAGGTTGCCCTCGTCATCGAAGCGCGGGTTACCCATCTCATCGATGAAGACCGGCGAGAGTCCCCAGACGGTGTCGACTTCCGCCGGACGGTTGCCGACCAAGGGCCGTGCCACGCGGAAGTACAGTGTGGCGAGAGTCTCTTCCGGGAAGGGATCGACAATGCGCGCCTCGGCGGGAAGCTCGAGCGAGGCAAACATGTTCGAGGTCAGCTCGACGAGCCGGCCTGGATACACTGCGAGGGCGTTGCCGGTTCCGCCGAAGGGATCAGGGACAACCTCGAGGCGGGGCGGATCATTGGGATCGACACGGCGGGGCTCGTCGGGGTCCGGTAGGTAAGCGACCCATCCGGGAAGGTCGGGGTCTTCAAAGCGGTCGACGACCACCCAATCGGCGGAGAGGGCGGTGACGGCGAAGACGGCGGCTGCGGGTATTATGGATGTATGTAGTGCTTTCATGATATGTCGGTTCGATCGGGTATTCGGGTTCGGGTGTCGTTGGAGAGCCGCGCATCAGAAGAGCGCGGAAAGAGTGATGCGGAAGCTGCGCGGCGCCCGCCATGTCTCGGTGCGGCGTAGCACTTCCGTGCCGTCGTCGTCATAGCTCACGACGTTTTGTTTATAGCGGCTGTCGAAGAGGTTGTAGACATTGAGCCGCGCGTTCCACGCGCCGCCCCAGAGTTCGAAGTTGTATTGGACCATGGCGTCGAAATTCCAGCGTCCGGCGGTGGACGGCGTGCGGAACTGGTTGGCGGCAAGTTCATTGCCTCCGATGGCGACGGAGGTTGCCGCCGGTCCGGTGTAGTTGCCGCCAAAGCCCACGACGACGTTCTCGAGGGCGGGAATGTCGGTGAACTCATACCGGTTCCAGAAGGAGAACTCGTGCTCCGATCCGAAGAAAAGGGACGTACCCTGGAGGCCTCCGATCATGTCGGCGCCGTCGACATCCCCGAGTCCCACCTGCGCCGCCTGCAATTCGGCTTCGGTCGGGTTTTCGCCGACAGCCCCCTTGCGCGTGATGTAGTTGGGCACACCATCTCCCGTCGTGTCCCACTCCTGCAGACCGAAGGCTTCGCGCCCGAAAGTGCGTACCCACACATCGTACTCGGTTCCGAAACCACGCGTGGAGGGCAGGTCGAAGGGAGAGACGGCTTCGCGTGTGGTGTAGGCGTAGTTGAGGATGAGTTGCCACTGAGGCAAGGGACGGATAATGAGCTGAAAGTCCACACCCTTGGCCTCGTCGGTGTAGGTGACGTTGGCTCCGGTGGCTTGGCCCACACTGGGGTTCATCCCGAATCCGGAGAGATTGCGTTCGTAGACGATTGGATCAATGTCGTCGGGTCCGCCCTGGGTGCGGAAGTCTTTTCGCTCGCGTCCCACGTCGGCGAATGCCTGTTCGAGGTAGTGGCGCCATGTGTGTCCCTGTGGGTTACCGTCGGCGTCGACCGCTTCCGTATCGATTTTATCGTAGTCGAGGTAGATGAGTTGCTGCGGATAGGGATCGCTGCTGAACCAACCGTCGCGGAAGACGACACCTTCGGGGAGGCGCTGCTGACGTCGGCCCGTATCCGGGTCGATGACCGTCACAGGCCCGACGGTGAAGGGAAAGTAGCTCGAGTCCATGGCGTAGGAAATGGGGAAGTCGCCGCCTTGGCCCGAATAGGCGGTCGGATCGAAGCCGCGGGTGCTGTCGCCTTCGATGGGCGTGCCGCTGCCGAACCAACGGGCGGGGGCGGGGGCGCGGCGCCACTCCCACACCGCGTTCTTGCGGCGGATGCGGTAGGCGCCGACCGTGCCGGAGATCCGTCCGTCGAGCAGATCGACTTTGATTCCGATCTCGTGGCTGGTGCCTTTCTCTGATTCAATGCCTTCGTAGTTGCCGTCGCGCAGGCCGGTGTTGGGCGTTACGCCCTCGGCGATCAGGCCGTAGACGGAGAGGGCGCGGTTGACCTCGTAGCCGAGGGCGATCATACCGGTGACCTCGGTTTCGGCTTCCTCGCCGGTCGGTCCCCAAAAGGAACGCTCCGCGATGAATCCGTCCGTCTTGTTGTCCGGGTTGACGATGAGGCCGACACCCGTGATTCCGCTGGAGAGATCGAGACCGCCTTCGAGCTGGTTCACGCGCCGGTACTGCTGGTCGAAACTGATGTAACGGTCGTGGCGCAGCCCTGTGATGAGGGTCGCCCGGTCGTTGAAAAAGCGTCCCTGATAGAGGCCGTAGTGGCCCGTGAACCACTGCTCGATGCGGCGGAAGTCGCGTCCGGCCTGGGCAATTGGTTCGCCGTTGTAGCGGATGGGCTCGTAGTCGTCGATCCGGCGGAACTGCAGGGGGTTGATGTCCGCAAATTCGCGTGTACGGTCAAATTGGTTGTTGATTCGTTCCGGGCCGGTGACGAAATCCGCCGTGTCCTTGATATCGTGCCGACCGGCGAGAAACGTGTGGTTGGCGGTGGAGCCGAAAAAGAAGGGAGTCTCCAGCGTGTAAACCGCGCGGATGCGGAATTGCTCGGTGCGCGTCTCGAGGGGACGGCGACTCCACCAGTATCGAACGGTCTTGTAGTCGTTGAGGTCGCGGAGGTCCGTCGGAGGCAGGCTGTCGACAAAGTCCTGCGGGGGAGCGAATGCGGTGACGTAGGTATCGAGGAAGTTCTCGATGCGTTGTTTCTCCGCTTCCGGAGTACCCGGATTCGCGAGGACGTTGTTGATGAGATTGGTGATGTTGAACTCGCGCTCCTCGCGGGTGATGGTGGCGATGTTCACGTCGAAACGTTCTTCCTCCGCCCATGTGTAAAAGCCGCCGACGGAGACCGTGAGGTTTTCGACCGGTGTATAGTCAATGTTACCGCGCAGGTTGAGTTCGCGGCGGTTGTGGTAGGTGTCGGGGCCGGTGATGCGAAAAGACTGGGGGAGGCCGCCGACATCCTTGGTCCAGCTGACCTGTTCGCCGAATTCATTGCGCCGCTCCTGATCGATGGCGGCGTTGAGGTTGTCGTAGATGTGCTGGTCGCCGATGCCGGAGAATTTTGTGTCGGCATACTGCACCTCGGCGAGAACGAGCAGCCGCGGGCGACGGAATTGGATCTGGCCGACATAGTATTCGTGGTCCTTGGACTGAAAGTCTGTCCAGTGATCGCGCTTTTCAAAAGCCGCCGCAACGCGGTATTCCAGGCTGCCGCCGAAAAAGTCGCGCTTCAACGGGCCGAAGGCCTCAAGCGTGGCCCGCCGGTATCCATAGTCGCCCACGCCGACGGATATCCGCTGGCGCGGCTCGCTCTGCGGGCGGCGCGGAATGACGTTCACGATACCGGAGAGGACGCCGACGCCGTAGAGAAGTGAATTCGGGCCGCGCACGACTTCGAGACGGTCGACGTTCACCGTATCGAGGATCCCGCCGAGGGTGATTCCGTAGGTCGCGATCATGCCGCCGTAGCGGAAGCCGTCGAGGTTCTGGAAGGGAACATTGAAACCGCGCACGATAATGGCGTTGCTGAAGCGCCCGCCCACGCCCGCCCGGGAGGACGGTGAGCGGTCGTTCGAGAAGGCCTGGTTGGCGCCCGGAGAGTTGCGTCCGTCGAGTCCTGTCGCCGTACGCTCGGTAAACTGCTGCGTGAAGACACCCGAAGAATAGGCAAGCGACTCTTCAAACGTGGTCGCTCCCGTGTCTTCAAGAAACTGCGCCGTGATGGCTTCCAGCGACATCGGCAGATCGCGGATCGCCATGTTGAGGCTTGTCCCGGACACCGTGTTTGTCGCCTGGTAGCCGCGGTCGCCGGTGGCGTCGACAACGAAGGCCGGTAGTTCAAATACATCTTCGTCCGGTTGGGCGGCGGCCTGCGGCATTGCCGCGAGGGTGACGATGACAAGGAGGGCGGCGCGCCGACGGTAACACCAGTGGCGCGCGTGCGGATGGAGTTTGGTTCGCATGTTTGTGGGCAGGGTATGCGTGGGTACGGGCATTTGAAGTCGTTGTTTCGGAGTTCTGACATCGGCAACCCGGTCCAAAAGGGGCCGTTCCGGGTTGTTCTGTCCGATGTTCTACGCGCGGACGGGGAGCGGCGTCAAGGCCGAATATAATAAATATTAAACGCCGGAATGCGACCGGTAAGTGCCTTGCGTCAAATTGTTTACGCAAGAAAAAGAGTCCGGAAAGCGCCCCTTCCCGGAAACAAATTAATGATTATCGAGGAGGCGGGCCGGCCGTTCCGGGGATCGCACCCGGGCCTAGCGCGTCCGCACGGCGGTGCGTGTGCGCGCCGCCTTCGGAAGCGCGACAGGCGGACCGCTGGTTTCGCGCACCGTCAGCGCGGAGGGGAGAATAACGTCCTGCAGGCAGTTGCCCGCGGATTCCGCGGAATCGTCGACGAGCAGACGGGCGGCCATGCGCCCGAGGTCCTCGGGCACGGACGCGGCACTGGTGATCTTCGGGTCCTCCTCCTCGCACACGCGCGTCTGGTCGAACGCCACGACACTGACATGGCGGCCCACCTCGATGCCCGCCTGAAGCAGGCGGACAATGGCGCCGCGCGCCAGCAGGCCGTTGACGCACACCCATGCGGTGGGCATAGGATCGGGGTTGCGCCCGAGGAGAATGTCGGCCATGGCGGAGCCTTCATTGCGTTCGGCGTCTTCCAGCTCGACACGGCGGGATTCGTTGAACTCGATGGCATGCTCGGCCAACGCCGCGCGCAGGCCGTCGAGCCGTTCTTCATTGCGGCTGCGCGCGCACATACCGCCTAGAAAAGCGAACTCACTGTGTCCCAGCTCGACAAGATGGGAGACGAGTTGGGCGGCCGACTCAAACTCGTTGGAGTTGACCGAGTGACAGATGCCCGGCGCGCGCGCGCTCACGTAGACAACCGGCTTGCCGAGACGCCGCACGGCACCGAGGAACCGCGGTGCGACTTCGCCCATGATGACGATACCGCGCACGTCCTCGACCTTGCGGTTGATACGCTCGAGGTGCGGGCCTTCGAAATCCATCTCCGAGCCGAGGAAAAGGGCGTGGATTCCGCGCTCCTCGAGGTAGTCGTACATTCCCTGATGGACGTGGCTGAAGAAGTTGCTCTTTGTCGCCAGGCGCAGGGGGGCGCGCAGAAAATAGCCGATGTTGCGCTGGTTGCGGCCCTGTTCCTCGAAAGCGTCGATACGCATGCCCTTCGGCGAGTAGCCGTTTTTCAGAGCGTAGTCCCAGATGCGTTCGTAGCTCTCCGATGAGATGCCGTCGCGCCTCCCGTTGAGGACGATGGAGACGAGCGACTGGGAGACTCCCAGTTTGCGGGCGATTTCCTGCTGTGATATCTTTTTCTTCGGCACTGTGTTTCCTTAAACGACGGTTTTCAGGACGCGGTTTCATTTTTATCAGCGAAATTCGGAGTTCTGTAAAGCCTTGAGATTTCGTGGCCGTCCTTCAACGAAAAGGCTCTGGGTGCGGTTCTCCGCGCCGAAGGCCTCGGGATGTCGACGCCGAAAGACGGCTGCGGCGGATTCACCCCGGTCAGATGCGGAGGGGTGAAAATTCCGGGCACGCGCCCGCGATTGGCGTTGACACGGGGCGGGGGGGCGTCGGAAGACTTGTTTAATAATTATAAACCCGGTGCGGAGGCGGGCCGTTTCCTTTACCCCCGCTGCCGTCGCAGGGCTCTACCACACCCGCTTACCCCATGAATATATCGAATTACGACGCCGCCGTGGTTGTCTCCTATTTCCTGCTGATGATCGTGATCGGCTGGGTGACGCGCAAATATGTGGTCAACACGAGCGATTATTT
>SLLG01000143.1 GCA_007134215.1 Opitutales bacterium | reverse complement strand
CGGCGTTGATTTCGTCGCGGGGGCCGACCTGCCAGTCCCGAGTGAGACCGGCGGAGACGTTGGTCTGCGTCCGGCGCAGACGACGACCGACGGAGTCGACGAGCGGATTGGGCGCGTAGTCGATGGAAATACGTTCGGAGGCGAGGGTGACACCCCATCCGTGCGCCTCCGGGACGGGGGCGAGGCGTAGCTGCGCGGCAACGACGCGCACATCGGAGGCTTGCG
The DNA here is from genome assembly GCA_007134215.1 of Opitutales bacterium. Taxonomy (GTDB): domain Bacteria; phylum Verrucomicrobiota; class Verrucomicrobiia; order Opitutales; family Oceanipulchritudinaceae; genus SLLG01. Next base: position 3,374 of record SLLG01000143.1, on the reverse strand, counting down.
TCCATTCCAGCGCCGCGCCCGCTTCGACGGGAGAATCCCACGGAAGCCACGCGGGCGGCGCCGCCGGTGCCGGAACGGCTGCGAGGAGCGCGGCGGTGGCGGGGATCCGAATGTTTGCTATCCATGTTCCGGGCATGTCTCGGGAGGAAGAACGCGGTCTCATGATCGGCGCGCTCACCGGCAGGTGGAGCACCCGGTATTGGCCGTGGAGGCGGCGTCGATCGCGCCGGGTTCGGCAATGGCCGTGGAGATACCGCTCATGGCATAGACGGGTGATTCAGTAATGAGCATGTTCGGGGCCGAGACATTCGCTTGCTCAAAGGCTGGCACGTTCGCGCATCCCGCACCCGCCGCGGTGAGCGCGGCGGCGGCGAGTGCGGCGATGCGGCGTCGTCGGGCCGCTGGGCGGCGCTTTTTTACCGGGGTGGAACGATGTGTCATGGGGTGCCTTTCGTTTTGTTGGAGAGCGGATTGTCCCACGTCGCGCGGCGGTTCATCCGACCCTCGCGCCCTGTGCGGGTGGATGATGGTGCGACAAAGAAGGACCGGTCCTATTCCCGCGCCTTGAATCAAACCTCCAGGCCGTCGTGATTTCCCGGAGCGGTGGAATAAACGCGGCCGCCGTCCGTCCTGTTTGTCATACGGAGGACGGAAGTGCCCGGCGCCGTTTCAGAGAAGCCATGATCAGAAAAGGCATGAAAACCGAAAAAGCTGTACACGAACGTTACGCCAACGCCGCGAATGCCACCGAGGAGGCCTTGTGCTGCCCGGTGGACTACGATCCCTCCTTTCTGGAGGCAATTCCCCGCGAGGTGATCGAGCGGGACTACGGGTGCGGCGATCCCTCGAAACATTTGCGGGCGGGCGAAACAGTCCTCGATCTCGGGTCGGGCCGTGATTTCCGATATCGTGGCTGATGAACCGGTACCGCCGCAGATGCGTGAGGATCCCGTGCTGTGGAGCGGCTGTACTTCCGGGGCGCTGACCGAAGAGGCTTTTCTCGCAGCTTTCGCCGAGGCGGGATTTTACGGGATTGAGATGCTCAAGTTTGACACCGTGCCGTGGCGCACGGTCGAGGGCATTGAGTTCCGTTCCGTCACCGTGCAGGCCTTCAAGGGCAAACAGGGACCGTGCCGCGAACGCCGTCAGGCCGTCGTTTACATGGGTCCGTTCAAAGAAGTGCTCGACGACGACGGGCACCGCCTCCGGCGCGGCGTACGCCACGCCGTCTGTGACAAAACTTTCCGATTGTACCAAAATACCCCCTACTCGGATTTCTTCGAATTCATCGAGCCTCTTGTTCCCGTGGCCCCCGAAGCCGCCGCTTCCTTCGACTGCGCGCGCGGGGCACGGCGCGACCCGCGTGTGACCAAAGGCGGGAATTACACGGCGACAACCGGTGAGCCGACGGGCCGCTGTTGCGACGGAGGCGGCGGCTGCGCCTGACGGAAGTGACTGCCGTGGTACGACGCTCGGGAATTCGCGTGCCCGCGGGATCGTTCGTGACCGTCTGCGCGGCGACTATTGAGAGAGGTTCTGTCCGGCAAACAACGCTAGCGCCAAGGCAGCGCAAGCGTTCAGCCCTGCATGGTTGCGCCGGGTGCCGGCGCGCATTGCGGAGGGCGCGGGGAACAGACAAGAACCTCCGTTTCACGAGGGGTGGTCACTCCTTGATTTCGAAGCCTTCCGGCATGTGGATGTCTCCGTATTTCTCGCGGTAATGGTCCCATTGCTTCTCAACGAACGCGATGTGCTGCTCGTTGAAGCGCCGTGCGGCGTCGGAATCGTGGAGGAGGTAGAGTTGGCCGTCGACGATCCTGAAATTCTCCGGGTCGCCGCCTTCAGGCTTGTCTTCCGCAAGGGAGACCGGGCAAAACCCGCCGAAGCGCGGCTCGTATTTTTCCGGTCTTGCGCGGAAGGTGTCGAGATTGTCTTCGGAGACAAAGTAATACAGCGCACCCTTGTGCACCGCGCGGTGTTCGACCATTCCCTTGACCGGCTCTCCCTCCTCGAAAAACGCGACCGGATCGTACCCGCTCACGGCAACGCCGTTCTCGTTGGTGTGGAGCAGAACGATGTCTCCAGCGCTCGACGCGGCGGCAGGGAGGAATGAAAAAAGGACGGCGATCACCAGTGTTTGAATCGGATTTCTCATTGTTTGTATTTCCTTTGATTGCAGGTTCGGCATACGGTGACCAACGGGCAGCCGGATTATTCCGCGACTTTTCCCGCAGGGCACCGGGATGAGCCGGACACATGCGGGCGATGCATGCTTTGGATCGGTTTGATCCCCGTAGCCGGCTGTCGTACCGGCGGTCGGTCCGGAGCGCGACAGCCCGCAACCGTACGATCTCCCGACGAATCCACGGTTTTGCTTTCACCGGCGCTTGAAATAATGCGGGCGCGCCTTCGTCAAGAAAAGGAGATGACAGCGAAGGCAACAACAACGGAAGACACCCCGCCCGACCCGGCATCGTCGGGGCGGAAGGCGCAAATCTGGAAAATCGCGGGCGCGGTTGCCGTGCTTCTCGGGCTCTTCGTCCTTTCGCGGGTGCTCCCTGTGGGGGCGTGGCTGGAGGACTTTAATCACTGGGTGGGCGGCCTCGGCGCGGCCGGTCCGGTGGTCTTTGCGCTGGTCTACATCGTCGCCACGGTGGCACTCTTGCCCGGGGCGATACTCACCGTCGGGGCGGGATTTCTCTTCGGCCTCGGATGGGGGTTTGTCGCGGTCTCGGCGGGTTCGACCATCGGGGCCTCGCTCGCGTTTCTCATCGGGCGTTTTTTTGCGCGTGACAAAATCGAGGCGATGACGCGGGACAACCCGAAATTCCGCGCCGTCGACCGCGCCATCGGAAAGAAAGGGGCCAAACTCATCATGCTTTTGCGGCTCAGCCCGCTCATCCCCTTCAACCTGAGCAACTACTTTTACGGGCTTACGGCGGTGAAATTCTGCCCCTATGTCCTTGCCAGTTGGGTGGGCATGATCCCCGGAACCTTGCTCTACGTCTACTTCGGCACGCTCGGACGCGCCGGTGTGGAAGCGGCGGCGGGCGCGGGAAGTGAACGCGGTCCCATGGAATGGGCGCTCCTCACTGTCGGGCTGGTCGCGACGCTCGTGGTGACCATCTGGGTCTCCAAAATCGCGCGCCGCGCCCTCAAGGACGCCGAAGAGATCCCCGCCGAAGGGTGAGGGCGGGCGGACTGCGAATAAACGCCGGCTTGGTTCGTCCCGGTACGGGTGTTGTGCTACGGTTCGTCGGTGGTTTTTCGCGGTAACAACCACCCTTCAGCCTATGAAAGAACAAAAAGCTTCCGATCTCTTTATCCAGTGCCTTGAGGCGGAGGGCGTGGAGTATATCTTCGGTGTTCCGGGT
>SLLG01000219.1 GCA_007134215.1 Opitutales bacterium | reverse complement strand
CAGATGGCTTACTCTTTTCTGACAGATCGGCTTTTGAAGTGTCCTCACTCCCAGGCTGGCTCTTTTTGGCTTCTTTTTGCGAACCCTGTTTCCCAGGCTTCTTTTTACCGGCCTTTTTATTCAGGCTTTCTTCACCAGGCCCTTTACCGCAGTGCTCACATTTTGCGGCACCTGGCGAGATCTCCTCCGAACAATTCGGGCACTCTGTATATTCAGCCATCACAAATCTCCCCTTCCCTGGTTTAACAAGCCGTATTCAATAAATTTTCCGCTTCTTTTGACCAGTTATCGCTGTTAAAATATTTCGTACCAGTAATTGGCCTGGAGCTTTTTATCCGAATCCATGGTGAAGTTGATCGAGCGTTTCTCATCAGATATTGAACCCGACCAACCTGTGAATCTGCCGTCAAAATTAATCAAATCTCCAACTTCCAGGTGCACCTTTGTGCCTTCCTCTATACCAATGATTGTGTAAGGCGTGGTGCCGCCGTGGCCGGTTTTGCTGGTAATATAAGCTCCAATTTTCACTGAGGGATCGTCCACTGAAGAAATCACTTCTAAAGTGTATGTTTTAGGTCGTGCTATAGGTGCCGGGGCATCAATGTAGTTGGCTGTAACAATTTTATTACTATCCATTTCCAGGGTAATACTCCTGCTTGAACTGCTCACTGCCCCTGACCAGCTACTGAAGCGTTTCCGCTCGGCACCGGAACCGAGGTATTCAGGGGCCTCCAGGTGGATCTTTGCCTGCGAAGCGATATTGGTTATCTGGTAGTTTGTTTTACCTCCATGCCCGGTCTTACTGGTTATATCGACGTCGGCTTGGTCATTTCCTGATGAGTTAACGGTTAGGGTGTAGTGAGAAGGCTGTTCTAAAGTTTCTTCAGGAGAAGCCACATAATTTACAGTTATATTTTTATGAGTATCCATATTAAAACTTATAAATCTTTCCGTACTTGCTGCATCCCCAGCCCAGCTATGAAAAAGGTAACGGTTATCTCCAGACCCAATATACTCTGGGGCCTCTAGTTGCACCTGTCTCCCTGCTGGTATTTCTGGTTTAACATATCCACCACTAGCATCAATTATACCTCCATGTCTTGTATCACTATCGATAACTATTTGAGCACGAGTTCTCAATAAATCCATATGAGGCAGATTCGAATTAACGCTTAAACTATAGAATCTAAAGATATCGGATGCAGAAGGAATGTCATTAGGTTCAACATCTTCAACTGAAGGCGGTGGAGGAACAGGAATTGCTGTGTACCTCGGCCTCACAAGAATATGTTGATCCATGATGAAAGTAAATGTTCTGCTTTCGACTCTTGGTTGAGAATAAAGATGTAAATAATTTGGATAGCCATACTCATCTGTGGATAAAATTGCTATTTCCCAATAATTAAACTCAAAACCTTCATATAGATGTAAAAGTAATTCAGGAACTGGCATGTTTTCAGGGGCTATTAGAGTGACTTCAGTTTCTTCTGGTATGTAATCTACTTCATATATGTATGTTCCCTCATGACCAGTTGGACTTTCTATTTCCAGTTCTTCAGGTGCTCTAACATACAACTTATAACAAGGGTCATGGATAAAATATGCAGTTAAATAATAATTGGCATCCTCTTCTTCAGCAACAAACTCAACTGACGATTCGATACTATTTAAAAATTCATCCCAGGAGTCATTATGACTCACTAAACCATGCCAGTAATCAAAGCAATACCGCTGACTATAAATTCCTGAATATTGATTGGCTTCTAAATGGACTCTGGTACCAGGACTTATACCCGCCAAAACATAAGGAGATAAACCAGAATGTCCAGTCTGACTTCTCACAAAACCTGTCAATTCAGTACCTGATACATCAACCCGTAAGGTATTATCACCCGGGGAAAGAGCTTGCTGACCAGTTGCAAAGCTATCCTCTTCTTCACCTTCACTGCACCTTTCATATTCATATATCAACCAGCTGTTTTTATATATATCAAATTCCATAATTTCATATTCGATATCCGGCCATGAGAGACCGCTAAATTCAATACCGCTTGGATACATTACTTCGCCTTCTGATTCAAATACAAAGCTAAGTGCCAATAGAAAACATCGATCATAAGGCTCTGCAAGCTGCTGTTTAAATTCTGCCCTAGCATCTATAGCAACTAGAGCATGAACCTTAACAATATCATGGTCCCAAATGTTAAAATAAACACCTGCTTCTAAACCACCTCTAATGTATAATTCTCCACTAATTTCACCTTCTACATTAAGAGATGAATCAATTTCAGAATAAAATTCTACTGTTTCAATCTTAGGTAAGAATTTCCCTTTTTCTCCTCTTACCCCTGCCCTGATATAACAGCTTTGCTCAATTATATATTCGAAAGAGATATTGCCCTCAATATCAAATATTAAGTAAACACCTAAACTCGCCTGGCCAACATCTCCAATATCGAGGCCATAAGTCACAAGGCGTGTTTTTAATGGTTTATCTAAACTATGCTCTATTTGACCCGTTATCTCTAGCTCAAACTCTTCACCTGCGATAAAGGCAATATCAAAATCATCTTCTGCACCGCCAAATAATCCTCCAGTCACATAACGAACGTCTGCTTGAGGATAATGTATCTCAAATCTTCCCGAAACTGTAATCTGATCGTCTAGAAACTGTCTATCAATCTCATAGACATGTTCTTCCTCAGGATCTACTAATTCTTCTTCATTTTCCGAATCTGTGTTTGATGCATAAACTGTCGAAATACCAAACGACGAGGAAGATGACTTAGCATTATTATTCTTAAGCATCGTAACACCATCTGCAACATAAGCCACATTATCTTTATTTAAGTATACGGTTTGTTCAGGTACATATAAGATTTCAAAAACATCTTCTAGGTTTGCTCTACGTAAAATATAGGTCGGATCTCCGTTGTTATAATCTGTTTTTACCACCCAATAAGAAACTTTTTTTTCAACATTTATTAATAACTCTTCTGGGTTATAAACAGGCTCAGGCTCAACTGCGCTTACTTCGATTTCCCGATCGCTTGTCAAAGTTTCAGCAGATAATATTATTTCTGCCAACTCGTCGCTGATAAATCTTGCCTGTTCATTCCAAACCACTTCTACATCTTCTGCTTCAGCAGCATTTTCACCTAATTCATGATAAGTTACCCTTTCAAATTCATGTGAAATTGTTTCATAATCTAGCAACGCACCTTCGCTTGAGTCTTTTATTTCTGCCGAAGCTCGATGGATGTTATCACTTCCACCCGGGTTAAAATATGCGCAACTGCTAGCTAATAAAGCCGTAATTAAGAGAAGCACAACCAAACATTGCCATTTGTGTTTCGTCACAATAATACACCCCAATTATTAGTTAATTTCGTACCAACAATGTGAATAATTTTAAATAGATCACTATAACTGATTTTCGGCAATATTTCCGACTATAGGTAGCTTAAATGTCTCATTCTGGTAAGCCTTAACCATCAAGAGTACAGCCAGGGCCACAGTTGCCAGCCAGATTAATGTTGATATAATTCCCATCAGTGAAGCTAAGTTTGCGGCTAAAGCCCAGGAACCCATTCCTCTAAAGACGATGGATATT
>SLLG01000110.1 GCA_007134215.1 Opitutales bacterium | reverse complement strand
TTTGAAACTTTCAGGGAATGCTATAATGAGAAAAGTTGCGAATTTAAAAGCAGACCGGCTATTTTGAATTACAGGAAACTACCTGCTGAAGCGTCCAAAGAAATACTGGGGTTTACAGAAAACTTGTATGTGTCAGTACCAAAGAGTCTCGGTGGAACAGATGAGTCTGACTTTAGAGGTCTCTTAGACTATTTTTACTTTAAACGAAATTTTTTGGAAGAAAACCTTCTTATTCAGTACGATGCCTCACTAGTTATTGCTATTTCTTTTGCAGTTTTACTGGGTTACAAGCAGATTATTTTGGCCGGTATTGATCTGGATTCATATGAGTATTTTTTTTATGATAAAAGTCGCTATAATAATAATGTTGCAGCCAAAATCCGTGAATTCAAGATGGAGGAACAGGAAAGACGGAAGCGAAAAGTTAATGTTGGTCAACTGCACAGGATCGCAGATCCTGGGCTGTGCGAGCAAATGACTGTTGATCAGGCTGTCCTGATCATGAATGAAATGGTTATGAAGCCTACAGGGATTGAACTGTATTTGCAAAACAGCAGGTCAATTCTTTATCCTAGCCTGCAAGTGTTTAAGGAGAATTAATTACTTGCTTAAACTTGGAAAACGAAAGGTAAATTTGTTATGAATAACACAGTTGCCCTGGTTCCTTTAAGGGGCGGGTCTAAGTCAATTCAAAAAAAGAATATCAAGTATATTGCCGGCAAGCCTTTGTGCGCCTGGGTATTAGAAGCAGCCTGCCAGGCAGACGTTTTTCAAAAGGTTTTTGTTTCAACAGAGGATGAAGAAATAGCTGAAGTGGTGAATTCCTTAAATTTAAATGTAGAAATACTGGAAAGGCCCTGTGAGCTGGCAGGTGATGATACAACCACTGAAGCGGTGATGTTGCATTTTGCAAAAAATATAGAGTTTGATGTTTTGGCAACTATCCAGGCAACTTCCCCGCTGGTTCAGGCAACTGATTTTTGCGGGGCGGTGGAAAAATTTACAGGGGAAGAACTTGATTCCCTATTAACTGCGGTTCGGATGAAGCGTTTTTTTTGGTCTGAGTATGGAAAACCATTAAACTATGATCCTTTTAAAAGGCCAATGCGTCAGCAATTTGCAGGTTCATTTATGGAGAATGGGGCTTTCTATTTTACACGCAGAACTATTTTGGATAAGTACCAGTCGAGGCTGGGCGGCAAGATTGGTATATATGAAATGCCTGCTGATACTGCTGTTGAAATTGATGAACCGGAAGACTGGACTGTTGTTGAGGATTTACTCAGGAGAAGGAAAAGCGATCCATTTAATGAACGACTGGCTAAGATTAAGCTTTTGGTCATGGATTGTGATGGTGTATTAACCGATGCGGGGATGTATTACAGTGAAAGCGGAGAAGAGCTAAAGAAATTTAATACCCGTGACGGGATGGGCTTGGCGATGTTAAGAGAAAAGGGTATTAAAACAGCTATAGTAACCGGTGAAAGTAGTGAAGCTGTTAAACATAGGGCTGAAAAGTTAAGAATTGATCAACTATACATGGGTGTGAAAGATAAAAAATCGGTACTTACTGAACTGAGCAAGAAATATCATTTGCAACCGGAAAATATTGCTTATATTGGTGATGATATAAATGATTTGTCTGCTTTTGAAGCAGCTGGTTTGAAAGTTGCAGTCAACGATGCGCTGCAGATCGTAAAAGAGCAGGCTGATATGGTTTTGGAGACCCGGGGAGGATCAGGGGCAGTCAGGGAGTTAACTGATCTGATTTTGGAGTTGAAAGCGAAGTGAGTTTAAAGCTAATATGGAAAAGTATCAAGCGGGGTTCATTTTTAAGCGGGTTAACCAGAAGATATATAGCAGTTAGCAGTGCAGAAACTATAAGAGTTCATATCGAGAAGGCTTTGTGCCAACCTGAAGAAAAAGCCAGCTTAGCTGTAGAAAAAATTCTTCGCAGGTTTTTTGGTATAACACTTAAGCAGAAAGGGTTGTCTTACAGCTACAGGAGAGAAGTAGCCGCGCTTATTGCGGGAAGGAGAACATTTGGTGGCCTTGTTTCGGATAATTATGAAGCGCTTATAGCGAAAACAAACAATTTAGACCCCAGGCTGCTTTGCAGCAATAGTTGGAAAAAGTTTTGCTATATATTGTATAGTAATGGCTGCTTCAGGCTGGCATATTCAACCCGCGGAAAAATGATTGCCAGTATTTATGCAGAGGCAGATAAATTGCTTACGGGATATAAGAAACAGGTGACTGCTTTTAATGCTGCAAAAGACCAGGGCGATCATGATAGAATCGAAAAATACTACCTGAGATTAAAACGAAAGCAAAATTCCGATAGATTGAAAAGCTATGAGTATATTTATTATTTGCACAGGGGTGAACTTGAGAAATCAGGCGCGGTGGTCAGTAAGCTCTATAGTGGTCATGACTGCAAATTTGCTAATTATCTAGCCGGCAAAAGCGTAGCTGTTGTTGGGCCTGCCCCGACTGGTGAAGAAAATGCTGCTGAAATAGATAGCTTCGATGTGGTGGTTCGTATTAATTATGGAGGCAACGATCGCCTTCCAGATGTTAATGAATTTGGCAGAAAAGTAGATGTGGCATATTATAACAATGAATGCTCTGATAATATTAATGAAATGGAAGATATGGCTTTTTTCAATGATGTTGATTATGCTGTATTCAAATCTATTAAGTATCACTATCAGAAAAAAATATTAAGTGATAACAGAGGAAGGCAATTTTATTCACCACAAGAACTATTTGTCAATGGTGGGTCTAATATGATTCCCAATATTCTTTATGACTTGATGTATTTTAGGCCAGATAGAATTAAGCTATTTAAAGTAAACTTTTATTTATCAAGCCAGGCATATTATGAAGGTTATCAGATTGCTGCAAAAACTGATCAAAGCAAAAAAAGGGCCTGGTATCTGTTTGCCCTGCATGACCCTATCAGCCAGTTAAACTTTGTTAAAAGTTTATGGAATGCAGGTTTGATAGAAGCAGATGATGCCTGCCAGAAGGCACTTCATCTTGATTCAAAAGAGTATATTACAAGGTTGGAAGGGCTTTATTTATAGACTGATATCGATTACATTTCTATTATTTTCAGGAGGAATTAAATGAGTGTTCCCGGAATTGCCCTTGCTGTTGGAGAAGGCAATCAAGAATCTATAAGTAGGATGAGCAACAAAGATAACCTTAAGGCAGAGAATTATACGTCTAATAATTGTGCTGTGAAAGTGTTTCACCATCAATTATTCTATGATAACGCATTAATGGAATTTAAAGATCAAGGTTTGGTTATAGCTATCGATGGTTACTTGGTATTGCCTGAGCACAGCTCTATTGAATCAGTGCTTTCTTTATGCAGGGATATGTATTTTAAAAATGGTATTGACTTTGTAAAAAATTTAAACGGGGCTTTTAACCTGGTTATATGCGATAAAGGAAAAGATCTTATCCATCTGGCAACGGACCGTTTCGGTCTAAGGCCACTTAACTATATCGTTACCGGTAGTGGCAGCTATGTTGCTGTTCGGGCCCAGGACGTGCTGGCGATGAGTAACCGGAAGAACGAGCTGAATCAACAGACTTTATATAATTTAT
>SLLG01000097.1 GCA_007134215.1 Opitutales bacterium | reverse complement strand
TGGGGCTGCGTACCTCAGCAATGGCGCAGAGAGTCGCGACGGCGCTGAACTCACTCAGGGGGTCTCGTTCTCGTTCCGCGTAGCTGCGAACCACTGACAACGCCTCGGCCAATGGCAGATGTGCGACCAGGTAGGGCAGCATGGCAAGCTGGTCCATTGGATGCAGCCTTTGAACGCTCCACTGTTTCAATGACAAGAGTAGCGAAGAGGCGGTTGGTCCGGTTCTTGCGATCTCACGCGCTATGTCCGTCAGTTCCTCGCGGTACTCAAGCCCAAGCTCGACGACCAAACGTGTGGCTAACTCCGGCTGCACAGTCGCGACGGCTTTCAGGACGACGAAGCGATCATGGTCATCCACCGGCGCACTTGGCTCGGACAGCGCGGCGGCGACTGCGTCACAAATCACCTGTGCAGCGCTTGCGAAACCATTCGCGGTCAACAGCCTAAGCAGGTCGACTGCTCGCTCAAGTTCTTGCCTTAGACCCACGCCGGACTCCGACGATGCTCCCAGTGTGTCGGACGCAATCGAAGGGTGTGATTCGAGCAACGCGGCGAGAGCAGCTACTTCGGGCGATTCTTGCCCACCGACCGCTCCGCGACGCCCTCCCGGTTCGAGCCACGCGAGCGAGGGCGGTCGTGCTTTCCGTAGCGCCGCATGCGCCAGCTCAATGTCCACGGTCATGAGTTGCCTGCATCGACGCGTAGTCACCTCCTCCGAGCGAAGCAGGTCAAGAGCTAGGCGTGCTACTTCGCGGAAGAGGCTCCAATCCTTAGTTAGCGACGCCTTGAGGGAGCTGTCAAGGATCTCGCCGGCGTTGGCACTGCTCAGAACCTCGGCTACAACGCTCACGGCCCAGGTGGGACGATGATGCGACGCTGTCAGGAGTAAGCGTCCAGCATGTCGGGAGCGCGCGCCCTGCGCACACGAGGCAAGCAGGTCCCAACAGAGTTCGGGATCGACTTCCGAGACGGACACTGCGATTGCCTCTTCCATCATGGAAGTCCGAAACTCTGCTTGCGTCTCGGTGTCGCCTGCTCGGATGGTGTCCGACAACACGATGAACTCGTCCTTGAGTATTCGATCAACGCCGATACCTTCGAGGCGATCACCAATCACGGTCGTTAGCTGACGTGCGGAGGCGTCCTCCCACACCCGACTGGCAAGTAGAAAAGCCCCAGCATGAATCAGGCGCTCGTGGTCTTCGATGTGCGCGACGACATCACATGCCGTGGCTAGAAGACGCTGCGCGAGCCAGTCAGGTACGGTGTTCGGAAGAACCGTACGCAGGGTGTCGCAAACATCTTCCAGCGTGTCTAGGATCACGTACGGACACACCACATTGCGTCGAAATCCTGCGCTCAGAAGCTGTCTGACCATCGTCAGCCGCGAGAGACGCAGCCAGGCACCCGTGCCATCTCGTCCCAAGATAGGCTGTGGCTCGGTAGTCTTGGTTGCGGTCAGGCTAGCAGAGACTAAGGCGTCCAGCTCCGCGCGGATTGAGGTTGAGGTGTCGGAACGAAGCGCAATCGCTTCGAGAGCTGCGTTCAACACGCGGCGTCCACGGTCACCATTGACAGCTGCAACCCTGCGAACCCATGCGAGCAAGGAAGGCAACCCCTCAGCGCATAGAAGGAGCTTCTCAGCCATGCCCGTTACACTCCGAGCGCGTGCAGGATCGAACTCGGCGAGGTGGTTGAGGAGTGGTATGACCTTTTCACTGCCAATCAATGTGCCGGATGCAGCGCTGTCTGCCCATCCAAGGAGACGCTGGCGGCGCTCTTGGTACGGAAGAGCAGCCAACGCCTGCTCAACAAGCGAGTTGAGCCCCGGACCAGACGCAGCGATTCCTTGGGGCACGGTGTTGGCCTCGACGTCATCCAGGAAGGTGTGGAACAGTCCTTGATGGGCTGCGCTGATGATCTGCCAACAGTGGTCGAAGCCGGGTCCTGTGCGTGCGAGTTCGTAAGCATCGCGGAACAGACCGCAAGCGAGGCAGGCATCCGCCAAAGCTACGGCAACCGCTCTGTCAAGCTTGAACTCAGCATCTAGTTCGTACCAGGTCTCAATTGCCCACGTCGGGTCTGAGTAGCTGCGCCCGACGATGACACCCCAGGCAGATCCGACTGTGCTTAGTGGTCTTCCGTACTCGTCAGATACACTCGTGGATGCGGCGCGAACCTCGTCGACCGTGATTGTTGGATGCAAGATGCCCACGTCTGCTAGTGAGTAGACGGCTAGATCGTGAAGTCGTCCAACTCTCTCAAGCTGTGCTCTGGATCGCGGGTCGGTGCCGACCGCTAGCAGGAGAGGCAGCACTAGTTGCTGGACATCGATCGCATCACTGCGGACGCGAACGTAATGCGCGACACGCTGACGCAGAGCCGTTGCGGCAGGCATATCATTGTGCTGGTGAGAGAGCCCGGCGCTTCCACGCGCGCTTATCCATGCCTGCAACTCGGGCCGAACGAGTGTAGCAAGCCCCAATGGGGTCGCAGAGAGCGCAAAGAAAATGGCATCGAGGCGGTCCTGGAACAAGTGACCGTACTCGCTCAAGAATGGGCCTACGGCAGCCAGTCTGTCAGAGAGCGCTAACTCCGTCTCGCGCTCGTGGCGGTAGCTGAACAGCAGCCGAGCAGCTTCCGCTGTACTGCTTACACTTTGCACCGAATCGAGTAGGAGGTCGCGCCATTGGGAGCTTGCGTTGGTACCAGCGAGTACTCTAGTCGCGTGATCGAGATGCAAGGTAGATGCGAGTGCATGCGGAAGCGGTATCTCGCTGAGGTTGTCCATCAGGACCTGGGCAGCATTCGCGATCGCATGATGGCTTGGGATAGTGCTCGCAGCCAACGCGAGGAGGGGGGCTCGCACGGCCGGAGGCTGAGCCTCGCACCATGCCTCAGGCATGGCACCGCAGGTTCCAAGAACCATGTGACCGAGGGCAAACAGGTACCTAACGTCCTCGGTTTCGCGACGCCCAATGGGTGGCATAGCGACAGTTGTCAGAGTACGTTCTGGGTCCCTCAAGAGGAACGGCCGGAGAAAGTGCGTAGGGAGCGGGGCGATGATCCTCTTGAGTGTTCCACGGCGCTGGCTGAGAGCTAGGGCGTCCCAAGCTTCATCATGACCCTTACTCAACAGTACGAAGGCGAGTCTGCTCAGTGAGTTCTGATAGCTTTCATTCGGGTACTCAGGCTCCGGTAGCGCAGAAATCACCCTCCACGCAACCAAGGGGCGATCGAAGAACGACGAAACCAAAAGCTTGCTAGCCTCGCGCGAGTCTACCTTGGGTAAGGCACCAAGCACCCTCGCGATCTCATCGGCATCCGATTCGTGAAGATCGTCCAACAGCGTCACCAACCAAGCCGTGTCCCACTCTCGGGTGGCGTAAGCCTCTGTTGCGAGTTCGGCCAAGCGGGCCTGCCAGATCATCGCATCGAGATGCGGAGCGCCCGTGATCGCGGCAGCAACAGCCGTGGAGGCCACCTGCCAACGGGCATAGGTGGTATCGCAGGCGCCGTACAGTGCTTCGAGCGCGTCGACGTCGCCAACCCTCGCCAGAACGGCCGCGGTTGCTGGATCCGAGACGACACGATGCTCGCTGTGCAGTGTGAGCCGCTCAGCAGAGA
>SLLG01000276.1 GCA_007134215.1 Opitutales bacterium | reverse complement strand
GTTGCGCGCCGGGGCGGATGCCGTTTTCGCGGAACCAGCGGGCGTCCATTTCGAGGGCATAGCGGATTTCGTCGCTGCGCGACTGGGTGGGGGTGGTGTCGTGCGCGATCATGGAGTGGATCTCGCGCAGGACGCCGTCGCTGTCGAAGAAACCGATGTCGAGGTGAATGAGGGTGTTCTTCATCCAGAAGCTCATGCGCTGGGGCTCGCGGTAGATAAAGAGCATGCCGCTGTCGGGGGGGAGGCTTTCGCGGTGCATGAGCCCGCGCGACTGCTCGCGGCGGGAGACGGCGATCTGCGCCTCGATCTCCGTGCCGTCGATCCTGAGCGGGAACCAGTGCTCGAAGGGCAGGGGATCCGCCGCCGGGGCGGTGTCTTCGGGACCGCAGGCAGCGGTGAAGAGAAGCGAGGTGCCGAGGGCGGCAAGGAGGATATACCGGGTCAAAGGACGCATGGGGATTTGTGTAGACAGGCGCGGGCGGGGCGCAATGGTAATCGCGTGGCGAAGAAAAAGCGTTCCCGCGCCCCACGGGGCAATCTTCTGTATTCCAGCACGGACCAGTCGGCCGATGCCCTGTATTTCGGCGGCGTCTCCGTGCCCGACGCGTTCATCGCCTTTTCGAAGGGGCGCAAGCGGGTGGCGGTGGTGAACCGCCTTGAGTTCAACCGGGTGCGCACGCAGTCGCGGTTCGACGAAGTGCTCCCGTGGGAGGCGTGGTCGAAGCGCGCGGGCGAGACCCTGAGAGAGGAGGGCATGCGCAAGCCGCCGGAGGCCGCGCTCGTCGCCGCCGTCGTCGAGGCGCTGGCAAAGGAATACGGAGTGGACGGCTTCCGCGTGCCCTTTGCCTTTCCGGCGGGCCTCGCGCTTGCGCTCGGCGCGCGCGGCGTCGACATCGAGCCGGTCGACGGGATGCTCTTCGCGCAGCGGGAGTTCAAGACCGACGAGGAGGCGGCCGCCATCCGTGGTGCCAACAAAGCCTCCGAGGCAGGCTTCCGCGTCGTCGCCAAGACCCTCCGCGAGGCGGAAATCCGCAAGGGAAAGCTCTACCACGGCAAGCGTCCGCTCACTTCGGAGCGCATGCGCGAGAAGATCGGCGTGGCGTGCCTTGAGCACGGGGCCGATCCGGGCATGGTCATCGTCGCGGGCGGCGATCAGGCCTGCGACCCGCACCACCGCGGGAGCGGTCCGCTTCGCGCGAACGAGCTGATCATTGTCGATATCTTTCCGCGTTCGCAGACCACCGGTTACCACGGCGACATGACGCGCACGTTCCTGAAGGGGCGCGCCTCGGATGCGCAGCGCGCCCTTGTCGCGACAGTCCACGAGGCGCAGCAGAATGCCGTCGGGAAGCACCGGGCGGGCGCCGACGGCAGGAAGCTCTACGCGTATGTTCTCCGGTTCTTCGAGGAGCGCGGCTACGCCACCGGCACGTGCGACGGTGTTGCGCAGGGGTTCTTCCACGGGCTCGGGCACGGGCTCGGGCTCGAGGTGCATGAGCCCCCGCGCGTCAGCCCCAAGGGTGGGCGTCTCCGCGCCGGGCAGGTCATCACCGTCGAGCCGGGGCTCTACTACCCGGGGCTCGGCGGTTGCCGCATCGAGGATGTTGTGCGGGTGACCGACGGCGACCCGGAATTGCTTTCTCACTACAACTACCGTTGGGAGATCCGCTGAACCATGGCCGGACCATATAACGTCATCTGCATGAAGTGGGGAACGAAGTTTCCCGCCGAATACGTCAACCGCCTCTACCGCATGGTGCGGCGCAACCTAACGCTGGAGCACCGCTTCGTCTGCTTCACCGACGACGGGGCGGGCATCGATCCCTGCATCGAGGTCAAGCCGCTTCCCCCCATGGACCTGCCGCAGGGCAAAGAACGCGGCTGGCGAAAGCTAAGCACCTTCCAGCAACCCCTCGCCGACCTCGAGGGCACCGCCCTTTTCCTTGACCTCGATATTGTCGTGTTGCGCGGTCTCGACGACTTCTTCACCCTTCCCGGCGAGTTTCTCATCATCCACGACTGGCTCCGCCCGCACCGCATCGAGGGCAACTCCTCCGTTTACCGGTTTGAGATCGGTGCGTATCCGGAAGTATATTCAGACTTCATCGAAAAGATCGACGACGTCAAAGCCGCCCACCGCCACGAGCAGTCCTACCTCTCTGCCAAGATGGCGGAGCTGGGCAAGCTCCATTACTGGCCCGACGACTGGTGCGCCAGCTTCAAGCGCTCCTGCCTCCCACCCTTTCCCGTCAGTCTTTGGAAGGTGCCCGAGCCGCCCGAGGATGCGAAAATCCTCGTCTTTCACGGCAGTCCCACGCCCGCCGACGCTATCGAGGGACGCATCCGCGGCGCCTTCCGCTTCCTCCGTCCCACGCCCTGGATCAGGGACTACTGGCACTGAGAAGACCGTTCCGCAACCCGTTAACGCCCGGCGGGCGGGTGGGCTTCGCGGGGGCCGGGGGCGCTTTCCCCGTGGTGGTGGTGGTGCCCTTGGTGCGGACGACCGCCGAGGGCGTCCATGGCTTCGGTGATGGCGCGGTTGACGCGGTCCATGATCGGCCCGGTACGGGGCTCGAGGAGGGTCGACGTGCGTGCGGTGATTTGCGGTTGTTTGGCGACGTAGGCCCTCCCTGCCGGGGACTTGAAGAACCCGACGAGGGCATCGACTTCGTCTTGGTCAAAGACGTCGCGGTAGACATCGATATAAAGTGGGCGGAGCCTTTCCCACGCCAGCTCTTCGCGCATGATTCCGTTGAGTTCGCGCGCGAGCGCGGCGAGGACTTCGTCACCGCCCTCATGGTGGGCGAACTCGTGCTCGAGGCCGCGCAGGGCGATTTCCGTGACGCGCTCCATCTCCTCGAAAAGCGCGCCGGAGGAAGCGCGGGCACCGGAGACATTGAGGAGTTCCCGCACGGAGGACTCGGAGGGGCGTTGATCGGCGGCGAGCAAGGCGTGGCCGAAGAGCAGAGCCGCCGGAACCAAATAGATCTGAATGGATTGTAGGTGCATCAGACCTGAGACGCTGCGGGGGGTCATGATGTTGAGTATTCCGCGGAGAAATTTGCACGGGCGCGTCCGCTCTTTTCTTTCGGCGACGGGTATTCTCCGCTTGCGGTGGAGCGCGTCCGCGGCCTTCAATAGCCTCCTTTCCCCGACTCCCCGCAGAAGACTATGGAGAACCCCGACCTGATCCATCTCGAAGGCTTTGACTGGATCGTCATCGCCGTCTACGGCCTGTTTATGTTCGGGATCGCCTTCTGGGCGTTCCCGAAGATCAAGGATTGCGGAGCGTTCTTCGTGGGTTCGCGGAAGATGGGGAACCTCATGATCATTGCGTCGGCCTTCGCCGGCGGCACGAACGCGAACCATCCCATGGCGGTGGCGGCGGCGACGTTCCAGCGGGGGTTCTCCGGAGTCTGGCTGAGCCTCACATGGATCCTTATCACGCCGTTTTTCTGGCTCTACCCGCCCGTGGTGCGGCGGCTGCGCATCGTCACGACAGTGGATATCGTGCGGATGCGGTTCGGGCACGGAATGGCGACGATATTCAAGCTGGTCGTATTATTCGCCGTGCCCATGAGCCTCGGGTTCGGCCTGAAGTCCGCCGCGATTGTCGTGCAGGTGATGACCGGCGGCGCGATTTCCGACGGCTGGGCACTTGCGGTCATCGTTGTGCCCACGTTGGTCTACACCCTGCTCGGCGGGGTGATCGCGGCCTACGCCACGGATATTTACCAAGGTGTGCTCATTATCATATTGTCTTTTCTGCTCATTCCGTTCGCGGTGGTGAGCGCCGGAGGCACGGAAGCACTCAACGCCGCGATCTCCGACGAAATGACCTACCTCATCGCTTCCGACGGTCTGGACTTCGGCTTCTGGTGGGTTTTCTGGTTTGCCATCGGGATAACCTTCGCCGCGACGATCGCGACCGCCCCCGGCTCCGCCGCCGCGCGGAACGAGATGGTCTCGCGGATGAAGGCCTTCGGCCTTGTCCTGAAGCGCTTTTGCACGCTCGGCTGGGGCTTGGTCGGGCTCTTCGCGGTGGCTTTGTATGCCGGGCATCCAATGCTCGACCCGGCCTCCGGCATACCCAACGCCTCGCCGGACAATGTCTTCGCCCTCGCGGCGGGCGATTTACTGCCCGTCGGTCTGCGCGGGCTTCTCGTCGCGTCAATCCTTGCCGCCGTCATGTCGAGCCTCGACGCCAGTCTGCTCACTTTCAGCAGCATGGCGGTGAACAACCTCTACCAAGAGCACCTTGTGCGCGGGGCGTCGGCGCGGCATTACCTGTTCATGGCGCGGGTGCTGGCCGTCGTGGCTATGCTCCTCGGCTGGTGGATCGCGGCGGGGGTGGATGATCTCGTGGACTTTGCCACCATCGTCGAGCCCATCTACGCGCTCACGGGAATGTCGATACTTGTCGCTCTTATGTGGCGGCGCGCCACGGCGACGGCGGCGATTATATCGGTGCTGGTCGCGACACCGCTCTTTATTGCGGTGAACAAGCCGGAATTCTCCCTCTTCGGACAATCACTCTTTCAACTGATGCAGTTGCAGGGCATCGCGGAGTGGATTGCGGGCCTCTACGGCATCAACCTGCATGACGCGGCCCTTGGCCTCGTGAACGCGGCGGGCGAGGTCGTACGCCTGCCCGTGCAGGTGCGCTATCCCATGTTCATCGTCCCGTCGCTCTCTGCCGTTATCGGTATTTCCTACCTCACGCGGCAGCACAATGAACGTGCCGTAGCCGAGTTCTACTGCCGCCTCGATACCCCCGTGGGGCAGGAACAGCGTATCCGCGACGCCGGATTCCGAGTCGATCAACTCGAGCTGCTCGACGAGCACGAGCCGGACATCGAGAGTGATCCGACAAAGAACGAGCGGCTGCTCCTCGTCGACCTGCTCTATCTTCCGGGCATGCTCGCCCGCGGGGAGGTGAAGCTCTCCCAATACAAGTGGGATTGGATCGGCCTTTTCGGTTCCATCCTCTTTATTATCGCCTTCATCCGCATGGTCGACTGGATCGGATCGATCTTCCGCTGACAATGCGTCCCCATCCGGCTCAGTGGTCGGCGAAGAGATAGACCCAACGACCGCCGTTCGGCGCGTGCTCCGCGGGGTAAGCCCAATGCCCTGCTTCGTGGATATAGAGGAAACCCTTGCCGGTATCCATGTGAATCCACCCGAGGGGGGTGTCCGCAAACCAGCCGTCTTCATCAATTGGTAGAACGTCCCAGCCGGACCCGAAAATCCATGCGCCGTTTTCCGTGATAAAGGACTCGGGAAGGTAGACCCACGCCGCGAGGCGATCGAGAAGAGCAAAGTCGCCGAGAGGTAAGACCGTTCCGAATGCCTCGGTCTCAACCGTTCCGTCCGCTCTCACTGGCAACCCTGCCCAGAAGCCTCCGCTAGTCTGCTCGTATTGGGCGGTAATCGTGATGTCGGCATTGATGTTGTCGAAGGTGCCGTCCCAGCCGACGAATTCCCATCCCTCGTCGGGCGCGACATCGGGCTCGGCGGCGGCTCCACCTGCCGTGACGGTCTGGGTCAACAGTCCCCCGCCCGTGCGTGTGCCCCTGTCGCCGAGATCAAATGTCACGGTGTAGGCCGTGACCCCGGCAGGCTGCACGAACTCGCTCACAATATTGAGAAATACCTGCTCTCCGGTCGGCGTCAGGTTCTTCAGTCCGGTCGTGATCATGCCTGCGGCGAAGTATATCCGCGGTGCCGCAGGTGTCACAATGCGTGACGGGTTTATGGAGACGGGCTCGAAAAAGCGGCGGTTCGGAGCGTGCCGGATGATCACCGGCCAGCGGTCCATGATTTCCCCGACTTGCGCGACGAAGAAGGAAGGCACGTCAAACTCCAGTACGACCTTTGCCTGCTCCGGATAGGAAAAACTTTCATTGTTGCTGTATTTACGCGGGACGGTTGGCATCGATGCGGGAAACGTACCGGAATCCATATACATGTCTACGCGCCCGTCGTCGAGCGGCACGATTCCCCGGAGGATGCTGGCGTCGTTATGGATGATTTTCGGGCGCACATCAATCTCGACGAACTGCTCCACGCCTTCGGGCACATCCTGCCGGTTCAGTATGTTCGAGGTCAGTCTACCGCTGAAACCATAGCTCCAGCCCCATGCGTTGCTATTGAACTCGTTGCTCGTGACAAGTGAATTGTTCATCGAAATGAGAGGCACATCCAACTTGTTCCACTGTTCGATGAGAATGGGGGTTCCGGTCCCGTTCTCGCTCCCCCGTGCGTATTCCGCGACGGAAGTGTCGCGGCTGAAGATAATCAGCTCCGCTGACGAAAGGAGATCCAACTGTTCCTGCGTAAGGAAGTAGTTATCCGCTGTCGCACGGTCACCGGGAGGATGGAATTCAAATGTCCGTGTAACCGCTCCGGTTATCGGATCGGTCTCTGATTCTGTCCATGAACGGTAGACATTGTAGCCCTCGGCTTCGAGCAGATCGGTAAAGCCCTTGTCCGCGGGATCTTCCGGCTCCAGATCCAGAAGGTCGTAATAAAACGCCAACCTCGGCCCGCTGAAGCTCGTCGGCACATCGCGGAATTGCACATTCTCGTAGACGGCGTCGGGATTCGTCTCCGCCAAGGCATTCCGTTGCTGTCGATTGTATTCGTCCGTCACCACAACCTCCAGCGAGGCCCTCGCGCTGGTGTTGTGGGATACAAAGATAATCTGCGGCGCTTCTGCCGCAGCGGAACCGATGATGACAAGAGAGAGGAAGAGAATGGAGGAGATGGAATGTTTCATGTTCGTTGTTCAGAAGTTAGAAAGGAAAAATCGGGGAAGCCGAGGATAAACTCTTCAACCATATCCGATTTTGGGGCCGTATGGATATACGGCTTTCCGGTGATGTGGTGACGTTTTCGCGGCGGTGTTTGGCGGCGGGGGGGGCGGGGGTGTCGCCGGATGTGGATTGTCGGTTCCGGCGGGCGGTCCGCTGTGGCGCACCTTCGGCGCGTGGGTCGCCCGGGTGACGGGTGGTCGCCTCCGGCTCAGCATTCCCTTCGCGGCCAGCCGGTCGGGCGGTGCCGGAGCGCGCCGTAGGCACCGAGGCCGAGGAGGGCGGAGAGGGCGACGAACCAGTCGCCGAAGCGGACGTAGGGCGTGAGGGTGCCCGCCTGATAGGGGTTGATGGCAAAGGGCGCGCTCTGGGTGCCCTGGAAGTAGATCGTTCCGCCGGGTCCGGTGACGACGTGGCGAATGCCGCCGAATTCGTCGATCCATCCGCTCCAGCCGGCGTTGCCGACGCGGAGGACGGGGCGTCGTGTTTCCACGGCGCGGAGGACGGAGTGGGCGGCGTGCTGGTAGGCGCCGGCCTCTTCGCGGAACCATGTGTTGTTGGTGGCGACGAAGAGGAAATCCGCGCCTGCGCGCACGGATTCGCGGGCGAGTCTGGGAAAGACATCCTCGAAGCAGATCAGCGAACCCACGCGGTAGACGGAGTCGCCCACTTCGAGTGGAACGAGCTGCGCGCCCTCCCCGGGGTGGAAGGAGCCGGGCAGGGGTACGACCTTGTCGAGAAAGGGAAGGAAGCGGGTGAAAGGGACGTATTCCCCGAAGGGGACAAGGTGCCGCTTGGCGTAGAAGCGCGGGCGCAGTCCCCGCTCCGGTTGGGCGACGAAGACGGCGTTGTACCAACGCGCTTCGGGATCGGCGCGGTCGCCCTCAACGGCGATGTTGCCCATGAGGAGGGGGCGGTCGAGGAGGTCGACAAGGTCCTCCACCCACGCGCGCATGTGCGGATTGCCGTAGACGGGGAACGGGGTGGGGGCCTCGGGCCACACGACGACATCGGCGCCGAGGTAAAGGCTCACCCGGGACACGCGGGCGAGGTCGTCGAGGACTTGCTGCGTGTAGTCGCGGTCCCACTTCTCCGAGGGGCGGGCGTAGGGTTGGATGAAGGCCGCCTCGAAGACCGTCTCGCCGCGTCCGCGCTCGCCGCCGAGGCGGATGCCGGCGAAGACGGAGAGCGCGAGAAACGTCATCGCCGCGTAGAACTCCGGATTGAAGCGCGAGTACCAGGGGCCGCGTCGCTGCGTGAGGAGCTGCACAACGTAGAATACGATGGCAAAGTTGAAGAAGACGAGGAGGAAGGAGACGCCCCATGCTCCGGTGACGGAGGCGGTTTGCAGGAGGAGCGGCCGCTGCCATTGGCTGGCCGCGAGTGGCAGCCAGGGAAACCCTGTGAGGATCCACGAGCGTATCCACTCGAGGACGACCCAGAGCCCGGCGAGCCCGAGGAGGGCGAGGACGCGGCGGCCTTTGGGCAGGCCCCATGTGCGCACGAAGACCCAGCGCAGGGCGAGCGCCCACGCGACGAGGAAGAGAGCGAGAACCGCGCTGAGAAGGAGGGTGGCGGACCATCCGATGAAGACGCCCCCGGGCACGCCCGCTTCGACGGCGAAGTGCCGCAGCCAGATGATGAGGGCGAACCACGCCGCCCACCCGCAGCCGAAGGAGACGAGGGCGACCTCCCGGTAGCGCGGCTGGAGGACGAGGATCCAGACAACGAGCGGGATGGCCCAAATGTAGGCGGCCTCGGCGACATCCCACGGAGGAAACGCGGCGAAGAGGGCGAAGGCGGAGAGCGCGGCTGCCGCCACGGCCGCGGGGGCACGGAGCCATGGCGGCCAAACGGCGGCCGAGCCGCGGGGATCCCCGGCTATTTCCGGACGAGCGTCCAGCCCTGCTCCTTCACGAGTTTCTCGGCCTTCTTCCACTTCATACTCTCGGTCTTGCCGTCGCGTCGGATGGTGACGGTTTCATTGCGCTTGGGCTCGTTTGCCACCTGCACGGGCTTCCGCTCGATCTTGGGCAGCTTGACGTCGCGGCCGCCGCGGGCGGCGGCCTGGGCACCCGCGCCGACAGCGGCGGGCTGGCCTTGGTCGCCGTCGGGATCGGCGGGACCGGAGGTGCGCGCGCGGCTCTGCATGCGCGCCATGAGCTGGTCGAAGGCGCGCAGGTTGGTCACGCTGCGGAAAATGCTTGTGCAGACTTCGGAGCGCACCTGTGTCATCATCTGCTCGAAGTAGGCGTAGGCCTCGTTCTTGTATTCGACAAGTGGATCCTTCTGTCCGTAGCCGCGGAGGCCGACGCTCTGGCGCAGGTCTTCCATCTCGGTGAGGAGGCCTTGGTAGTTGCGGTCGATGCAGCTGATGATGACGAAGCGCTCGAGGCGTTTGAGTGCTTCGGGTTCCTCCGCTTCCTGCTTCATGCGGTAGGCCTCGCGCACCTTGCCGAGGACTAAATCGGCGGCTTCGTCGGCACTCTTGCCCTTGAGCTCCTCCGGTTTGAGGATAATCGGAAAGGTCTGCCCCGCCCATGTCGCGAAATCGTTCTCCTCTTTGTCGTCGTCGGTGTCGCGGCCGACGTTGAACTCGTCGACCTTGGCGTCGATTTCCTCCGCGATCAGCTCGAAGATGATTTCACTCGGCTCGTCGTTTGTGATGGCGTCGTTGCGCAGGCCGTAGATGACCTCGCGCTGCTTGGAGCCGACGTCGTCGTATTGCAGGAGGCGGCGGCGGACGGAGTAGTGGTGCTGCTCGACGGTTTTCTGCGCCCGTTCGATCATGGGGTTGAGCCAGCGGTGCTCGAGCGGCTCGCCCTCCTCGAAGGAGCTTTCGAGGAGCTTGCCCGCGCTGCCCTGGCTGTAGAGGCGCATGAGTTCGTCCTCGAGCGAGAGGAAGAAACGGGTCACCCCGGGGTCGCCCTGGCGGGCGCAGCGGCCGCGCAGCTGGCGGTCGATCCGGCGCGAGGTGTGGCGCTCGGTGCCGATGACGTAGAGCCCCCCGGCGTCGGCGACGCCCTCGCCGAGTTTAATGTCGGTGCCGCGGCCGGCCATATTGGTGGCGATGGTGACGGCCCCGCGCTGGCCCGCCCGCGCGACGATCTCGGCCTCCTGGGCGTGGAATTTGGCGTTGAGGACGCTGTGGGTGATGTTCTTGCGCCGCAGCATGCGCCCGAGGAGTTCGGAGGCGTCGACGGACACGGTGCCGACGAGGCAGGGCTGGCCGCGCTTCTGCGCTTCCTCGATCTCGGAGACGACGGCGTTGTATTTCTCGCGCCGGGTCTTGTAGATGACGTCATTGTTGTCGACGCGGATGCACGGCTTGTTCGTCGGGATGACCATGACGGACAGCTTGTAGATGTCCTTGAACTCGTTGGCCTCGGTCTCCGCCGTGCCCGTCATGCCCGCGAGCTTTTCGTATTGCCGGAAGTAATTCTGGAGCGTGATCGTGGCGTAGGTCTTGGACTCCTTCTCGATCTTGACGTTTTCCTTGGCTTCGACCGCCTGGTGGAGCCCGTCGGACCAGCGGCGGCCCGGCATGACGCGCCCCGTGTTCTCGTCGACGATCATCACCTTGCCCTCCTGCACGACGTACTCGACGTCGCGCTCGTAGAGGCTGTAGGCGCGAAGGAGCTGGCTGATGCAGTGGATTTCCTCGCTCGTGCGCTCGAATTCGCTCTGCGCGTCGGCCTTGGCTTTGGCCTTCTCCTTGGGGTCGAGGTCTTCCCGCGCGTCGATCTCCATGTAGTGTGTCGGCAGGTCGGGCAGGACGAAGGCGTCGGGATTGTCCGGACGGAGGAATTCGCGGCCTTTTTCGGTGAGGTCGCTGCTGCGCTGTTTTTCGTCGAGGGTGAAATACAGCTCCTCCTTGAGGGCGTAGCGGCGATTCTTGTTGAAGTCGCCCGCCATTTCGAGGTCGAAGGCGTCAAAGGCTTTGCGGATGGGGCCTTCCTCGAGGAGCCGGAGGAGGATTTTGTTCTTCGGCATGCCCTGTTTGACCTGCCACATCAGCGTGTAGGGATCGGAGTCGCGCGGATCCTCCGGCACGGGCAGGGTTTCTTCGCCTCGCTTGGCGCGGTCTTTGTTCTCCTTTTCAACGCGGGTGATCTCTTTGAGGCGTTTTTCGGCTTCTTCGCGCTCGCTCTTTACCTGCTCTTCGCCTTTCTCCAGCTCTGCTTTGGCTTCCGAGATGAGGCGGTTGCACAACTGCGTCTGCTTGCGCACAAGGCGCTCGATGAGCGGCTTCAGCTCCATGTAGGGGGCCTCGCGGTCGCTCTGCACGGGGCCGGAAATAATGAGAGGGGTGCGCGCTTCGTCGATGAGGATGGAGTCGACCTCGTCGATAATACAGAAGAAATGGTCGCGCTGCACCTGCTGCGCGCGCGTCGTCGCCATCCCGTTGTCGCGCAGGTAGTCGAAGCCGAACTCGCTCGCCGTGCCGTAGGTGATGTCTTTGTTGTAGGCCTCCC
This sequence comes from Opitutales bacterium, assembly GCA_007134215.1. GTDB lineage: Bacteria > Verrucomicrobiota > Verrucomicrobiia > Opitutales > Oceanipulchritudinaceae > SLLG01. The sequence goes on along the minus strand of SLLG01000276.1, from coordinate 2,320 downwards.
GCTTTTCGTCGGGCGGTTGCATGTTCTTGATCACCCCCACGCTGAGGCCGAGGAACGAGTAGATGTGCCCCATCCACTCGGCGTCTCGCTGGGCGAGGTACTCGTTGACCGTGACAAGCTGCGCCCCCCGGCCGGCGAGGGCGTTTAGGTAGAGGGGCAGGGTGGCGACGAGCGTCTTGCCCTCGCCCGTGGCCATTTCCGCGATCATGTTCTGGTGCAGCGCCATGCCGCCGAGCAACTGCACGTCGTAATGCACCATGTTCCACACGTCTTTCGTGCCGGCGTATTCGATCTCGCGCCCGCAGAGGCGCCGGGCCGCATTCTTCGCCACGGCGAAGGCCTCGGGCAGGAGGTCGTCGAGGGTCTCGCCTTTTTGGAAGCGCGCGCGGAACTCGTCCGTCTTCGCCCGCAGCTCCTCGTCGGACAAGCTCTGGTAGGACGCCTCGAGTTCGTTGATGCGCTGCACGAGGGGCCGCGCCTTCTTGTAGAACCGACGGTAGTGGCTCCCGGAAAGTCTTTTGAGAATCTTCTGAAACATCACGCGATATGCAAAGCCCACCACCCAAGGGTATTCCCAGCGCTATGGCAAGCTTGGGCGGAAATCGGCCCGGAAACGAAAAAAGCCCGCCGGAAGGCGGGCTTTACAGGTGCTGGAAAGTAAAATCTACTTCAGCTTGTCGTATGCGCCGTTGGCAATCTTCGTGACGACGGCGTAGCTGATGTCATAATTGTGGCGGATCGAGTTCTTCGAAGCGCCTGCCTTGAGTTCCTTCTTGATCGCGTCGCGCAGCTCGGGCGTCATCTTCGTGTGCTTGCGCTTACCCGTGGAAGGAGACCCCGCCGCGGCGGTCTTTCCGGCGGCCCCCGTCCGCGTGACGGAGCGGATGTTGAACTTGCTCATGAGGGCCTTGATCAAAGCGCGCGGAGTGGCATAGCCGCTTTTCTTGAGGAGATCGTCGAGTTTCTTGTCCTCCTCTTTATTCTCTTTGATCTTCGCTTGGAGTTTTTCTTTTTCCTTCGCGAGGCGTGCTTCTTTTTTTTCGAGCTCTTTCAGCTCTTCGGTGAGGTCTGAGATCATAATATTTATCTAATGAACAGAGCGGATACAAATGGCATTTCGTGTGCAGTGCAAGCTTTGAATGCGGAATTCCCGCGCCCGTCCATGGAAATGAAGAACTCCGCATTCCTTTGCCATCGCGGAGCCCGGAGTGAAATCCGGGAAGAATGAGGCAACCGTGTAAAACCCGGTTCCCGGCGGGATCAGTGTTCGCGGTGAGGATCACCTGTGTGATAGCGGTCAATCCACGCGCGGCCCCAAGAGTGGAAGTCGCCGCTTTCAATGCGGGCGCGGGCCTCTTGCATCAGGTTCAGGTAGAAGTGTACGTTATGCACGCTGAGAAGAACCGCTCCCAGAATTTCACCGGCCATCACCAAATGACGAAGGTAGGCGCGCGAGAAACGTGCGGAGACGGGATTGTCGAGACCTTCAACAAGAGGGCGCGGGTCTTCGCGGAAGCGGTGATTCTTCAGGTTGATCTTACCCCATGGTGTGAAGGCGACGCCGTGGCGCGCCTCGCGGGTGGGCATGACACAGTCGAACATGTCCGCACCGAAACCGATCATGCGCAATAGCTGCGGCGGGGTTCCCACACCCATGACATAACGGGCTTTGGCGTGCGGCAGGCACCCCGCGGCGGTTTCCACTTGCGGCATCATTTCTTCTTCACTTTCACCCACGCTCACGCCGCCGATGGCATATCCGGGAAAGTCCATTTCCGCCAGGGCTTGCGCACACCTGCTGCGCAGATCCTCAAAGCGGCCGCCCTGCACGATGGCGAAAACCTGCCTGTCCGCAGGATAGCCGGTCTCCCTCGCGTGGTCGAGGCTCGCGCGCGCCCACGCGAGAGAGCGGCGCACGGCTTCCTCCGCCTCCGCGCGCGGGCATCCGGCGGGCGGGCACTGGTCCAGCACCATGGCGATGTCCGAGCCGAGGTCGCGTTGGATGTCGATGACCTCGCGCGGCCCGAGAAACACTTCGCTTCCGTCGAGGTGCGAGCGGAAGCGCACGCCGTTGTCGTCCATGCTCCGCAGTTGCGCGAGGCTGAAGGCCTGGAAGCCCCCGCTGTCGGTAAGGATCGGGCGGTCCCAGCCCATAAACGCGTGCAGTCCGCCGAGCTTGCGGATGAGCGGCGACCCGGGCCGCAGATTCAGGTGATAGGTGTTGCCGAGGATGATTTGTGCGCCGACGGCCTCCAAATCGCGCGGCTGCAGGCCCTTTACCGTGGCCTGGGTGCCGACGGGCATGAAGACGGGTGTCTCG
>SLLG01000011.1 GCA_007134215.1 Opitutales bacterium | reverse complement strand
TTGAAGAGCAGGCGCCAGTTGGGTGTCGGCATCGCGGTAAAGTCGATCTCCCAACCCGTGCCTTCAAAGGTCTGACGGTCGCGGTAGGCGTCAAGCACGCCGCGCTCCGGGGTGCCGATAAGGCTCCAGATTTCATTGATGGGCTGGGACTGGCCGGCGAGCCGGTTGTTACTCTGCTCGATCTCATAATAGGTGACCGAACCGACGAGGCGGTTCTCCCAAAGCTGGAACTTGATTCCCGCCTCGCGGCCCTCGCTGATGAGAGGCGGCAGTGAATCGCCGCGGATCCCTCGTGCGGTCGAACCGGCATCAAAGGATTCCGAATACCCCACGAGAAGGCTGAGGCTGTCGGTGAGGTGGTAAACCCCGCTCGCCGTGTAGCTCGTCACCTTCTGGGAATCCGTGCGGATCTTCGGCCCGAATGCGAGCAGCTCGCGCGAGATCGCCGCCCGCTCATCGAAAGCGGCATCATTGATATTCTCCCGGTAGTGGTCGCGGCGCACGCCGAGCAGCGTGTTGAGGGCCCGGTTCTCCAGCCAGCGCCCACTGGCCGCCGCCTGCAAGTAGGTCACCGGCTTTTCGGAGAAAAACCCGTTGGTCTTGGCAACACGGGATTCAACGCCGGAAACCGGATCGACATCAGGCGGATCCACGACCGGAAGATCCCGCTCACTCATGTAGCGATAGACGAAAATACGGTTGGCCGCGGCGCGCACATCCGGGTTCGTCCCGTCCACGCGCACGCGCTCGTAGTTGTGGTCCTCAAACCGGTCGTAGCGGTGTCCAGCGACAAAAAGAAAACGCTGGTCCGTCAGTGCCGTATCGAAAAGGTAAGCCGCCGACGCGCGCACGTCCCATACCTCGTTCGACTGAAGGTTCCGCCAATAACGCGCCCATCCATAGAACTCCCCCAGATAGGGATTCGGAGCGCCGCTCGGAAGCGTTTCATTTACCTCCACGTAGATCTGATCGAAAAACCATCGTGTAATGTCGCGCTCCTGATACTGATAATTACCGGCCACTTCAAGAAAGAGATTCGCACCGATGCGCTGCTCCAAAAAGAGCGATGTTGTCCAATAGGGATTATCCACGCCCGCATTCGGAGCCTGGAGGGAGAATTCGTAGCTGGGAATGACGGCGAAGTCCGGCATACCTTCCTGCGGCTCCGTCTTCAAGCCGCGGCCGAAAACGCCCGAGGTGGCCGCGAAGCCCTCCCAGTTTACAATGCCGAGATCAGGGCGTGCCGGGTTGAAGGCCAGGCGCGGCTGGTTCCAGCGCGACAAGCTCGGCGGAACAGGATCCCGCACACCGAGAAAACCTTTGTTTGTCGTCACACCGTCCCAATTGGCCAGCTGGTCGAGCGCGGGATACGTGATCACCCGCTCCAGCTTCCCCCATTCGGCCTCCGCTCGGATCGTCGTGCCGGGGGTCAACCGGTAGAGCGAGGTGAGAAAGACTCCCTGGCGTTTGTCCCCGCCGACATCGCGCCAGTCATCAAGATCTTGGTACATCACAGCTGCGCGCACGGCGAGTTTATCGGTCACCCTCACATCCGCGTCAATGCTTGCCCGATATCCACCGAAACTGCTCCACTTGGCCTCCGTCTCATAGCGGTTCGTCCCCCGGGCTTGTTTCGAACTGACGTTCCCCACCCCACCGACAAAGGCGTCGCCAAACACAAGGGAGTTCGGTCCCCGCGCAAACTCGATGCGCTCCGTTGAGAAGGCATCCGAATTGATATACCAGCGGAAATAGTTTCGCGATTGGAAACCCGAGCCCACCGTACCCCCGCCGAGGCCACGGAAACTCACGGCGTAGTCATTGTAGAGACTCCGGCCCTGGATCTCCTGCTGCGGGATGGCGTTGGGTGCCCAGCGTGCCGCATCAAGGAAATTATTCACAGCAAGGTCCGCCAGAAACTCTGCCGTAAAAACCGTAACGGAGGCCGCCGTATCACGGAGTTCACCCGCCATGCGCCCGCCGACAAGGGATGCCGTGGCCGTGTAGCCCCGGTCGTCGCCCGTCCGGACTTCGAAGGGCGAGAGCTCGTAGAAGTCATCGTCCGCCGACCCTAAGGCGGGCGATAAGACGGTTCCGAAAATCGCCGCAAGCACAGAAAGGGGACGGAGGCCGTGCCAAGGCGGACGCATCGAAGCAACAGTGTGCAGTTTCATAGGTCGCTTTGTGTCAGGTTTGAAAGGATCGGGGCGGCGGCTTGTCCACCACAGCACCCTCCGCAGATTCACCCGTGCCGCTTGCGAATGCACGCACCTGGGCGCGAAACCTGTTTCGCGAAAAGTGGGTCTGCAACAGGTTCCGCATGGGTGCATTTGAGCCTCCTTGGAAAAGAATGCGATCCTTCTTGGGTTTGCGGAGATCAAACTCCGTTCGATCCGGGCCTATCCCGGCTCAGCGACCGCTCACTCAAACCCGAATTCACGCATCATGAAGACAACCCTCCTCGCATCGGCAACGACCTTGATCCTCCTCGCCGCGACACACGCCAGCATCGACTGGGACGGCGACACCTCCCAAACCTCGGAGGGCTACGACACCTGGGCGATTGCAAACGCCTTCTTCACCGGCACCCCGCCCACAATCGATGGTGTCGTCAGCTCCGGCGAGTGGGACGCGGCACCCCGCAACGAACTTGAATTCACCACCCACAGCTCCATGGATCCGGAAGGACTCGCGGCGGCTTTCCGCGTGATGTGGGACGAGGACCACATCTACATCCTCATCGAAGGCACAGACGGCGTGGGTATCGCTTCGGCCGGACACAAGTTTGAACTCTATATCAGCACAGCCTACACGCGCAAATTCGGGCAATGGATGCTGCCAGGATATGAGGAGAACGACTACCAGATCACCGCCACCATCAACCCGCTGGACACCTTCTACGAGCTTGGGCTCTATTCCGAGCAGACTCCCCTGCAGTCCTTTCTGCGGGCCAATACGGTGGCGGGCGATCACTACGTGTCGGAGGTGAAAATCGCATGGAGCGACCTCGGCGGTCTTCCCGCCGGACGCGGCTTGGTAAACAGCGATTACATTGGATTCGATGTGCATGTGCAGCGCGGAACGGAAAACAACAACCGAGCAAAGCTCGCATGGGCCGCGCCCGTCGATGTCGCGTGGGCCTCCACCGAGGATTGGGGAACGCTGCGGCTTCTCGCGGCGGACGACCCCGGACCCGGGCCGGTTGAATCTCTCTGGATCGACGTCGAAGAGAACGACCTCGGATTCAAGGAAACCGGCATCGGATGGATCATGGACAGCCACTATCCCCATGTCTTCGCCCTATCCTTCGGCGGTTGGCTTACAATTGAGCACGGCGTCTCCGCTCTGGACGGAATCCATGCGTACGATCACACCCTTGGAGCGTGGATTTGGGCTTCGGAAGATTCGGCGGGTTGGTTCTTCAACCTCTCCGACCCGGCTTCCGGCTCCGGAGGCTGGCACCGGAACTAAACCGTCCGTCCGGGCATGCCTGATCGCATTGGCTTGCCGAAACCATGAAAAACGGCGATTCTGCCATGGTGGAGCCTATTTACAATAATCCCGAACGGGTGACCATTCAGGACATTGCCGATCATCTCGGCATCAGCAAAGCCACCGTCTGCCGTGCTCTTCTCCAGCGCGCGCGCGTCGCTCC
>SLLG01000147.1 GCA_007134215.1 Opitutales bacterium | reverse complement strand
TGGCGCGGGACGGGATGATCGTCTTGGACCCCTCGCCCTGGTAGCCGCCGCCGATGCCGTTGAATTCGAGGGTGGGCTGAAAGCGTGTCGCCTCCGCGGGTGGCCAGCCGCCCGCGCGTGGGAGCGCCGGGACGCCGAGGTCCGCCGCAAAGGCGGCCTCATCGAATTCGAGAGCCTGCAAACTCTCCCGCTCCCAGTCCTCGGGCGGAACCACGTCGTCGTAAAACCCGGGCACGTTGACGCGCCCGTCGTCGTCGTGCAGGGAAGCGCACATGCGGGTGAGCACGGCCACGGGATTGGCCACCGCGCCCCCGAAAATCCCCGAGTGCAGGTCGCTCTTCGGCCCCTCCACTTCGAGGTCGAGGCAGACGATCCCGCGCAGCCCCGTCGTGATGGCGATACGCTCGGGCGACGGACTCATCGTGTCGGAAAGAAGCACAAAATCGCCCGTCAGCTCCGCCGCGTGCCGCTCCAGTATTCCCGCGAAGCTCGGACTGCCGATCTCCTCCTCGCCCTCAATGAGAAACGTGAGCCGCAGCGGAACGTCGGGATGCTTCTCCAACAGCCGTGCCGCCGCCGCGATGTGCACCATCATGGGCCCCTTGTTGTCCGCCGCGCCGCGCCCGTAGAGGCGGCCGTCACGCACAACGGGCTCGAAGGGCGGGGTCGTCCACAACTCCAGCGGATCGGCGGGCTGCACGTCGTAGTGCCCGTAAACGACCACATGGGGCCACTCCGCGGGACCCTCCCGGCGCGCGAGGACGGCCGGGTGCAGGGGAGTCTCAATTACCCGCGTCTCCAAGCCCATGGAGCGGAAAATCCCCGCAATGTGCCCACGCGCCCCCGCCATGCCCTCCCGACTACGGGAGTCCGTCGAAATACTCGGAAAGCGGATAAAATCAGTGATCGCCTTTTCTACATCAAACATGGTGCCTATATTTTGCCCTTTTCATAAACAACGCAATCCCACGGGCGCCGACCATCGTGGACTGCCGTTCGACAGGCTCAGGCCCCGAGCATGCCGAACGGCGGCGATCCTTCACCGCACACCCGTTGTTTGCGCCATCTCCGCCTCTTCTTCCTCAAACTCGCGGCGGTAGCGGTTTTCGGCGGTTTCGCGGGAGGCAAAGGTGAGGTAGGCGGCGGGCACGATGAAGAGCGTGAGGAATGTTCCCGCGATGAGCCCGCCGATCACCGCGATACCAAGCGGCATGCGGCTTTGCGCACCGGCCCCGAGGGCGAGCGCGATGGGCAGCACCCCGAAGACGGTGGAAATCGCCGTCATGAGGATCGGGCGGAAGCGCTTCGCCGCCGCGTCGGTGACCGCTTCGAAGAGTTCGAGTCCCGCGCGCCGCCGCTGGTTCGCGAACTCGACGAGGAGGATGCCGTTCTTCGTCACAAGACCGATCAACATGATCAGGCCGATCTGCGAGAAGATATTGAGCGTCTGCCCGAATAGGTGGAGCGCGAGGAGCCCGCCCACGAGAGCGAGAGGCACCGTCAGCATAATGACAAACGGATCGCGGAAGCTCTCGAACTGCGCGGAGAGGACCAGATACACGAGAATAAGGGCGAAAATAAATACATAAACGAGGCTCTGCCCTGCCTCCGCGAACTCACGGGACTCCCCCGCAAGCTCGGTGGTGAAGCTCTCGTCGAGGAGTTCGAACCCCACTTCGCGCATGGCGGCGATCCCGTCGGCGATTGTATAATCGCCCGCGAGATTCGCCGAAAAGGTCGCCGAGGAGAAGCGGTTGTAGCGGTGGAGGACGGCCGGCGCGGTGGATTCTTCCAGTGTGACCAGGTTGTCCAGCGAGATCGCCGCGCCGGTGTCGGTGCGCACAGTGATCGCGGAGAGATCGACCGGCCTGTTGCGGTCGCGCCGCTGCAACTGGCCGATGATCTCATATTGCTGGCCGTCGCGCAGGAAAAACCCGAAGCGCTGTCCGCTGAGCGCCGCCTGAATCGTCTCCGCGATATCCGCCACCGAGACACCGAGTGCCTCCGCGCGCAACCGGTCGATGTCCACGACCAGCTCCGGACGGTTGAAGCGCAGGTTTACATCGACAAAGGCGAACTCCCCGCGCTCCCGCGCCGCCTCCAGAAAGCGCGGCAGAACCTCCTCGAGCTTCGAGAAGTCGGGATTCTGGATGACATACTGCACGGGGAGCCCTCGGCCCCCCGTGCTGATGGTCGGCGGTTGCCGCACGAAAATCTCCGCACCGGGAATGTCCCGCAGCCGCTGCCCGAGAGCACGGGCGATCTCAGCCTGGCTCCTCTCCCGCTCAGACGGATGCGTCAGGCGCACGCGGGCGAAAGCGGAGTTGACGGTTGCGCTCGCGCTGAAGCCCGGCGAGGTCACGGTGATGAGGGCGTTGATCTCGGGAAACTCATCGAGAACGATCCGCTCGATGTCCTCGACGATCTCCGTCATGTATTCATATGTCACTCCCTCCGGACCGGATGCGCTGATGATCATGATCCCGCGGTCTTCCATGGGCGCCAGCTCCTCGGGGAGCAACGACCAGAGGTAGGCGATTCCCACGATACACCCGGCGAAAAGCGGCACCGCCGCCCAGCGCTGGCGCAGGAAGCCCGCGAGCGCCCGCGAATACAGATTGCCCAGCCCCTGGAAGAACGGCTCGGTGGCGTCGTAGAAAGGGCGGCGCTTCGTGTGGCGTTTGAGAATCCGGGTACACAGCATCGGTGTGAGCGTCAGCGCCACGACCGAGGAGATCGCCACCGCGCTCGCCAGCGTCACGCCGAACTCCTTGAAGAGCACCCCCGTCAGCCCCCCGAGGAAGATGATCGGGATAAATACGGAGATGAGCGACAGCGTTGTCGCCACGACGGCGAGAAAGATTTCCCGCACGCCTTCCCGCCCGGCGCGGAACGGGCGTTCCCCGCTCTCAATCCTCCGGTATATGTTTTCCAATACAACAATGGCGTCGTCCACGACCAGGCCTATGGCTAGGACGAGCCCGAGCATGGTCAGCACGTTGATGGAGAATCCCGCGAGGAACATCACGAAGAACGTCCCCACAAGCGCCACCGGTATCGTGATGAGCGGAATAAAGGAGGCACGCGCCTCGCGCAGAAAGAAAAAGATCGTCAGGCAGACGAGCGCCATCGCGATGAAGATCGTCTGCTGCACCTCGGCCACGGACTCGCGGATGTATTCACTTGTATCGAAGCCGATTCCCAGCTCGATGTCGGACGGCAGGTCGCTCATCAGCCCGTCGAGGCGGCGGTAGAACTCATCGACGATCTCGATCTGGTTCGCCCCCGTCTGCGGGCGCAGCACAACCCCGACCATGGGAATGCCGTCGCGCTTTAGGATCGTGCGCTGGTTCAGCGGGCCGATCTCCGCGTAGCCGACATCGCGGAAACGCACCACGCGGTCGCCCTCGCGCTTCACCACAAGGTTGTTGAAGGCCTCGGGATCGTCGCTGAGGCGGCTGAGCGTGCGCACCGAAAGTTCCACCTCATCCCCTTCGATCTGGCCGGACGGCAGCTCCACGTTCGCCCGCGCGAGCGCGGTGCGGATATCCGTGGGCGAGAGCTGGTAGGCGGCGAGGCGCGCCGGGTCCATCCACAGGCGCATGGAATAGTCCTTGCGCCCCCAGATATCGGCCCGCGCCACCCCGTCGATCGTCTGCAACCGCGCGGCGAAGAGATTGCGCGCGATGTCCGTAAGCTCAAGGAGATCGCGCCGGTCGCTGCGGATGTTCAGGAAGATGATCGGGTCCTCGTCCCCGTCGGCCTTTTGCACCGTAGGCGGATCGGCGTCGGGCGGGAGCCGGCGCTGTGCCGAGGCGACACGGTCGCGCACATCATTGGCCGCGCGGTCGAGATCATCGTTGAGCCCGAACTCCACGAAGAGCGTACTCCGCCCCTCACGGCTCACCGAGGTGAGCGTGCGCACGCCCGACACGGTATTGATTTCCTCCTCCAGCGGTTCGGTGATCTGGCTCTCGATGACAAAGGCGTTCGCTCCCGGATAATTCGCCGAGACAGTGATGACCGGACGCTCCGCCACCGGATATTCGCGGACCCCGAGAAACTGGTAGCCCGCCACCCCGAAGATGACGATGGTGATGGCGATGACCGTCGTGAAAACGGGACGGTAGATAAACACCGATGAGATTTTCATGGTTCGCTCCTCAGGATTCCTGCCGCCGCACAGACTGCCCGGCGCGGAGGGCTTCGGCGCCGCGCACGACGACCTCGTCACCCATCTCGACGCCTTCCAGGATCTCCACGTGCCGCTCCAGCCGGGTGCCGATACGCACGACGCGCTCCTCCGCCTTGTCGTCCTTCACGACAAACAACCGCGTCTCCCGCAGCCCGGGACGCAGCGCCGTCGCCGGCACGAGCACGGCGTCGTCGTTGACGGCGAAGACCAGCTCAATGACCGCAAAATTTCCGGGCAGCAAGCGGGCGTCGTCGTTGCTCACGATGGCACGGGCGGTGAGCGTGCGCGTCGCGGGATCGACCTGCGGCTCGATCGCCTGAATCGTCCCCTCGCGCGGCTCCGTCAAGCCGCCTGCGATCACACGGATGGAGAGCCCCTCGCGCAGTTCGCCCTGGTAACGCTCCGGCACGGTAAAATCCACCTTCAGCTCGTCGATCGCGTTGAGTACGGTGATGACGTCCTGCGGTGTGACAAAATCGCCCGGACTCACCCGCCGCAGCCCGACCACACCGGAAAAGGGAGCGCGCACCGCGCTCTTCGAGATCCGCGTCTCCAGCAATTCGACCCGCGCCCGCAGCACATTCAGACGGCTCAGGGCTTCATCGTAATCCCGCTGCGACGTCGCACCGCGCGCACGCAGGTCGTCGAGGCGCTCCTCGTTGCGCTCCGCCAGCGAAAGCTCCGCCTTCACCGAGCGCAGTTCCGCCTGCAACTCGCGGTCGTCGATGCGCAACAGCGGCGTGCCTTCCTCTACATAACCGCCCTCCCGGAAACCGACCTCGCGCACCACTCCGCTGATTTCCGGGCGCACGTCAATACCCTCACGCGCAAGCAACGTGCCGTTCAGCCGCAGACTGCGCTCAAAGCGCTGCGGCACCACGACCTCCGTGCGCACCACAACTTCCGAGGGCGCCCCGCCCCGCCCCGGCCCCGGACCAGCGGACGTAGGCGAACCATCCCCGCCACCGCGGACGAAGAACAAATACCAACCGGCTCCGGCAAGGACCAAAACCGCGACAAAGATCACGAGAACACGACGCACCCCTTTCAGACTGTCCCGTCCGCCCGCAATCTCAAGCCGCCCGCCGCAAATAAAATTCCGCCTCCCCAAAAACCAACAAATGCAATGATAACCAACGTGAACGAGATAAAGAACCGATTTTACGGATATAAAATAACCCTCGGCATCCCCTGTCAACAGATGCATTATCTTTGAGATTTACAGAAACCAAGCACAAGGAATGATACCAACCAACTTTGGGGATCTGCGCTAATCCCTAATGAATAAACCATCCCATCCTTATCCTTCGGCATAAAAGGAGCCGTCTGTTTATCTCTGAGAATTAGATCTGGCGAGGAGCGACGGCCGACGGCAGAAAATCGCTCAATCATCGTCGTCATCGTCGGGCGGCAGCGGACGGAGAATGCGGAAGAAAACGGTCCGGGTCTCCGGATGGATGACATCGAGCGTCATCCACGCGCGTCCGTCGCGGATGTAGTTGGACCGTGCCCGCTCCATCCATCCATGCAGCCGCGAGAGCATGCGCACCTCGGAATCGTCGACCACGGCATAGGCCGTGCTTTCGGAGCGCCCGTCCCCACTCGCGAGGACTGAATCGATGAGCCCGCGCGCAATTGCCTCGTGAAAGGCGGCCTCCTCCGGCTCGTCCACCGCTTGGTATACGCCCCGCAGCATCATGTGCGCCTCGGCGAAGACGGGATTGCGCTCGATCATCTCGATGCCGAGCCGGCTCGCCTCACCCCACTCCTCCATCCGGAAAAACAAATCGGCCCGCGCCTTCAGCCCCGCCAACCGCTCCGCTTCATAAGGGCGCGTCACCGCGTAGGCCTCGCGCAGCGCCGTGTAGTCGATATCCGTGTCGCCCTGCATGAGGCGCTCCACCGAGCGCAGGTAGACCTGCTCCGCTTCGTCCACGCTCATCGCCGGGAGCCATCCGCACGACACCGCCGCCGCCACCGCTATCCATAGCCGGAAAATCCACTGCTTCATCCCTCTACCTTTCCCGCAAACCGCCCCGCCGGCAAGCCCCGCGCCCGCGCATTTCCACATGCGTTTTGGCTTGCCAAACGCGCCGCCCGCACACCACCTTCGCTCCCCTTTGGAGTCGCCAGCCTAGCTCAGTTGGTAGAGCAGCTCATTCGTAATGAGCAGGTCGTCGGTTCGAGTCCGATGGCTGGCTCCATTTTCCGGTAGGCGGACCTTGCCTCCGGCTGAGGGATCGTTTTCCTCTGAACTATCGTGGACAGGCGGAGACACGGTGGATGGCAGGCGGAGAGCAACCGGCGACGAATGAGCCGGCGGGGCTTGTCGGCAAGGGCGGCGGTCGCCGTCTGTATTCTGTTGTTCTCGGCCACCGCCGCACACGGCCAACGCGGGCAGACGCTCGAATCGGTTCTGCAACAAAGCGTGGCCGCCTTTTCGGCGGGCGACTACGCCACGGCGGCGACGCTTTTCGAGGAGATGGAGCGCACTTTCGGGCGCGAGCCGGAATACCGCGCCGATTCCTTGCAAGCGGCCATTCTTCCCATGCGCGGCTACGCATTTTTGCTCACGGACCGCGCGGGCGACGCCATCCGCGAGTTCGAGCGATTTCTCGAAGGGTTTGCGACTGAAGAAAGTAAGCTACCTTTCGTTCTCTTCGCGCTCGCGCAGGCCTACCAAGGCGCCGGTGACAAAGCCCGCGCCATCGACACCTTCGGGCGCTACATCCGGCGCTATCCGCGCACGCCGGAGGCCGCCGTCGCCACACTGCGCGTCGCCGCGCTGGAGGAGCACCGCGGCAACACCGGCGAGGCCATACGCGTGCTCAACGCCCTCTACGATAACGAGCGCGCCGCCTTCACTCTGCGCCAACAGGCGCGCCTGCGCGCCCTGCAACTCGCCCTTGAAGGCGGTGAGACCGCGGTCGCGGGCGACATCCTCCTCGGCACGGACTGGGCCGTGGCAACGATGCCGGAACGCAGCGTGCTCGCCTTCGCAGCCCTGCACATTGGCGACGCGTGGCTGGAGGCGGGCGAAACATCGCGCGCCATCGCGGCCTACCGCATGGTGCCGCCGCTCGACACCCTCCGCACGCTGCAGGCCGCGCGGCTCGACGAGACGCGGCGGGCGTTCGCCGCCCGGCGGGCCGCGCTCGACGCCGGGTCCGCCGCCGTGTGGGTGGAATACTACACGGGCCTGATCGCCCGCCTCGAAGCTCTCCTTGAACAGCTCGATGCCGCCGAGGACTACACGCCCGCCTTTCTCCTCCGCTACGGCATGGCCTTCCTCGGCGACGGTCGCCCGCGCGAGGCGGCCATCGTTTTCGGCGACCTCGCGGAGGGCGAATGGCCCGCCGACATCCGCGAGGAAGCGCACTACCGCTGGATCCTCGCCCTCCAGGAACGCGCGGCATGGGACGAGGCGCTCGTCGTGGCGGACCGCTTCCTCAAAGATTATCCGGACTCTTCCGAAGCCCCCGCCGCCCTCTTCCTCATCGCCAACGCCTACCAGCAGCTCAACCGGCACGCCGACGCCACCGACGTCCTCACCCGCCTCATCGACGGCTTCCCCGGGCACCGGCTCTGGTCCCGCTGGCTCTTCACGCGCGGTTTCAACTACCTCTTCCTCGACGCCTATCCCGCCGCGCGCCTCGATTTCGCCGCCTACCAGGAACACGCGGGCGACCAGCCGCTCGCCGACAACGCCGCCGTGTGGCACGCCCTCGCGTGGTTCTTCGAAGACAACTACGCGGAGGCACTCGACGAATTCCGCGCCCTCGCGGAGCACCTCCCGCCCGACCACCATCTCTCGCCCGGGGTCTACTACCGCATGGCGTCGTCGCTATACGGTCTCCGCCGCTACGAAGACGCGCTCGAAGCTGTCGACGGCTACCTGCGCTCGTATTCCGAGGACCGCTACAATGCCGAAGCCCGTGTCCTCCGGGGCGACATCCTCATGGGCATGGCCCGCCTCGGCGAAGCCGTCGAGACCTTCGCCGCCGTCGGGCCCGCCGCCGGGCGGCTCTTTCCCTACGCCGTCTTCCAAATCGGCAAAATCCACCGCGCCCGCGAAGATTACGAAGCCATGGCCTCGCACTTCGCCGCCTACGCCCGCCGCACCGATCTCGATTTCCATCCGCGCCTCGGCGAGGCCCTCTACTGGCTGGGATGGGCGCAACTGCAGCGCGGGCAACTCGACGAAGCCTTGCCCGTCTTCACCGAAGCGCTCGACCGCTTCGGCGACGACCGCGGGCAGGACGAAATCCAGGCGGTCCTCGGCGCCCTCGAACGCCTCCACGCCCGCCTCGTCCGGGAAGACCCGGACAATCCCTTCGCCGCCGCCCCCTTCGACCAATGGATCGCGGAACGGACGGAGGCAGCCCGCCGCAGCGGAAAAACCACCCTCCACGCCCGCCTCGACCTCTACCGAGCGGACCGCCTCCGCACCGGCGGCCACGAAGACGAGGCCGACGCCCTCGTCATCGCCGTGGCCGGACGCACCCACCCGGAACACCTCGGCCCGGAGGAACTCGGCATCGTCGGGCTGCGCCTTGCCGAACTGGATTTCTTCACCGCCGGAGACTACCTCGACCGCCTCCTCGCCGATTTTCCGGCCTCGCCCCGGCGCGGCCTCGCCTACCTTGGCAAGGCCCGCCTCGCCCTGCGCGTCGACCAGCCCGCCGAAGCCGTGCCGTGGCTCGAGCGCCTCCTCGCCGAACTGCCCATGCACCCGCGCGCCGTGGAGACCCGCCTCCTTCTCGGCCGCGCCCTCGCCGCCGACGGCCGCCACAGCCGCGCACAGGAGGTCTACGAAGAACTGTTGCGCCTCCGCGAGGCCCGCGGGCGCCCCCACGCCGAGGCCGTCGCCGGGCTCGCCGGACTCATGGAGGCGACCGGACGCCCCGGACGCGCCATCGCCTACCACCAGCGAGTCTACAACATGTACCGCGCCTACCCCGGTCTCGCCGTCGAAGCCTACCGCCGCTCCGCCCGTCTCTTCGAGGACCTCGGCGACCTGCGTGCGGCCCACCGCACATGGTCCGAACTCATCGCCTACGCCGAACGGCACCGCCCCGAAGCCCGCGCCGAGGCACGTGGCGAAGCCGCGCGCCTCGAACCGCTCCTCCCGCCCGAGCCCGAGCCCGAATCCGAACCCGCCGTCTCCGGAGGTGCCTGACACCATGCCCGCGCATTCCACTCTCATACGCCTGCTCGCCGCCGTCCCGGCTGTCGCCGCCCTTGCTTTCGCGCCGCCCGCCGCGCTCGGCGAGTCCGCCCCCGCACCGTCGCTGCGACCCGACGCCATCGCCGAAGCCCTCGCCGCCCGCGGCGAAGTCCGCACACGCCAGGGCCGCGCCTTCCGCGGCGAAATCCTACGCGCCGACGCCGAAACCATCGTCCTCCGCGCCGAGGCGGACGGCGGCGTCGCCGAAATCACGTTCCCGCGCGAAGACGTCCGCTCCCTGCGACTCGGCGGCGGCGAATACCTGCCCGTCGCCCTCGACCTCGTCGATCGCGGCGATTACGAGGACGGTCTCCGCCTTCTTCGCGCCATCCACCGCCAGCGCGCCCCTCTTCTCAACTACCTCTCCGAAGGCGACAGGCAGTACTTTGTCGAAGCCGCGCCGCGCCTGCGCCGGGCAGGCGACCCCCTCACCGCCGCCGCGCTCGCCCGCCAACTCGAACCGCTTGTCACCGATCCGCGCGCCCGCCGCGCCCTCGCCCGCGAGCGTATGCTGGCGTACCTCGACCTCCGCTTCTTCGACGAAGCACGCGCCGAAGCACGCGCCCTCGCCGCGGACCAAGCGCTCTTTCCCGACTCCGCCACCGCACAATACACCCTCGCCCGAATCGAACTGGAGGCGGGCGACCCCGAAGCCGCCCTCGGCCACACCCTCCGCGCCGTTGTCTATGCCGCCGACGGCGCCGACCAGCTCCGCGAATGCTACACCCTCGCCATCCGACTCGCCCGCAAGCTCGACGACGAAGCCACCGCCGAACGGCTCGCCGCCGAAAGAGAACAACGCCGCTTCCACGCCCCCGTTGACGAATCCGACGATCTTTGAAACATACCGCCGCTTCCACGATTCCACTCCGCCAGCTCATTGACCGAAGCCATGAATCTCCTCCGCCTTCCCGCCGCCGCCTTCTTTCTCCTCAGCCCCGCCGTGCTCCGCGCCACCGAAACGGAGGGTGGGGCCAGCCTCTTCGACCTCCTGCGCCAGGGCGGGTGGGCGATGTGGCCGCTCGGTTTTCTCTCCCTCGCCTTTTTCTTTCTTCTCTTCCACTGCTGGCAGCAGACATCTCCCGGGCGCTTCACCGACCCCGCCTTCGTTCGCGGCATCAAGGAGCCGCTCGCCGCCCGCGACCTTCCCGCCGCGCAAAAGCTCGCCGACGGCCAAACCCATGCCCTCGCGCGGGTCTTCGCCGCCGCCCTCCCCCGCGCCCGCGCCGACCACCACGACGCCCGCCGTGCCGCCGTCGAGGAAACCTTCGCCGAACACGCCGAGGCCGAGGACAACGCCGTCGGCCAGTGGATCAACTACCTCAACGTCGTCGCCTCCGTCGCCCCCATGGTCGGCCTCCTCGGCACCGTCAGCGGCATGATCGGCGCCTTCCAGAAGATCGGCCAAGCCGGCATGGGACGCCCCGAGGAACTCGCCGGCAACATCGGCGAAGCCCTCATCACCACCGCCACCGGCCTCGTCATCGGTATTCCCGCCATGATCGCATTCTTCTATTTCCGTAACCGCCTCAACAACCGCATGGTGCGCATCCACCAGGAAGGCGGCGAACTCATTGAGACCCTCGCCGACGCCCCGCCCGCCAAAACCGCCGCCAAAACCGCCGCCAAAACCGCCGACGAAACCGCCGACGAAACCGCCGACGAAGCTTCCTGAGCAACGGCGGAGGGTCCGCGCGCCGGAAACGGGCGCCCGACTGACTTAACTTGACAGGTTCATGGCTGAACAGGTTGTCCTTTCGCGGAATCCGGTTCCAATAAGCCCCTTTCCGAGTATATTGTGGAATGAACCGCCAATTGACCGCCTCCCAGAACCGAGATGTCTACAACCGCTTTCCGTAATCGCCTGCCGCGCCTTGCTTTGGTCGCGGCAGGGCCGCTCCTTTTGCTCTTTGTCGGATGCGGCGCGGGCGATTCCGCAGAGGCAGAGACTTCCCGCGGCGCCGGGCGCGGCCAAGTCGCCCCGCCCTACGTGGAGGCGGTGCAGACACGAGCGGGCGCCCTCCCGCTCGAACAACGCCTCAGCGGCACCGTGCGCGCGCGCAACGAGGTCGCCATCCGTCCCGAAGTGTCCGGACGCGTCGAAGCGGTCCTCGTCGACAACGGCGACACCGTCGAAGAAGGACAGCCGCTCGTCCGCCTCCAGGCGCGCCAGGCGTCGGACCAGTTGCGCCAAGCACAGGCCAACCTGCGCATGCAGCAGGCCGCCGCCGACCAAGTCCGCGCCCGCCTGCGCGAGGCCGAGGAGGAACTCAAACTCTCCGGCGAGCTGGCCGACCAGGACTTCATCAGCCGCCGGGAACTCATCCGCCTCGAAGCCGAGGCCGAAATCCTCCGCGCCGACCTCGCCCGCGCTGAAGCCACCGTCGAATCCGCCGCCGCCACTGTCGACGAGCGCGAGTGGATCCTCTCCCAGACGGTCATCCGCTCGCCCGTCGACGGACGCGTCGGACGCCGCGACGTCGAGGTGGGCATGCGGGTCGACAGCGGCTCGCAGCTCTTCGTTGCCGGCGATCTCTCCGAAGTGCGCGTTGTCGTCCGTCTCACGGAGCAGATGTTGCGCTTCATTGAGGTCGGCCAGACCGCCCTCATCCACTCCCAGTACTTTCCCGATACCGTCCTGCGCGCCACCGTCAGCCGCATCTCGCCCTTTCTCGAATCCGGCTCGTTTTCCACCGAAGCCCTCATCGACCTTCCCAACCCGCTCGGGCTCCTCCACTCAGGTATGTTTGTCGATGTCGACATCCTCTACGGCGAATCCGAGCCGTCCACGCTCGTCCCCGTCAGCGCCCTCCACGAGGATCCCCGCTCCCGCTCTTTCGGTGTCTACGTCGTCACCGATGAAGACGGCGAACCCCTCGACGTCGCCGCCGCCCGGCGGTCCGAGACAGAACGGGACACCTCGCAAATAAGTTACCGAAGAGTATCGATTACGGCGCGGGGCCGTGAGTCCGTCGGTGTCGCCGATCTCGAGCCGGGGGTGTGGGTCGTCGCCCTCGGGCATGATCTTCTCGGCCGCATGGAGCCGGGCCGCACGCGGACAGCCCGCGTCCGGCCCATCGAGTGGAAAAAACTCGTCCACCTGCAGTCGCTCCAGTCACACGACGTCCTCGCCCAGTTCCTCCACAACAGCAACGGCGGAACCGCCGCAGGGGACAACGGCGAAGCACGCCGGTAAAGGCCCCGGACGCAGCGCACAATCCTTCGCGGAACGAATTCCATGGCTTCCATCACCGACCTATCCATCCGCAGGCCCGTCGCCACGGCCATGTTCTACCTGGTCATCCTCACCATCGGGTTCACCGGGGCACGGCACCTGCCCGTCGATCTCCTTCCCGAAGTCGAGCTTCCGAATATTTTTCTCATCACGACATACCCGAACGTCGGCCCGGAGGAGATGGAGTTGCTCGTCACGCAGCCCGTCGAAAACGCCATCGCCGGCGTTCCCAACCTCACGCGCGTCCACTCAAGCTCGGGCGAGGGCTGGAGCCGCGTGTCGCTCGACTTCTCCCGCGGCACCGATCTCGCCGAAGCCGCCAATGACGTCCGCGACGCCCTCGACCGCTTGCGCGAACGCATGCCCCCCGAGGTCGAGGGCCCACGCATCCGCAAGTTCGACCCAAACCAGATGCCCGTCATCCGCGTCGCGGTGGGCTCGCGCGTGCACGACATGGAAACGCTCACGCGCATCGTCGACCGCGACCTCATACGCCGGTTCGAACAAATCGACGGAGTGGGCACGATCGACACCCAGGGCGGGCTCTACCGCGAAATCCGTGTCGACCTCCTCCGTGACCGGATGCAGGCCGCCGGAGTCACCGCCGTCGAGGTCCAGCAAGCAATCATGCGCGAAAGCACCGTCGCGCCGGGCGGCAACGTCAAAGACGGAACGCGCGACCTCTATGTCCGGGCCCTCGCCGAGTTTCAGGATGTCAGCGAGATCGAGCGCGTCGTCGTCGCGCGTCGCGACGGGGTTCCCGTCCGCGTGGGCGACCTCGCCGTTGTCAACCGCGAGCTTCAGGACCCCGGCCGGCTTATCGAACTCGACGGCACGCCGGTCATCAGCCTTCGCGCCCGCAAGCAGAGTGGCGCCAACACCGTCGCCGTCGCGGAAGCCGTGCGTGCCGAGGCCGACCGGATCGCCCTCGAGCGCGGCGACCTCAGCCTCACGATCACCGACGACACCAGCGAGTTCATCCGGCAGTCCATCGACAACGTCAGATTCTCTGCCATCTGGGGCAGCCTCCTCGCCGTTTTCGTCCTCTACCTCTTTCTCCGCAACGGCTCCTCCACCTTCATCATCGCGCTTTCCATTCCGATATCGCTCGTCGCCACCTTCGGACTGCTCTATTTCCGCGACCTCTCCCTCAATCAGATGACGTTCGGGGGTCTAGCCCTCGGTATCGGTCTCATCGTCGACAACGCCATCGTCGTCCTCGAAAACATCGTCCGGCAGCGCGAGGAAGGCAAAAAAGCGCTCAAAGCCGCCGCTTCCGTGGGCACGCGGCAGGTCACAGGGGCCATCGTCGCCTCCACCCTCACCACTTCCGTCATCTTTCTTCCCGTCGTCTTCATGCAGACGATCACCGCTGTCATGTTCCTCGAACTGGCCCTCGTTGTCGTCTTCGCCCTCCTCTGCTCCCTTCTCGTCGCCCTCACCCTCGTGCCCATGCTCGCCAGCCGCATCCTCCGTGTGGGAACGGAGGCACCGGATCCTGAGACCCGGGCCGGCCGCTTCCGCCGCCGCTTCGACCGGCTCGAGCGCGCCTACAGCCGCACCATCGAACAGGCACTGCGCCTGCGGTGGCTCGTCTTCGGAGGTGCCGCCGCCCTCGTCGCCGCCGCCGTCCTCGTCGCCCGGCAGGTCCCCATCGAGCTGACCCCCGATACCGACGCCAACGAAATCCGCATCAACTTCAGCATGGACGAGGGCACCAACCTCGCCGTCATCCTCGCCTACCTCCAGGAACTCGAACCCCACGTGGAACGCGCCGTCGCCGAGTACAATATCACAAACATGACCTCCGAGGTCTGGCGGGGGCGTGCCCGCATCAATATCTCGCTCCCCAATCCCGAAGAGCGCGACATACGCAGCACCGAGCTGGCCGACCATATTCGCCGCGAAATCAGCGGCGTCGTCCCCGGCGTGCGGGTCGGCGTCAGTGCCCAGTCCGGCATGTGGGTCCTGCGCAGGCTCTTCAGCGGCGGCGGCGGCGACGAAGCCGTGCAAATCCAGCTTCTCGGCCATGACCAGGCGCAATCCCTCGAAATCGCCCAGGAGATCCGCGAACGCATCGAACACATCCGCGGCATCCGCGACGTCCGTATCGGCGGGGAAGACGACGAAGGCCAGCCCGAACAGCGCATCACCCTCGACCGCGAGCGCATCGCCGCCATGGGACTCTCCATCGAGGCCATCGCCCGCGCCGTCCAGCTCAGTGTCGGCGGCGGCCGCGCCGGTCAGTTCCGCGAGGACGGCGAAGAAATCGACATCCTCGTCCGCCTCCGCCCCGCCGACCGCCTCACCGCCATCGACCTCGACAATATCTCCGTCCGCACCGCCGACGGCACCTCCGTGCCCCTCTCCTCTGTCACCGATCAGGAACGTTCACGCGGCACACGGGTCATCAACCGCCGAGACGGGCAGCGCATCACCTACATTTCGGCCAATCTCGAATCCGACATGGCCTTGAGCGACGCCGTCCGCTCTCTGCGTGCCGAGTTACGCAATGTTCCGCTTCCCCAGGGCTTCGCCATCACCTTCGGCGGCGAATACGAAGAACAGCAGCGCGCACAGCGCGACTTCATCCTCGCTGTCATCCTTGCCCTCGCCCTCATTTACATGGTCATGGCCGGTCAGTTCGAGCGTTTCCTCGATCCCCTCATCGTCATGTTCTCCGTGCCCCTCGCCCTCGTCGGCGTCTTCCCCACCCTCTGGCTCACCGGCACCACCCTCAACATTCAAAGCGTCATGGGGCTCATTATGCTCATCGGCATCGTCGTCAACAACGCCATTGTCCTTGTCGACTACATCAACCTCATGCGCCGCGAGCGCGACCTCCCCCTCGCTGCCGCCGTCAAAGAGGCCGCCCGCCTCCGCCTCCGCCCCATCCTCATCACCACCGCCACCACCATCGTTGGCCTCCTGCCCCTCGCCCTCGGCGCCGGCGCCGGCGGTGAAATCCAAGCCGCCCTCGCCCGCACCGTCATCGGCGGCCTCGCCGCCTCCTCCCTCATCACCCTCCTCCTCATCCCCGTGCTCTACGTCGCCGTCCACCAGCTCCGCGACACCCTCGCCCGCCGCCTCCGCCTCCCCGCACTCCCCAAACTCAAAACCGCCTCCTGATTTTCACCTTGACCCCAGTCCCCACCCTTAAAAAAATCCCGAAGATAAATAAATTTAAAAATCAAAATGAAATAAATAATGGGAAACTTAAGAATCAAGTCTGATAAAGTCGCTGTGTATCATATTACAACGAGGGTCATTCACCAGCGATTTTTGCTGGCGGATGTCCAGCGCGAGGTGTGGGTGCAGGCGCTGCACCGGGCGGCAACGTTCAGCGGCATCGAGCTGATCACCTACTGTGTTCTCGGCAACCACGCGCACATCCTTGTGCGCATTGATCCGGGCACGAAAGCGTGCGGCGACGACGAACTGGTGCGGCGCTTCGCGGCCCTGTACGGGACTTCCCGCGCGGCATGGTGCGGCCTGGATGCCCGCGGTCTGGCGCACGCGCTGTCACTGGGCGAAACGCCCGAAGGACAGCTGCTGCGCAAGCGCCTGCGGGCGCGCATGGGCGACGTCTCCGAATTCATGCGCACGCTGCGGCAGCGCTACACGAAATGGTTCAACCACACGTATGACACGGCGGGAACGCTGTGGGCGGAGCGTTTCGGCAGCGTGCTGGTGCAGGACACCCCGTGGCTCGTGGGTCTTGTGGCCGCATACATCGACCTCAACGCCGTGCGCGCCGGTCTGGCTCGCCTGCCGGAGGACTACCGCTGGTGCGGCTACGCGGAGGCTCTGGCCGGGTGCGAATCGCTGCGCCAGTCCCTAGCCCACTGCTTTCCGGGCGTAGGCGGCACGATGCAGGCCCTCGCGCGCTACCGGCTGCGGATGCTGGGCAGGGGTGCGGCGGCGAAACGTGACGGCACCGGCGCCCGCATCGACCGCGAGGCACTGCTGGAGGCGATTCGTGCGGACGGCGAATTGGAGATCCACGAACTCCTACAACTGAAGCTTCGTTTTCTGACGCAAGGTGCAGCCCTCGGTTCCCATGAGTGGCTGACGGAGGGTGAAGGCGCCGCTGCCATCGCGCGAATGCGAAAGCCGCCCGGTGCGGTCCCTCTGGAAGTCATGGACCGCGCGGATTTCGCCGTGGCGGGGCGGAGGCATGCCGGGGTCGGCGCAGTCGCTCTACCCGGCGGTGCAAGTAAGGAGGAGCCGCACGGATGAGCGCCGCTCCTGTTAGTGTGCGGCGCGCGACCGACGGCGACAGACCGGCCATCGCAAGGTTCAACATTGACCTCGCCGCCGAAACGGAAGACCTCCGTCTCGACCCTTCGACCGTGGCCCGCGGCGTCCAGGCGGTGTTCGACAAGCCGGAGCGGGGATTTTATCTCCTCGCGGAACGGGACGGAGCCGCCGTCGGCTGCCTGCTTGTAACCACCGAATGGAGTGACTGGCGGAACGCGGATTTCTGGTGGATTCAAAGCGTTTTCGTGGACCGGCGAGAACGCCGCCGGGGTGTATTCCGTAGTCTCCTACAGGCGCTCCGCCGGGAGGCTTCCGCCCGTGCGGATGTATGCGGTCTGCGCCTCTACGTGTTCGCATCGAACGAGCGCGCCCAAGCCGTCTACCGTGAATGCGGATTCCGGGAGACGGGCTACCACATTCTTGAAACATCGGGCGCCTGCGCCGACGCTTGACGATATAGCGTACGTCCGGTGGACGCCGCACGACTCGCGGTCTTTCGTCAACGTATGCTCCGAATCCGACTCCCGGCCGCACGGGCCTGCGCCTTCCTTTTTCTTGCTGCGGCATCCGCTCTTCACGCAGACGCGCCGCTTGCCGATCCGCTGCCGGACCCCATTGCCGAAGCACCATGGGGAATCACTCTTGAGCCGTGGAAGCGTATCCCGGCGTCACCTGCCAATCAGCAGCCGCCGCGGCTCAACCTCTTCCGCCAGACCCCGGACGAACGCTTTTTCGTGAACGACCAGCGCGGATATCTCTATGTCATTGAGAGCGAGGCCGCCGCTCCGCGACTCTACCTTGAAGTGGCCGCCCACTTCCCGCAGTTCGACTGGATTACACAAGACGCGAGGCAAACAGGATTCTCGTCGTTCGCCTTTCACCCGGAGTTCGCGGACAACGGGATCTTCTACACCGTCGTTTCGGCACCGGCAACCCCGGGCACAGCCACCTTTGCGGGCAAACGGCCGATTCCCAGCTCCGGAGGCGCCAGCCGCCAACCGAGCCACCACGATGTGCTCTTACGCTGGCAAGCGGACGACCCCGGCGCGCCGGCCTTCTCGGGAAGCGTCGTCGAGGTGCTGCGGATCGAGCAACCCTACGCTGACCACAATGTCGGGGAGATCGCATTCAATCCGCTCGCCCGCAAAGGCGAGGCCGACTACGGCATACTCTATGTCGCAACAGGCGACGGCGGGTGGGTTTTCAAGCAGGTGTCACCGGACCCGCAACGCGCTGCCCAAGACCTCATGTCGCCGCTGGGCAAGATCCTTCGCATCGACCCCGAAGGCGGCGAAGCCGGGGAAGCTTACACCGTTCCGCCCGGCAACCCCTTTGCCGACGAAGCGGACGCTCTGCCGGAGATCTGGGCGTACGGGCTCCGCAACCCGCACCGCCTCAACTGGGACCGCGTCACCGGCGGCCTCTTTGCCTACGATATCGGCGGCGACTACATCGAAGAAATCAACCTCATCGAACCCGGCGGCAACTACGGCTGGAGCAAACGCGAAGGCACTTTCCGCCACGAGGAGGAACTCGTCTTCCCTCTTCCGGCGGACGACGGAGGCTTTCTGTATCCTGTGGCTCAATACGGTCACGCGGACCGCAACGGGGCAATCTCCGGAGGCTTCGTCTACCGCGGCAACGCCATACCCGAACTTTTCGGCTATTTTGTCTACGCCGACTTCACCAACCGCGACGAGTTGTTTGCCTCACCCGCCGCCCCGCTCAACGGACTCGGGGACATCGAGACATTGCCGGTCTACTCGCTGCCGGTCTTCAACAGCCAAGGGCACCGCACCACATTGGCGGGAATCATCCGCGGACAATCCGGGCAACGCACGGACCTCCGCATCGGGCGCGACCGCAACGAGGAGTTGTATTTCCTGAACAAACACAACGGATGGATCTACCGCGTGAAGCCGGGCCCGCTCCGCCCGGAAACCCGCCTGTCGACGCAGAAAATCCGGACCGGGCCGCAAGCACACGGTTTCGCCATCACCGTCGCGCTGGATGCCCCGGACGCGTTCCTTTCGGTGGAGTGGACGGATCCCGCGATAACATTGGACGGACCCGCCTTCGGCGAGCGCAGTTCCACATTGCGCTTCCGCTACACCGCAAATCCTTCCCCGGGCGAGAGGCTCCTATGGGTCAACGGGCTGGAGGTAACCGTCCGGGTCGCGGACGCCCCTGCGGCGAAAAAGCAATCATGGTATTTCGATCCCGACAACGGCTGGATCTGGATCGATGCCGAGTTTTTTCCCTCCGCGTGGTTCGCTGAATACGGCTCGTGGTTTTCCGTCGGCGGATGACCCCCGGTGCCCGGCCGACGGCGCGCTCCCTTCGCACCGCTCAATGGCGGAAGTGGCGCACACCCGTGAAAACCATGGCCATTCCGCGTTCGTCCGCCGCGGCAATCACCTCTTCGTCGCGCACCGAGCCTCCGGGCTGAATGGCCGCCGTTGCACCGGCCTCGGCAGCAGCGTTCAAGCCGTCGGCAAAAGGGAAAAAGGCGTCCGAGGCGATAATGGAACCCTTCAGCGGAAGCTCGGCCTCTCCGGCTTTCCACACGGCGATGCGCGAGGAGTCCACCCGCGACATCTGGCCCGCGCCAATCCCGAGCGTGCGCTCGGCGGCGGCGTAGACGATGGCATTGGACTTCACGTGCTTCACCACGCGCCAGCCGAACATCATGGCGTCCCACTCGGCGGGGGTTGGCTCACGTTTTGTCACGACCCTGCAATCGGCGGGACGAAGCCGTTTCTGGTCGCGGTCCTGGACAAGCAGACCGCCCACGGCGGAACGGATGTCCTTGAGTGATTCCGCCCCGACCCCGTCGCGGTTGACCATGAGGCGGAGGTTTTTCTTCTTCCGGAAAAGTTCGAGCGCGTCGTCGCTAAAATGCGGTGCGATAATCACCTCGCAGAAAATCGTGCTGATTTTCCGCGCGAGTTCCGCGTCGACGGTGTTGTTTACGACGATAATCCCGCCGAAGGGGGCCTGACGGTCCGTGGCGAAAGCCTGTTCCCACGCTTCGGCGAGATCGTCCGCGCTCGCCACTCCGCAGGGATTCGTGTGCTTGAGGATGGCGACGGTGGGCTTTTCAAACTCGCCGATGAGGTAGGTCGCGGCGGTGATGTCGAGGATGTTATTAAAGCTGAGTTCCTTGCCCTGGAGTTGCTCGAATACCTCGAAGAACCGTCCGTAGAGGGCGGCCTTCTGGTGCGGGTTTTCGCCGTATCGCAGGTCTTGGGCCTTTTCCACGCGCATCTCGAAGGAGGGCGGAAAACCGGCGAGGGCAGCGAGATCGGGGGCGTCTTCGTCTCCGCGGGACCCGAGGTACTGCGCGATGGCGGCGTCGTAGGCGCTGGTACGGGCAAACACTTTGCAAGCGAGCTTGCGGCGGAGAGCGGAGAGGGCGTTGCCGTCGGCAAGGGCGTCGAGCACCGCGCCGTAATCGTCCGGATCGACGACGACCGTGACGTCGGCGTGGTTCTTCGCCGCGCTGCGGAGCATGGAGGGTCCGCCGATGTCGATCTGTTCGATGGCTTCGCCGACCGTGACCATCGGCTTGCGGACGGTTTCCTCGAAGGGATACAGATTGACGACGACGAGGTCGATGAGATCGATACCGTGCGCACGGGCGGCTTCGACGTGGTCCGGCTTGTCGCGGCGACAGAGGAGACCGCCGTGGACCTTCGGGTGGAGCGTCTTCACGCGGCCCTCCATCATTTCCGGGAAACCGGTGTGCTCGCTCACCTCCGTGACAGGCAACCCGGCGCCAGCAAGGGCGCGCGCGGTGCCGCCGGTGGAGAGCAACCGGTAGCCGTGGTTTTCGACCAGCGCCTTCGCAAAGGGGACCAGTCCATCCTTGTTGCTGACGGAGAGAAGTGCCAGTTTCACCATGCCCTCCAGTCGGAAAGGCGGGCGGGCTGATGCCAAGCTTTTTCGCGGGCGGGACGGTATCCGCGGAAGCGAAGCGGGAACCGGCGGACAGCGCTCAGCGCCCGTTGCTCTCGAATCCGGGCGGGGGCGTACGCCCGTTGCCGTTGTTGAACGCAGCGGACGCGCCGTTGTTGCCGGGGGCGTGCGCACCCCCGCCGTTGTCGCCGGGTGCCGCCGGCTTTTCCCAACCCGTGAACTCGAGCAGCTTCCAGTAACCGCCCACGTTCACCCGTGTGATTTTCCGCGGCTCGCAGCCGACGAGCCGCACGAAGTCGTCGAGCCGGAAATCGGGCCGGAAGCCGAGCCGCCGCGAAAAGGGCGCAAACCCGCGCTCTACACGCCGGGCGACGCCGTTGCGGGAGGCAAAATGGTTGACCACGACAATCGGCGAGCCCGGACGGCAGACGCGGAACATCTCACGGATCATCGCCTCCGGGTCCGGCACAACGGAGGCCACATACATCGCCACCGCACCGTCGAAGGAATCGTCCGGAAATTCGAGCGCCTGCGCATCCATCTGGAGCAGCGCTTTCACCTGCGGGAAGCGCTGATTGAGAAACCGTCCGCGCGCCACGTTCAGCATCTCGGGACTCACGTCGATTCCGGTCACCTCCACGTGCGGATCATAGTAGCGCAACGCCCGTCCGTTGCCCACTCCGATCTCGAGGATGCGGTCGCCGGGCTTCTGCGGGAAGACGCTCACGGCGCGGCGGCGCCCCTCCTCGACGATGCGTCCGAAGACAAGGTCGTAGATCGGGGCGTAAAACTTGTAAGCCCTCCTTACACTGCTCAAATCCATAGTATTGTATCGATGTACGGACCGGTTAGGCGCGCCCGCCGGATTCCCGTCCAAAAAAAACCGTCCCTACAGAAGCACAGAAATATGACGGATGGCAAAGGCTTTCCGCACGTGGCCACCGAGTCGGCGGGAAATGCCTTTACGCGCGCCCGGAAATAAGGCTCTCGTATCTCCATGTTCAAGGTAGCGATTCCAAACAAAGGCGCACTCTCCGACGCGGCGGTCACCATCCTCGCGGAGGCCGGCTACCGCTGCAAACGGCACGGGCGCGAACTCTTTGTGCGTGATGCAGAGCACCGCGTGGAGTTCATCTACCTGCGCCCGCGCGACATCGCCATCTACGTCAGCCAAGGGATAATTGACGCGGGGATCACCGGCCGCGACCTCGCCTGCGACAGTCAGGCGGATGTAGCGGAACGCCTCGGCCTCGGGTTCGGGAAATCGCGCTTCTGCTATGCCGTGCCGAACGAGTCCGACGCCGGGCCGGAAGGGTTCGGCGGCATGCGCATCGCCACAAGCTACCCGAATATCGTCCGCGCCGATCTGGCGGAGCGGGGAGTGGACGCCAACGTCGTGCGGCTCGACGGCGCCGTCGAGATTTCCATCCAGCTCGGCGTCGCCGACGTGATCGCCGATGTCGTCGAGTCGGGCCGCACACTCGTCGAAGCTGGGTTGAAAATCGTCGGCGAACCCATCCTCACCTCCGAGGCAGTCGTCATCACCCGGCCGGGGCACAACGGCTCCGAAGAACTCGACGCTCTCCTGCGCCGCATCGAGGGAATCCTCGTTGCACGCGCTTATGTTCTGCTCGAATACGTGGTGCCCGTTGCGCGCCGCGACGAAGCCTGCCGCCTCACGCCCGGAGTGAAGAGCCCCACTCTCTCTCCCGTGAGCGATCCCGACTGGGTGGCCGTGGCAGCCATGGTCAAAACGAAGGGACTCAACAAAATCATCGACGCGCTTTCCGCACTCGGTGCCCAGGGCATCATCGCCCACGACATCCGGACTTGCCGCCTCTGATCTTTCCTACCGGTCTGCGGAACGGGGGCAAGCCTCACGGCCGTCCGGACACTACACGCGGACGGGAACGTTCGCCCCGGGACGCTCTCCGCGGCTGGCGTTCCGGCGGCGGAAACAGTGCGGCCGGGTCGTCCTCGATGCGGCACGCGCCGGAAAGCAGCGCATCCAACGCCTGTCCAAATTCCACGCTCCCGGCATCGCCCTTGCCGAAACGATGCCACCGCCCGCCCCCTTCAAGCGCCCACAGAACCGTGCGCAGCGCCGCTTCTCCGTGTTCCAGCATGCCCGTGTCCGAAAGCGTCACCAAAACCGCTCCGGAGGGCGCTCCGTTCAGTTCGGGAAAACACATACGGACAGACCCGGCGTCAATCGGAAATACCTCCACCTCGATCCGCGCCGCGTGCCGCGCCAGAAAACCGCGGACAGCCCGCGCCCGCGTATCTTCGGGATCA
Organism: Opitutales bacterium; assembly: GCA_007134215.1. Lineage (GTDB taxonomy): Bacteria > Verrucomicrobiota > Verrucomicrobiia > Opitutales > Oceanipulchritudinaceae > SLLG01. The sequence goes on along the minus strand of SLLG01000147.1, from coordinate 13,922 downwards.
TAAAAAACCGTCAACTTCTTCATCGTTCCACCTCCTCGGCTACAGGGGCTCTGCGTCCCTCAGAGGACGCGCATGAGATTCGGTAAAATCCGGTCGCGCTCCGCCCGCGCCAGCTTGTCCATCAATCCGTTCGCCGTGCCCACAAACTCCGATAGGCGCACGAGCTGCGCGTGCATGGCTTCCGCCTCCGCGCCTTCCAACGAACCCGACCGCCGCACGCAGTCCTCCAGGACTTTCTGCGCGGGCTCCATCTCGCGGCGCTTCCGCTCCCGCGCAACGATACAGAAGATCCGCCACACATCCTTCTCCGCCACGAAATAGTCGCGACGGTCCCCTTTTACCAACACCGGATACACCAGCCCCCAGTCCACCAGCTCGCGCAGATTCGTGTTCGCATTACCCCGGCTGATCGCCAGCTCCGCCATGATCGCATCCGTCGTCAGCGGCTCCGGCGACACCAGCAACAGCGCGTGGATCATCGCCATGCTACGGTTCACCCCCCACTGGCTGCCCATCGCCCCCCACTGCCGGATAAAGATATCCCGCACCGACTCCAGCGAGTCCGCCGCCACCACCCCCGCGGGCGCGCCCCTGTTTTCCCTTTCCATTTGAAGCATAACTTTCAGTAAGTATTGAAAGTTCGGGCGTGTCAACAATGCCACCGCAGAGAAAAACCTCTACCGGACTGCTGCCTGGATCGCCAGATCGTCAAATTATTTAATTCGGAAATAGATTTTTAATTATTTCCGAATTAATTAATTTGCGTTGGTCGTGGCGTGGCTTGGTCTGAGGATCGTGCCCGTTCGGGGCGTGGTCAGCGGGACTGGAGGCGGATGCGGTCGAGGCCGGCGCGGCGGCAGGTGTCCATGACGAAAGTCAGGGTGCGGAGATTGCTCTCCTCGTCGGCGATGATGAGGACGGGGCGAGCGCGGGTCTCGGCGGCGGCCCGTTCGATGCGACGCACGAGTTCCTCTTCGGAAACCCGTGCGCCCTGGAAGTAGAGGTGTCCCTCCGGCGTGATGCCGATTTCCACCTGTTCGGAAACCTGCTCCTGGCCGGCGGTGCGGATTTCCGGCAGCGTGAGCTGGAGCAGCGTAAGGTTGCGGAACTGCATGGAGACAAGGAAAAAGAAAATGAGCACGACAAGCACATCGACCAGCGGGATGATGTTGATCTCGGGCTTGTTGCGCCGGTGGCGGGGGCGTAGGTCGACGTGCATGGGCGCGCCCCTCAAAACTCCCTTCGGCGGCGGGTGCCGTCCCCTTTTGCCGCGATGAGCCGCTCCACCCCCACGCCCAGTTGTGCGGCATAGGTATCGATCCGGCGGCTCAGGTAGGTGTTGAATACAAGCGCGGGGATGGCAATGGCCAGACCGATCATGGTCGTGGACAGGGCGAGCGCCACCCCTTCGATAAACATCGATGTCTCCGGTAGACCGGTGTCCGGCGAGATGCGGCTGAAAACCTTCACGAGACCGGTGACCGTTCCCAGCAGACCGAGCAGCGGCGCCGCGCTCACTACGATATCGAGCACAAAGAGCCCGCGCTCCATCCTTGTGATCTGCAACCGGGCAAACGCTTTCAGCTGGTCGGCGTCGACGTCGTGGTTGTGGAAGAAGCCCACAATCCTGCCGGCCACCGAGGACTGGTCGCCCTGGGCGGGAATATCGCCGCGGGAGAAGTGGTCGAGGTACTCCGCCGGAATCACATTGCCGGAGCGGAGGGCGAAGAGCCGCTCAATGACGATAAAGACTGCAGCCAGCGAGCATGCCGCGAGGGGCCACGCGAAGATCCCGGCTTGCTCGAAGAGTGTCCACATAGCGACGGGGCGTCGCGGATCAGGCCCGCATGTATTCGAGCCGACCCGCCAGCGCTTCGACGTCGGGCGCGCCTTCGAGAAGATCCTGGATCGGGTCCCAGTGTCCTTCGAGGAGCGACTGCCGGGCACCGTCGCGCAGGCCGCAGGAAATTTCCCCGCCGTTGAAACGCACCACGCGGTCCGTCACATCGACTGTCACTTCGGTTTCCGGATTCTCGCGCACCGCTGTCGCGAGCTTGCGGATATCCGCCGCGTCCGCCGTCACACAGGGCATGCCGAGCTGGATGGAGTTGCCGAAAAAAATCTCGGCGAAACTCTCCGCGATGACCGCCCGGAAGCCGGCGCGGTAGATCGCCTGCGGGGCGTGCTCGCGCGAGCTGCCGCAGCCGAAGTTGTTGCCGCTGATGAGGATCGACGCCCCCTCGTGGCGGGGGTCGTTGAGCGGGTGGTCCTTTGGTTCACCGTCCGGTGTGTGCCGGGTGTCGTAAAAGAGGTATTCGCCCAAACCGTCGAAGGTGACACACTTCATGAAGCGCGCCGGGATGATACGGTCGGTATCGATATCGTCTCCGGGCACATAGACGGCGCGCCCGGTAACGGAGAGAATGTTTTCCAAAGCCATTGGGAAAGGTATTGAGGGAAAAGTCGAAAGGTTAGACCCCGCGGGCGGCGAAAGGTTGCCTGCGGGCACCCGCAAGAGAGCACGGGTCCGCCCGTCCGGCAAACCGGAATGCGCCGCCGCCGGCAAATTCACACACCGGCGGGCTCGAGGATGCCGAAGACCTCGCGGGCATCCGCGATCTCTCCAGTGACTGCGGCGGCGGCCACCATGAGCGGACTCATGAGGATCGTCCGGCCAGTCGGGCTGCCCTGGCGTCCCTTGAAGTTGCGGTTGCTCGAACTGGCACAGAGCTGGTCGCCGATGAGTTTGTCGGGGTTCATGGCGAGACACATTGAACATCCCGCCGCACGCCACTCGAAACCGGCTTCCTTGAAAATCCGGTCGAGCCCCAGCTCCTCGGCGATTTTGGACACGCCCTGCGAACCGGGCACACAGATGGCCTTTACACGCGGATTCACTTTGTGCCCTTCGAGGTAGCGGGCGACCTCCTTCAGGTCGGAGAGACGGCCGTTGGTGCAGGAGCCGAGAAAGGCGACGTCGACGGGGATGCCCTTGATCGGCTCGCCGCCGACGAAGCTCATGTGCTCCAGCGCCTCGCTGATGGAATCGCGGGCGCTCTCCGTCCCGCCTTCATCGGGCGTAGGAATGTTTTCGTGGATGAAGACCGCCTGCCCCGGCGTGATACCCCATGTCACGGTGGGCGCAATATCCTCCGCGCGGATGTTTACCACATCGTCATATTCACAGCCGGGGTCGCTGGCGAACGACAGCCACCGCTCCACAGCGCGGTCCCAGCCGGCACCCTTCGGCGCGTAAGGCCGGCCTTTGAGGTATTCGACGGTCGTCTCGTCCGGGTTCACGTAGCCGACCCGCGCACCGCCCTCAATGGACATGTTGCACACGGTCATGCGCTCCTCCATGGAGAAACCGTCGAAAACGGAGCCCCCGTATTCGTAGGCAAAGCCCGTCCCGCCCTTCGTGCCGAGGAGACGGATGATGTGCAGAATCACATCCTTGGCGTAGACGCCGGGCGCTAGTTCGCCATCCACATTGATGCGGCGGACCTTCAGCGGATTGAGGGCAATGGTCTGCGTGGCAAGGACATCGCGCACCTGGCTCGTGCCGATGCCGAAAGCGATCGCACCAAACGCACCGTGCGTCGAGGTATGCGAGTCGCCGCAGGCGATCGTCGTTCCCGGCTGCGTGATTCCCTGCTCCGGACCCACGATGTGCACGATTCCCTGATGGCCCGTGTTCGTGTCGAAGAAAGTGATCCCGTGGTCCGCGCAGTTCTTGCGCAGTTCTTCGATCATCGCCTGGGCAAGTGGATCGCTGTATGGCTCTGCCACCTCGTTTGTCGGAACGATGTGGTCCACCGTCGCAAACGTACGGTGCGGAAAACGGACCGGGATGCCCCGCTCGCGCAGCATCCCGAACGCCTGCGGACTCGTCACCTCGTGGATGAGGTGCGTGCCGATGAGCAACTGCGTCTGCCCGTTCGGCAATTCTTTCACCGAATGCGCGTCCCAAACTTTCTGAAATAGACTCTTACCCATGGAAACTAACTTATTGAACCACCTGTCTCAACAAATCCCGCCGAAGCGGGCAAGGGAAATCCGGGCTACGGCGAGATTTTCCGTCTCCATGAGAAAGACGGATGCTGCCCTGCATTCCCGGACCCTTCCGGAATTCCGGTGAAATCCGTCTCTTCCCAGGGCGCGGGGAGGCGTCTTCAGTCCCGCCCGACCTGGGGACGGTGCGACCACTGGCGGGCACAGACAAGCGATTCGACGCCCTCCGGCGACGGCACCGCCTTGGGCGCGCGTTTCCGGCGGTAGCGCGCCATGGCCGCGTCGGCCATAACCCCCTCCACGAACGGCCGCTCGCCAACAACGATGCCCTCCGTCATGAAACGCAGCTTCAGACGCAACACCTCGTCCGCGGGCAGGTGACCGCCCCGCTTCCTCGCCGCGTCCGCCACCTCGCGGGGCACACGCGCCCCCGAGCCGTCGTGCTTCGCGGCCTCGCCCTTGCCCATGAGGTACAACCGGTAGGCGGCCATCGCCTCGCTCGCCTTCGTTCCCCGAACGGCATAGCGACCATAGGCCGCGCGCAACGATGTGTCCCCCGCCAGCGCGGCGGCATAGCCGGACCAGCGGTAATCCTTGGGATCCTCCACCAAGCCGGCCCGCACCGCATTGAGATCGATATAGGCCGCCACCGTCCGCAGCACAGCGGCGGAATCCTGCACGAGGACACTGCGGAACCGCTCCGCCCACAGACTCCCGCCACCGCCGCGCGCGCGGTTAAACCACTTCGTGTAGCGGTGTTTCAGCGTCTGCATGAAAGCCGAGACGTCGCCCATACGGGCGCGCAGCTTCACCCGCACCCGCTCCGCTGTTTCGGCGCGCTCCGGGTCGGCGAAAAGCCGCTCAACGTCCCGCGCGTCCATGCCGATACACTGCGCCCGCCCGTCCCCGTAGAGCGCCCGGAACCGGCGCACCAACTCGTCGTCCGCGCAGTCCCGCGCCTTCGGATCGACCCGCACAAGCACATGGAAGTGATTGGACAACAGGCAGTACGCCACAACCTCCACCCCGCTGAAGGCCGCCACACGCCGGATCGCCCCCGCCAGCGCGTCCCGCGCGCCCTCGTCCAGCAGCGTCATCTGCCGCGTCACCCGCACAATACAGTGAAACGCCATCACCCGCGTGTCCCTGCCCCTCTGCTTCATCCTTTTTTGGTAAGACATGACCCCGAAGGCTACAGATCGGCTCGGCAAAAACAATACTTAAGTTTGAATTAATTTATATAGTTACTTAACTCGGAGTTAAATTTATTGACTGCGGGACGGAAAGAGAGCGGGGGGTCAACGTCCGCGGCGGCGGCGGGTGCGGGGGGCGGATTCCTCTTCTTCGATTTCCTCGCCGGGGCGTTCGACGCGGACGAGTTCGGCCCAGAAGCGCCCCACGGTGACGCTGCTCTCCATGCGCAGGGGCAGACGGCGCTCGTCATCGGACATGTAGAAAGTGACGGAGGCGTCGCTGCTGCGCTGGAAGACACCGCCGACGTCCTTGATATCCGGCTGGAGAACGAGGGCGCTTTGGCGGCCGAGGCGGAAATTGCGTTCGACGCGCTCGGCGACCTCGATTTCGGTGATGAAGAGTTCCCGACCGTTCGTGGTGGGGACGACAAGACGATCGCCGACATCGAAGGGCAGCGTGCGCACAAAGTAAGTGATCCCCATGGGATCGAAGGTGCCGTGAACAATCTCGACGGGGTCGTGGTACACCGGGTTGTCTTCATCGGCGCGGTTGCGGTAGCGCACGGTATTCGTCTCCCAGTCGAAGTCGTACTCGATGTTGCGCTCGCGGCGGCCTTCGGACTGCTCGTTGTGATAGTGGAGTGTGGTGGTCGCGCGCGTGTCCATCCATGAGCGGGTGCGGTTGCGGACACGGTAAATACGGTCGGCGAAGGCATTTGTCTTCACTGCTAGGGTGAAAAGAAGCGCAGGGTCGTCGCCCACTTTGGATTCATCAATGGAAAGAACGGCTTCGCCCACGTCGAAAAAGCTCCATCCGATGAGGAAGGTGAGGCGTTCGCCGGGCATGAAGGGCAGCTCGCGGTCGGGATCCGGCACGGTGATGGAGGCGAGCACCTCGGGCGTGAGGTCCCGCGCGGTCATCGGCGGCTCGTCTTCTCCGGCGACGGCTTGCGCGGAGGCGAGGAGGACAGCGGTGCCGATCATCGCGGCGCGAACGGCAGAGTGCGGTGGCCGCGCGCCGACGGACTCGCCGGCGGCGGCGGGGATCATTGCAATATCCATTGGCGGCGTGAGACCTAGGGCACCGGAACAGCGTTCAACTTCCAAATTCTCTCGGCGTATTCGCTGATAGTGCGGTCGCTTGAGAATTTGTCCACCCGCGCGGTGTTGAGGATGGCCATGCGCGCCCAGCGGGCAGCGTCGCGGTAAGCGGTGTCGACCTCGCGCTGCGCATCGACGTAACTCTGGTAATCGGCGAGGACGAAATAGGGATCGCCGCCGTCGAGCATGCTGTGGCGCAACGGCGCGAGCGCCCCGGGTTCGTCCTGGGCGAAGGCGTTGGACCCGACCCAGTCGACAAGGGTGCGCAGCTCCTCGTTCCCGAAGTAGACGTCGTAAGGATTGTAGCCTCGCTCCCGCCACGCCTCGACCTCGTCCACCGTGAGGCCGAAGATGAAGATATTCTCGTCGCCGACTTCCTCGCGGATCTCGACGTTGGCCCCGTCGAGCGTGCCGATGGTCAGCGCGCCGTTGAGGGCGAATTTCATGTTGCCGGTGCCGCTGGCTTCCTTGCCGGTGGTGGAAATCTGCTCACTCAAATCGGCCGCCGGAATGATGCTTTCGGCGAGGGTGACCCGGTAGTTGGGAAGGAAAGCCACCTTGAGTCGGTCGCCGACGCGCGGGTCGTTGTTGATCTGGAAACCGACAGCGTTGATCGCGTGTATAATCGTCTTGGCGAGGGCGTAGCCCGGCGCCGCCTTCGCCCCGAAGACAAAGACGCGTGGCTGGATATCGGCCTCCGGGTTCTGGAGGATCGTGCGGTAGAGGTGAAGGATGTGCAGAAGGTTGAGGTGCTGCCGCTTGTATTCGTGCAGCCGTTTGATCTGCACGTCGAACATCGCGTCGGGCGAGACCTTGATGCCCGTAGTCTCCGCGATGATCGCGGCGAGGTCGACCTTGTTGACGCGCTTGATCTCCATGAAACGCTCCTGGAAGCCCGCGTCATCTGCGAACTTCTCTAGTCCGCGCAGCCGTCTGAGGTCTTTTTGCCATCCGTCGCCCACTGTCTCCGTGATGAGGGAAGCGAGGCGCGGGTTGCAGCCCTGGAGCCATCGCCGCGGGGTGATCCCGTTGGTCTTGTTCTCGATCTTGCCGGGATAGAGCTGGTCGAAGTCGGAGAACAGATTCTGCTTGAGAAGCTTGGTGTGCAACGCCGCCACCCCGTTGACCCGGTGGCTGCCAACGACGGCGAGGTAGGCCATGCGGATCATTTTGGGATTTCCTTCCTCGATGATGGAGAGGCGGCTCTTCATCTCTCCGTCGCCCGGCCACTGCGCCTCGACCTCTTCTTCCAGAAAACGGCGGTTGATCTCGTAGATGATCTGGAGGTGGCGCGGCAGCACATTCTCAAAGAGCGGGACGCTCCAGCGCTCGAGCGCTTCGGGCAGGAGGGTGTGGTTGGTGTAGTTGCACACCCGGCGCACGGTGTTCCACGCGCGGTCCCAGCCCAGATTCGCCTCGTCGACGAAAATGCGCATGAGCTCCGCCACGGCGATGGCAGGGTGCGTGTCGTTGAGCTGGATCGCGACTTTTTCGTGGAAGGTATTCCAGTCACCGTTGTTTTTCCGCCAGCGACGGATGATATCCTGCAAGCTGCAGCTGACAAAGAAGTATTGCTGCACAAGACGCAGTTCCTTGCCCGCCTCGGAGGAATCGTTCGGGTAAAGGACCTTGGAGATGGTCTCCGCGACGGCCTTCTGCCGCACGGCGTCCACGTAGCCCCCCTCGTTGAAGACCTTGAGGTCGAACTCCTCGCTCGCCCGCGCCTCCCACAGGCGCAGGAAATTCACCGTATCCGCGCCGTAACCGCAGATCGGGATATCGTAGGGCAACCCGATGAGATCGTGCGTGTCGACCCACGACGGACGCGGGTTGCCTTTGTCGTCGAAATTCATCTCGACACGTCCGTAGAGCCGCACCCGCCGGCAGTACACCGGGCGGACGATCTCCCACGGCGTGCCGAACTTGCGCCACGGGTCGGGCATCTCGTGCTGGCGCCCGTTCTGGAACTGCTGCTCGAAGAGCCCGAACTCGTAGTAAATCCCGTAACCGACGGCTGGATACTCCATCGTCGCGAGGGAGTCGAGAAAACACGCCGCGAGCCGGCCGAGGCCACCGTTGCCGAGCGCCATGTCGTCTTCCTCCTCCGCCAGTACCTCGAGGTCGTGCCCCAGCTCGTCCAGCGCTTCGGCGGCGAGCTTGCGCAGGCCTGCGTTCCACAGGTTGTTGTCGAACATGCGCCCCATGAGGTATTCGAGGCTCAGGTAGTAGACGCGCCGCACGTTGTCCTCGTTGTGCTTCTTCATCGTCGTGATGAAGCGCTCGAGGATGCGGTCGTGGGCGGCGTGGCAGGTGGCAATCCACCAGTCGCGCGGCGACGCGGAGTTCACGTCGCGCGCGAGCGTAAACTTGAGGTGGTTGAGGACGGAGGTCTTGAAGCCCTCAACCGTCTCGCAGATATTAAACTTGTAGAAGTTGCACGGTTCCCCGTTTCCGGCTGCGGGCGGGGCGGACTTCTGCCCCTTGCCGGTTCCCTTGCGGGCAGAGGCGCGGTTGTTTTTTCTGGCAGTCATACGTTTGTGTAAAGTGGTTGGCATTCGCCGAAGACACCGGGTCCTCAACGCGACCGATGACACTAGCACGGCCCGTTCCACTGTGAAGCGTATTCTTTGCCGCGGTGGCGCAAGGTTCTCCCACGCACGCCCGCCGCTCCGCGACATTGATTTATCCAAGCACGGGCGAAGGTGTTTGTCCGGACCGCCGCTCGTGCAGGTATCCGGGCGGCGGTGGGCCGGGCGGACGGATTGTCCGCCGGCAGCGGGGTCAGCCGCGGGCGGAGGGAACGGCATCGGCGCGGATGCCGAAGCGGCGCTCGAGTTCGCCGGAGCGGTATTCGACGAAAGTGGCGCGGCCGCGGGTGTCGACGAGCGGATCTCGGCAGGCGAGGAGACGCGGCAGGAGGGCGTCGACGCCGTCGCGCTCGACGCGCGCCATCCGCCGGGCGGCGCGGCGGGCGGCGAGCCGCGCGACGCCGGTGCGCACGTCGTCGCCCTCGGGCGACGACCAGCCGCGCTCCCGCATAAGGGCGAGGGCGTCGCGCAGAAAACCTTCACCCTCCTCGGGGCTGAACCAGTCGGGCACGGCGGAGAGGCGGAAGACATGGCGGCCGAAGGGTTCCACCTCGAAACCCATCCCCTCGAAAAGCGGTGCGACGGCCTCCAAAAGGTCGGAGACGACGGGGTCGAGTTCCATGAGGACGGGAAAAAGCAGCCCCTGCCGCACCGCCCCGGAACTGCGCAGGTTGCGGAGGATGTCCTCGAACCACACGCGCTCCCACGCCGCCTGCACGTGCATGAGGACGAGCCCTTCGCGCGTCTCCCACAGGGCGAAGCGCTCGTGCAGGAAGCCGATCAGGCGCCAGCCCGTGCGGCGTCCGCCGGCGGCAGGCGGCGCGGTCGCCGAAGCGGGGGGCGGTGCCGACGATGCCGCGGCAGGGGGCTCTGCGGACGGGGACGGAGCCTCGCGGCGGGGCGCGGGGCCGGCGGACGCGTCCGCCGCCGATGCCGGCGCGGTTTTCGCGGGCGGGGTCGACGGAGGGCCGCCGGCAAACGGCCGCGGAGACGGAGGAGGGGACGGCGCGGACGCCCGGTCCGCATCACCACCGGAGCCCGGCGGCCCGCCGACGTGCGCGGCTGGCTCGAGCGGTTTGCGGGCGGCCTGGCGCAGGCGGGCGAGGAGCGCCTCCATGACGAACCGGCGGACGGCTCCTTCGTCGCGGAAACGAACTTCGCGCTTCGCCGGATGGACATTGACATCCACGATATCGCTCGGGACGTCGAGAAAGAGGAAGGCCACGGGGTAGCGCCCGCGCGGCAGGTAAGTGTGGTAGCTCTCGATGAGGGCGAAGTTGAGGAGGCGGCTGTCGACAGGCCGCCGGTTCACGTAGCAGGCCATCTCGGCGCGGGTGGAGCGGCCCCGCCCCGGCAGGGCGACGAGGCCGTCGATCCGCCAGCCGTCTTCTCCGGTCGCCTCGAGGGGCATGAGGTCACCCGCCGTGCGCCGCCCGAATACCTCCGCCACGCGCGCCGCGCGCGATTCGCAGGCAGGCGACTGAAAGACCGTGCGCCCGTCCTCGATGAGCGTGAACCCGACCTCCGGGTGGGCCACGGCGAGGAGCCGGCACAGCTGGACAATGTGGGCGGATTCGGTGCGGTCGGTCTTGAGAAACTTGCGCCTCGCGGGCACGGTGTTGAAGAGGTGGGCGACCTCGACCACCGTTCCCTCGGGCATGCCGCACGACCGCGCGGAGGGCGCGGCCCCGCCGGACATCGTTATCTCGATCCCCTCCCCCGCCCCCCGCAGGCGCGTGCGCAGACGGAACCTTGACACACTCGCGATGCTCGGAAGCGCCTCCCCGCGGAAGCCGAAGCTCCCCACCCGCAGAAGGTCGCGCGCTTCGCGGATTTTCGAGGTGGCGTGCCGCTCGAGGCAGGCGCGGGCGTCTTCGGCGTCCATTCCCGTGCCGTCGTCGGCCACGCGGATGTAGGCCTTGCCGCCGCGCCGGAACTCCACCTCAATGGAGCGGGCGTCGGCGTCGAGCGCGTTTTCGACCAGCTCCTTGACCACGGCGACGGGCCGCTCCACCACCTCGCCGGCGGCGATCTGGTTGGCCACGTGGTCGGGTAACTTGAGGATCCGGCCCATTGCAGGGACTGTGCATGCTCGCGCCGCCGGACGAAAGACCAAATCCGCGGCGCCGGCCGCGAAATGACGGCTCCCGGTGATTAGAGGCTTTAATTTGCGTTAAAAGGCGCTTTATTCGACCCTTGAAACAATGAACGACAGCCTTCCACTCCTTCCCTTTCTTGCCACCGCTCTGGTCGCCGGTCTGGCCGGCGGTCTCGCCATGAATTCGCTGATGCGAGTACTCTCGCAAAAACACGCCACGCCTGTCGACATGACAAGAGTCATCGGCAGCCTGCTCACGCGCAGCGGCGGCGACAGCGCGGCGGCGGGCACGGCGGTTCACTTGGGCTGCGGTGTCGTCTTCGGCCTGCTCTACCTCTGGGGTCTCCAGTCGATCAACGGCGTTTCCATGCCCTCCGCCGTGCCGATCGGCCTCGGCTTCGGCCTCGCGCACGGTATCTTTGTCAGTATCCTGCTCATGTATCTGGTGCGCGACGTCCACCCGCGCACGGAGAACCGGAGCGACAACGTGACCTTCGCGGTCGGGCTCGTCTACGTGGCGGGGCACTCCGCCTACGGATTCACCGTGGGTCTGGTCGGCGGCCTAATGGCCATGGGCCTCGGCGGCTGAAGCGTGCAACTCGGCCGACGCTCCCGCCCGCGGAGCGTGGTGCGTGGCGAGGGCGCCGCGCGACTGCTCCACGCTGTCGGCAAAGGCGGCGAGATCGGCGCCGCGGTCCCCGAGGTAGTCCGCGGCGAGCGCGCGCAGGTCGTCATACGTCTCCACGCGGTCAAGGGCGGGACGCAGCCTGCGGCAGCCCGGCATGCGCTTTGTGAAGCTCTTGAGCCGCGCGCGCATCCATTGCAGGCGGTCCCAGCGACCGGGGCGCAGCGTGTGGCGCATGAGGGTGTCGCAATACCAGAGGATCGTCGCCCAGCGCTCCTCCAGCGGCGGTTCAGGAGGGACGGTGCCCGTCTCCAGATACCCCTTGATTTCACGGAAAATCCAAGGATAGCCGAGCGCGGCGCGTCCCACCATGAAGCCGCGCACGCCTGTCGACGGCAGGCGGTCCGCGACATCCTCCGCCGATTCGATACCGCCATTGCCCACGACCGGGATGCCGACCGCCGCCGCCACCGATTCGATCACATCCCAGCGCGCGGCTCCCTGGTAACCCTGCACCTTCGTGCGTCCGTGGACTGTGAGCGCACCGATACCCTCGCCCTCGAGGAGACGGGCGGCCTCCGTGGCGACGATGCTGCGGTCGTCCCATCCGATACGGATCTTTGCCGTTACCGGCACGCGCGCGCCGACGGCCCCGACCACGCCGCGGGCGACCGACGCCAGCCGCGGCAGATCGCGCAACAGCGAGCTGCCCGCGCAGTTGTCCACCACCTTGGGCGCGGGGCAGCCGAAATTCAGGTCGATGAAGTCGGGTGCAAGCCGGTCTACGATGCGCCGCGCTGCCTCGCCCATCTTCGACCCGTCGCTGCCGAAGAGCTGCACGCCCATGGGCCGCTGCGCCTCCGTGAAGTCGACCGTCTCCCAAGCGTTCACCTCTCCGTCCGGGTCGAGAAAGCGGTTGGCCATAACAAACTCGGAGACGAGTACGTCCGCCCCCTCGCGCTTGCAGAGTTCACGGAAAACCACGTCCGTAAAGCCCGCCATCGGGGCGAGAACAAGCGGGAACCGGCCTTCATTGAACCACGGAAGCATTCCCCCACCCTCGCGCACGACCCGCCGCCCCGGCAAATCCAAATCCACTCCCGGCCTCACCGCGAAAATGTGTCGTCGCGCAGAAACCGCGGGAGAGAATCGCCGAAGAGCAAATACATCGAGGCAAACCCCGCGATACTCTGCGTGGCGGGATTGCAGCCGCGCCCATGGACCTGTTCCCCCTCGAGATCGAGCAATCCGCCGAACACCGGGGCGGCGGTGGCACCGTCCGCCCCAGTCTCCCCGCCGCTGCCGGCCGCGGCCGCGGCCCCGTCAACTGGCGCGCTCCTGGTCATCGAATGCACGCACACGCCGGAAGAAATCGCGCAGCTTGGCGGCGTCCTTTACCCCCGGCGCCGATTCCACGCCGCTGTTCACGTCGACCGCGTCCGCCGCCGTGGCGCGCAGGGCCTCGCCGATGTTCTCCGGCGCAAGCCCGCCGGCGAGGATCCACGACTTGTGCTGGTAGAGCGTCGTCCAGTCGATAAAGCGCTGCCAGTCGCCCGTGCGTCCCGTGCCCCCATAGGTGCCCTTGCTGTAAGTGTCGGCGAGAAACGTGTCGGCAAACTCCATGATAATCTGCGGAAAGCCGTCCTCATTCTCCGGCACGCGGGGTGCCAGCCACAGCCGCTCGCGCCCGGCAAGCCCCGCCCACGCCGCCACCGTCGCGATGGCGACATCGAGATCGAAGTGGATCTGGTAGAAATCAAAGCCCATGCCGAGGTAGCGCTCGAACTCGTGGGTCGGCGTGGATACGTCGACAAACACCCGCTTGCCCGGCGGAATCGCCTCCAGCAGCTCGGGCATGCGCTCCTCCGGCACAGCGCGCGGCGAACCGGCGTAGGCTATGACCCCGAGATAGTCCGCCCCCAGCTCCAGCGCCGTGCGGGCGTCCTCCGGGCGCGTGATCCCGCAAACTTTGACGCGCGTGTTCATATTCCGCGCAGCAAAAGGTCAGCCCCCAGCTTGGCAACCAAAGCCTCCGCCATGGCGTCGACCCCCGGTGTGGACGCCTCCACCGCGACGGGGATCTTTGCCTCCGCCATGCGCCGCGAGGTCACCGGGCCGAAACTGCACAGCAGCGGCACTTTCGCGCCTTTTTTGAGCGCGAGGTGGGCCGCCTGTTCGCCGAAGGCCGTCACCGCCGAGGCGCTCGCGAAGACCAGCGCGTCGGCCCCGCGCTCGCGGAAATCACGCGCCGCCGGGTGCTTCGCTAGATCCGCCGTCTCCGAGCGGTAGACGCGCAGCGCGTCGAC
>SLLG01000268.1 GCA_007134215.1 Opitutales bacterium | reverse complement strand
TCCAGGCAAAGTTGTGTCGTGTAATATTCTCAGCTCTGGGCTGAAAATACCGGCTATTGGAAGCAGGGTATCGGTCATGATTGTTTTTGTGGGTCTGATGGTGGGAGCTGTGCTGTGCTGGCCCGGGGTGAGATTTGACGGACGACTTCAAGCCCTGAGCATTGTACCCGATGATCTGGTCAGGGCTGAGCAGCTTGTCGCGGATTCATGGGGAGATGTACGCGGCATGGCCATGGTGCTTTCCAGGGGACCAGACCTGGATAATGCCTTGAGCAAGGCCGGGGATGTTTTTGAGTATATATCTAAAAACCTTCCCGGACAAAGGATAATCAGCCTTGCACCCTTGCTTGCGCCCGGGTCCCAACAACAGGCCGCCATTGACCGATGGGAGGAATTCTGGTCTGTCCGGGGACCGGAACTTAAACAGACCGTGATCAGGCAAAACCGGGATCTGGGTTTTTCTGCGGCTGCCTTTGACCCGTTTTTTGAATACATTGCTGCAAAGCCGGAACAGGTAAGCATGGATGACTTAAGGGCGTTGGGTCTGGGGGATCTGGCGGACATGCTCATCTTCCGTCAGGGTGATTCAACTGTTGTTATGACCCTTGTCCCGGACAGCCCTGAAATACTGAAGCTGTTCAGCCCTGATCAGGGAGTCCTGCCGCTGGAAATCCGGGATTCAAACCTGGTCTCTCAAAAGCTTTTGGGACAGGAAATCGCCACTGCCCTGCGCGCCGACATGTCGCGTTTTCTGGTTGCAGCCGGGTTGCTGGTGGTAGTTTTAACTTTTATGCTGTTCAGACGTTTCCGGCAGGCTGTCCAGGCACTGGTTCCGGCAGTTGCCGGGCTCTGCGCCCTGGTTCTGGCCACGGCCATCCTGAGTATTGAGTTTAACCTGTATTCAATGGCCGCGACTTTTCTGGTCCTGGGTCTGGGGGTTGATTACGGTATTTTTATGGCCTCACGGGATCAGGAACCTGAAGACCTGGGCACCAGTAAGGCAGTGCTGGTTTCCGGGTTGACTACTCTGGCGGGATTTGGAGCCCTGATCCTGGCCGGGCACCCTGCTCTCCATTCCATAGGCCAGACCGTTATTATCGGCATTGCCGCAGCCATTCCAGCTGCTCTTTTCGTGGTTCCGGCCCTGGGGAAAAATTATGCGTAGTCTGCTTCTGCTTCTTGTTCTGCTGACCGGATGCGCAGGCACATACACTCCTCCGCCGGAATATTCATTGATGCCTGCTGAAAAAAATCTGACCTGTGAGCCTCCAGCATGGTCTGTGGCGGGTGAACCCATGGGCCTGCGCCAGACGGTCTTTCTGGAGGCTGGGGGGCAGACCCGTATGGTCCAGGGATTGATGCTTATTGATCAGAGCCGTCAAAAAGTGCAAGTCATGGGCATGTCGGAAATGGGGATGAAGATCTTTGATGTCTCAGTTACCCGGCAAGGCCATGAAAATCATTTCCTCTCTCCGGTCATGAACAGCAGAAAAGAAGACATGGCCGGACAGATCGCCCTGAGCGCGCGCAGGATTTTTCTATCCTTTGAAGCAACAGGTGATTTTAACAGTTATGCTGGACCTGAGTCCATATTAATGATCAATTCCCAAGACAGCAAACAGATAGTCCATGGATGCCTCAGGGACGGCAGGGTCCTGACAGAGGCATTTTGTGCGGACGGCCAATGGAATGTAAAGTATGCTGACTATCAGCTGATTAATGGTTTTTATCTTCCTGTCCGCATTACCTATCATGACCGGCGGACCGGATATAATCTGATTCTTGTGCTGCATGAGGTGTTTAAGAAATGAGTGCTGTCCGACAGGGTATTCTGGACGCAAGAAGCAAGCCCCAAGAGATTACTTGCAATGAGTCCATTGCGCAGGCTTTTGTTTTTCCGCCTGATTTTGTCGGCTTTTCCGGACATTTTCCAGATGAGCCAATCCTGCCGGCAGTGGTTCAGATCGGGATTGGCATTGCGCTGGCAGAAATGCTTCTGCCTGCTGATGCAACTCATTCACTGATTCTTAAGTCTGTGCGCCGCGCTAAATTTATTCGCAAGCTGGTTCCCGATGAAATGATTATGGGGCAATGCAGGGTCCTTGATTATAATGGGTTGCAGGTTGACGTTTCCCTGAGTGTGAACCAGGAACCAGCATCTTCATTTGTACTTGAGTTCTGTCTGCAGCAAAAAAGGAAGCCTGATGCATAAACCTTATTTTTCCAAACCAGAAGGTTGCCCGGATCCTCTTCAGGCAACATGCACCCGCAGGGTGCGCTTTGAAGAGGTGGATCCCCTGGGCATAGTCTGGCATGGCCGATATCCGGGCTATTTTGAGGACGCGCGCATGGCTCTTGGGGAAAAATTCGGCATTGGATACATGGTTTTTTATAAACAAAACGTAATTACCCCCATCAGGCAATTTCATGTGGATTATCTGGCCCCCCTGAGCTTTGGCCAGGAATTTACTATTGAAGGAATTCAGCATTATTCCGAGTCCGCCCGCATCAATACCGAATATATTATCCGCGATCTGAACGGACAGATGACAACCAGGGGCTATACAGTGCAGATGCTCCTTGACCTGGACAGGAATATCCTCATTGCCCAGCCGGATTTTTTTGAGAAGTTTTGTGTACGCTGGAAAAAGGGTGAACTGTGAGCAGGGTTTTTGTCAAGGACATGCGAATTTTCACTGCCCTGGGGGATTTACAGAACACCTTCAGCGCATTGATTACGGGACAGACCGGCATCTCCCGGGTCACTCGAGGCTTTACAGGGATTGGCGCAACCATTCACATTCTTAATGCTTTTCAAAACAGTTCGCGCATAAATCCCCTCATTGACCTTGTGCTCAGCAATCTGCCGGTGCTGCCTGCGGATACTCTGACCATTACAGCCTCAACCAAGGCCGGAATTGATGATCTTGAGAGATACGTTCGACAAAAAAAGACAAGTGCCTGCAAGACATTGCCTCAATGGCTTACCTCCCATGTGCGCAACCGCCTGGGGCTGAACCAGCCCGGATTTGCCGTAAGCGCGGCCTGCGCCTCGTCCACCATTGCTCTGGCCCAGGGGGCAAAAGCCATTGCCTCTGGCCGGGCCCAATCAGTTCTGGTGGTTTGCGCGGATATTGTCAGTGAGTTTGTTTTGCGAGGGTTTGATGCACTCAAGGCCCTGGACAGACGGGCCTGTCGTCCTTTTGACCAGAACCGGGCAGGACTCAGTCTGGGGGAAGGGGCAGCAGCAGTTCATTTGGTCGGCGAAAAAATTGCAGGCAAGGCGCAATCTCCAATGGCAGGGGAAGTCATGGGCTGGGGTGTGGCCTGCGACGCAGTGCATATTACCGCTCCGGCCAGGGATGCCCGCGGCCTGATCAAAGCCATCAATTGCGCCCTGGACAGGGCAGGTCTTCCCAGCCGGGATGTGGGTGCAGTAAACGCTCACGGTACTGGAACGGTCTATAACGACGCCATGGAGCTTACAGCGTTTAAAGCTGTTTTTGGTGACAGGCCTTTGCCGGTTTATTCAATAAAGGGAGCAGTGGGGCATACCATGGCTGCAGCCGGGGCCGTGGAAGCAGCTCTGGGCCTCATGTCCCTGCATACAGGACTCATCCCGCCCACTGTGGGCCTGGAGCATCCGGATAACGGGGCTCTGGGATATGTTTCCAGTGAATTGCAGGTTTTGCCGCGAAAAGTTATGGTAACCACCAATTCAGGGTTTGGCGGGATTAACGCGGCCCTGGTTCTGGGCCTGGCAGGGAGTGAACAATGAACGCCTTTATCACTGGAATGGGCTGGTTGACAGCCGCAGGCTCGGGCCGGGGCCGGGGAATGGGTCGTTTTTTTTCTGCGCCTGAAGGCAATGTCATGGTTCCGTCCAGAAAAGATGTTTTCAGGAACCGGGATGAGCGCTTTGGCCGAATGGACCCCTTCTCCAAGGTCGGGCTGGCTGCAATCGCCATGGCCCTGGAAGATGCTGGAATTGCCGGTGATCCGTGGCGAAACCGAACCGTGGGCATTACAGCTTCCACCCAGAGGGGCTGCCTTGGTACGGACGTGAATTTTTTTCAAACAGTTCTGGCGGATGATGGTCAATGGCCCAGCCCGCATCTTTTCACCTATACCCTGGCCAGTTGTTTCCTGGGTGAGACGGCCCTGCGCTTCGGTCTGACCGGGCCTTCTTACATTCTGCATGAGGAAAAAACCTTTTCTCTGGCCGGGGTCAGAGCAGCTCTTCTGGAACTGACTGACAAAGATGCGCATGTAATGATAGCCGGAGCCTGCGATCTGCCTTTGCCCCGGGAGCTTTTATCTGATCTTGATGAGTATTGCCCCGGTCCTGCTGGTGCTGCATTTATTGTCGTTGAATCAACTCCCGGGCCTGAGTCGGAGGTCTATGCCCCAATTCACGAAAAATCCGGTGCAATTTTTGTTAATGAGGCACAAGTAAGGTCTCTGGATGAGTTGATTATCAGAAGTCAGCTGTCAGATAACCGATTATTAATCACAGACAAACTGGAATGACTCCATGAAAATGCATCTCATTTATCCAAAATGGCCCAAGCTGGAAAGGCAGACTGAATTTCACCTGCCTCCGCACGGACCTGTGGTGTTTGCAGCGGAAGTTCCAGAGGAAGTGGACATTCTGTTCACTGACGAAAATCTCGAACCTGTTGAATTTTACTCGTCTATGGATTTGGTTGCCCTGTCCGTAATGCTTACCTCGCAGCTGCCCCGTGCCTTTGAAATAGCTGATGCCTACAGGGAAATGGGAATCCCGGTGATCATGGGCGGGATTGCAACCATGCTTCATGCCTCTGAAGCCTCGGATCACTCGGATTCTATTTTTCTTGGAGAAGTGGAAGGACGTTTTTCCCAGGTCATAGAAGACCTGAAAAACGGGACTCTTTGTAAAACATATGATTTTTTTGGCAGCCCTCCGGATATTTCCCTTGTGGGAACAGCCAGACGAAGCATTCTGCAAAGGGATCTGTACAATTACCGTGGTGTACAGATGGTGGATCTTGTTCACGCCTCGCGTGGCTGCAGATTCAATTGTATGCCTTGCTGTGTTGGATATCTTGGCGGCAAATCCTTCAGACCCCGACCATTATCCAAAGTCATTGAGGAAATTGAATCCATCCCCAACAACCGTCTTTTTCTGGTGGATAACTCCCTGTCCCAAGACCGCGACTGGCTGAAAGAACTTTTTACGGCCATGATTCCTCTGAAGCGTAAATGGGTATCTCATCCGGTTCTCTATGATCCGGAAATACTTGACCTGGCTGCAAAGGCCGGCTGCTGGTACGTATACCAAGCAGTAATAGACGACTCCAAAACCATTCGGGAACGAATCAGGATGCTCAAGGACCATGACATCGGCATTGAAGGGACTATCCTGCTTGGACTCGATGACCATGACGAAAATTACATCAAAAGGCTGGTTGATGTTCTCCTGGAAGAGGAGCTGGACATGGCTGAGTTTACAATCCTGACCCCATTTCCCCACACTCCCATCCGCAGAAAACTGGAAAAGGAAAACCGTATCCTGAGCAGCAACTGGCTGGATTATACCTGTGACAAGGTGGTTTTTCAGCCTAAACAGATGAGCCCTGACAAATTACTGGAACTTTTTCATTATGCCTGGGATACGTTTTACGAAGGTGCAGGTCATCAGCTACGCATGGGCAATTTATTTAAAAAAGTGATCCGCAAGGAAATGGATGACGGCACATACCGTCGCTATGATCCCAGACGCAAAAGGGCCTTTGAGACAAAAGCCCCTAAAACTGACTGAACTGCGGCTCAGGCCTCACAGGCCAGGATATAAAGCATTGAAAGTATTTCTACTCTCGGTCAACACTGAACAGGAACCCTATCCGGTTTATCCTCTGGGCATGGCAGTGATTGCTTCGGCTCTTGCAGGGGCAGGGCATGAGGTGAGTCAGCACGATTACCTGGTTATGGGCGAATCAAACCGTCTACTTTGCCGGGCTGTGCAGGATTTCAAACCGGATGTTATTGGTCTGTCCCTGCGAAACATTGATAACGTGGATTCATTTGCCGGGATGGAGCATTGGTCCCTGGGACGGACAAAAACAATTGTTGATTTATTGCGAAAAGTTGTGGACATCCCGATTGTTATAGGCGGACCGGCTTTTTCCATCATGCCCGAGGATATCCTGGATTTTCTGGGTGCGGATTTTGGAGTAATCGGTGAAGGAGAACAAGTCCTGCTTGACTTGCTGAAACGTATTCAGGAGCAAACTCTAGGTCCCAGTATTGTCATGGGCAAAAAAGCTTTGAATTCTTCAAAAATGCTTTCTCCTTTAATGGATAAGGAGATTGTTGACTTTTACAATAGAGAAAGTGGCCTGCCCGGACTTCAATCAAAACGTGGATGTCCATACAACTGTGTTTATTGCAGTTATCCTGTCCTGGAAGGTCATACTCTGCGCGCGCGTGATCCTGAAGCAGTGGTTGATGACATGGCCAGGCTCTCTCATGATTACGGGGTGAATCATGTTTTTTTTACTGATTCAGTGTTTAATGACTGTCAGGGTTTATATCTCAAACTGGCTGAGGCTATGGCCAGGCGCAACCTGCCAGTGCGCTGGAGTGCTTTTTTCCGACCGGCTCCTGTAAGTAACGAAGTATTGGATTTACTGCAGCGTTCCGGACTGTTGGGCATGGAGGTAGGCTCAGATGCCGGATCTGAAAAGACTCTGGAGGCACTCGGCAAGGGATTCGGCTGCTCAGACATACTGATTTTTAATGAGGCCTGCGTGTCCAGGGGAATACCAGTGGCCCACTATTTCATTATCGGTGGACCAGGTGAGACCGAAGCAACTATCAATGAAACCCTGGACAATCTGGAGAAACTAAAATCTTGTATAGCTTTTATTTATTCAGGAATCCGTATTCTGCCTGGTACAAGATTACGGGAAAGGGCAGTACATGAAGGAATCATCAGTGAGTCAACATCGCTTTTAAAGCCGGTTTATTATCACAGCCCATTGCTTGACAGTACAAGTATGAACTACAAAGTGGCAAAGGTCCTTAGCGGACACAGGGACCGGTTTTTTCCACCTGACCAGGCACAGGACCGTATGAAAGTGATGCGTCGGTTCGGATACCGCGGACTGGTCTGGGATCAACTGATCACCACGGAAGCAAAGCGGTGTCGCAACAAGGAAAATAGCCCTGGCACCGGCCATTCTTACGCTTCATAACCCGTATATCCAAAATGACTGTATGAAAAAACTCGATTATAAAAAGATTCTTCTTGTACACCCCCTGGGTTACGGTGAGAAAGAGGCAGGACAAGATATTTCAAGGACAGCCAATATCATGCCCCCTCTGGGACTTTGCAGCATATCAGCATATCTTGCTAAGCAGGATTTTGAGTCAGAGATTGTGGATTTTAATGCCTGGCCTGACTCAATAGAGCGTATGCGTTCTATTTTGGCTTATGATCTGCCTGCTTATGTCGGATTTTCATGCACCACATCCTCTTTTCTCGATGGAATCAGGCTGGCACAATTTGCCAAGTCTGTTTTGCCTGAAGTGAACGTAATTTTCGGTGGGGTCCATGTGTCTTTTCTGGGCAGGGAAATGATGCAGAAACATGGTGTCATTGATTATGTTGTGGTTGGCGAGGGTGAGGAAACCCTGGCCATGTTGATGAAACATAAGGGTGATGCAAAAAATATAACCGGGCTCATTTACAGGGATCAGGCCATTGACAAGATGGTTGCCACGGGTCGGCGTCCCCAGACTTTGGATTTGGACCAGTTGCCATATCCGGCCTATGAAAAACTAAAGGGATATCCGGAACGCTACTCGCTGCCCATTTTCAATTATCCCAGGGCTCCCAGTACCAGTGCCATTTCCAGCAGAGGGTGTCCATATTCATGCAGCTATTGTGACCGGTCGGTTTTTCAGAAAAGTTACCGTTTTAATTCCGCCGGATATGTTTATAATCACATGCGTCATCTGAACCAGCGCTTCGGGATCCGGCACATAAATTTTTACGATGACCAGTTCACCTTTAACCAAAAGCGCATCCAGGAGCTGACTGATATGTTGTCTGAGAATCCTCTTGGCATGACCTTCAATTGCGCGGTCAGGGCGGAGCATGTGAACCCCGATTTGCTGAAAAGGCTTAAAATTGCTGGATGTTGGATGATCAGCCTGGGCATTGAAACCGGAGACCAAAATCTGTTGCACTCACTAAACCGCAAGGTAAATCTGAATAAGCTTGCCCAGCGGGTCAGACTGATCAAGGATGCCGGGATCAGGGTAAAAGGTCTCCTGATGATGGGCCTTCCCGGCGAGACTGAGGAAAGCATACAAAAAACCAGGGAATTTTTGTTTTCCCTGCCAGTTGATGATTTCAACCTGACCAAGTTCACCCCATTTCCAGGGGCGCCTGTGTATAAGAATATCCGTAACTATGGAGAGTTCAACGAGGACTGGAGTCGCATGGATTGTATGCATTTTTTGTTTATTCCCTTGGGATTTACGCGTAAGCGCCTGGAAGAACTGCATATCTCTTTCTATCGTCAGCATTTTAAGCGTCCCAGAGTGCTCCTGGATTATGCTGCCATGCTCTGGCGTTCTCCAGACAGCTGGCGCAGATTTATTATTAATCTCGGATCATTTATCCGTTTTGCCCGGAGTGGCAAACGATTTTCCGGCAATTAACCGGTAACAGGCAAAAAGTGTTGACTCCTGAACAGATCAAGATTTTCATTGTTGTCCCGGTGTATAATCACGGCTCCACCCTTGGGGAAGTTGTCCGCAAGATCCTGGCAGTACACCCTGATGTGCTCGTGGTGGACGATGGCAGCACAGACCAGGGGCTGAATATGATAGATAATTTGCCGGTTCAGGTCCGGGTGCATCAGCACAACCAGGGCAAGGGAGCGGCCGTCAAAACTGGTGCAGATGAAGCGCGCCGTCTTGGCGCCACCCATATAATCACCATTGACGCTGACGGACAGCATGATCCTGGAGACCTCCACAAATTCTTTGCCGCCATCAAAGATAACCCCCTGGCTGTGCATGTGGGGTGCCGGAACTTTGAAACAGAAAATGTGCCCCGGGCATCCCGTTTCGGGCGGTCATTTTCCAATTTCTGGCTGCGGGTACAGACCGGAAGGAAGCTTCAGGACACCCAGAGCGGTTTCAGGGCCTATCCAATGGCAATTTTTGAGCATCTTAAATTTACCGAGGTCCGATATTCCTTTGAGGTTGAGGTTTTGGTCCGGTCGGCCTGGGCTGGACTTGACCTGTGTGATGTGCCCATTTCGGTTTATTATCCACCCAGAGAGAAGCGGATTTCCCATTTCCGGTCCTTTGTGGACAATGTACGCATTTCCTGGCTCAATACAAGGCTGACCCTGCGCAGCATTCTGCCATGGCCGCACCGCAGAATTATCGAGACTGGATCAGGTGCGGCATCCATAAGCGTAGTCAGGCCCCTTCGATCTCTAAGGGCTCTGCTTCGGGAAGAGGCCACTCCAAGGGGCCTGGCTGGAGCAGCCTTTGTGGGCGTGTTTCTTGGTGCTCTTCCTCTCATAGGCATTCATACGATAGCGATCCTTCTGGTGGCTGGATATCTGGCTCAGAACAGGGTTGCGGCTGTCGTGGCCAGCCAGTTGTGCATGCCTCCCTTTGTTCCTGCCCTGTGCATTGAGGCAGGGCATTACATGAGATATGGGTATTTTTTAACGGAATTCTCATTACAGACTCTGGGTTATGAAGCCCTGCAACGGATCTGGGAGTGGGCCCTGGGTTCGCTGGTGGTGGCTCCGGTTCTGGCAGCTCTGGTCGCTGGCCTTACTTATTGCGCGGCCTGGACTGTTCGTAAACAAATGTCCGTTTTTCAAGGTACTCATGACACGCATAAATAGTCAGACCTGGTCCAGCCAGAGTATTGCTTCCAGGTGGCAGCATCAGTTTTTCTACCTGGCTATCCGCCTGGGGGGTCGGAGGCTTGCTTATGCTTTTACCTATCCGGTGGTTTGCTATTATATGCTTTTTCGTCCCGGACTTCGCAAAAGAACAAGGCATTATCTCAGGCGCAGATTCCCGGATCACAAAGGCCTGGCTGCCTTCAGGGACAGCTTCCGCCTGAGCCTTTCTTTTGCAAAAATCCTGGTAGACAGGGCTATAGTGGGAATTGCCGGTCCCGAAAGCATGGATGTACGCTTTGATTCCATGGAGAAAATCCAAGACCTCCTTGATCATGGAAGCGGGCTTATTCTTATGAATGCTCACGTAGGCTGCTGGCAGGCGGCCATGTCCAGCATTCATATGCTTGATACTCCGGTTAACCTGCTTATGAAGCGCGAACACGGCGATGTGGACAGGCATTACCATGAGCACAGGGGCATGCCTTGCCCTTATAAAATCATTGATCCGGATGGTTTTCTCGGGGGGGCGGTGGAAATTGTTCAGGCGCTGCAGCGCGGGGAAATTATCAGCGTCATGGGCGACAGGGTCTTTGGTAATGATAAAAATAAATTAAAAATCCCTTTTATGGGTGAAACCGCAGAGTTCCCGGTAGGGGCTTATAAAATTGCGGCAATTACTGGGGCTCCTGTCGCGGTTTTATTTTCCAGAAAAACAGGGATCAATTCTTACGCGCTGGAACTGGCCGGAATTATCCGGGTCAACCCGGAACAGGATCGCGGACTGGAAAATCTCAGACCTTATGTTCTTGAGTTTGCGGGTTTACTGGAAGGATATGTCCAGCTTCATCCTTATCAGTTTTATAATTTCCATGATATGTGGGAAAATCAGAGAACAGAGGCAGGAAAACACTGAACCGTCCGGAAGGGACGGACAGACAAAGAGTATAGGTATTACATAACCTGCTTACAATAAAGACAAAACAGATAACAACAATACAGGAAAAACAAGCATTATGACATTCAAGGAGAAAGTTAAGCACACATTGGTTAATGAATTAAACCTGGAGGATGTTCAGCCACAAGATATTCTGAATGATGCTCCTCTTTTCGGTGAGGGGCTGGGGCTGGATTCCCTGGACGCTGTGGAGCTGGTGGTTATTGTACAAAAGCATTTCGGGGTGGAGATTGCCAATATGGAAGAGGGTAAAACTGCTTTTCAATCCATTAACTCTCTGTGCACCTTCATTCAGGAGCGAAATCCTCAGTGAGCCAGTGCAAACATACCGTGGAAGTCACGGGCATGGGTTGTATGAGCGCGGCTGGGCCGGATTTGGCCGGGTGTCTGGACGGTATTTTTGCCGGACACCGCAACCACTCACTACCTGCAAGGTTTAAGACCAGCCATAATGTTTCTCATCCTGTTTTTGAAGTACCAGCTTCTTTTGTAGCTGCGCCGGTATCAAAAGAAAAATATGATTATACACTTACGGTTGTTTATGCTCTACAGACCGTTGCCGAAGCCCTTAATCAGTCCGGCTGGAACAGAGAGCTTCTTAGAGGGTTAAAGGTTGGAGTTTGCATTGGCACGACAGTCGGCAGCACTCTGAACAGCGAGGAGTATTATCGTGAATACCTGACAGGCGGACAGCCGGACATGACTCCGGTGTGTAGATTTCTGAACAGCAATCCAGCCTCGGCCATAGCACGGGAATTCAGCCTCAACGGTCCGAGACAGACCGTGGTCAATGCCTGTTCTTCAGGAACAGATGCAATTGGTATCGGAGCAGGGTGGATAGAAAGCGGGCTATGTGATGTGGTGGTTGCCGGCGGTACTGACGAACTCTGCAGGGTCACTTACAACGGTTTTGCATCCTTGATGATTATGGATAATTTTCCCTGCCGCCCCTTTGACCTGCGGCGGGGTGGATTGAATCTGGGTGAAGGCGCAGCCATGATGGTTCTGGAATCCTCAAGATTGCGGGGGCCTGCTGATAAAAACATCCTGGGAAATATTCTTGGATATGGTTCAGCCTGCGATGCTTATCATCTGACCGCTCCCCATCCAAAGGGCATTGGTCTGAGACAGGCTCTGACCTGTGCGCTGCTGATGTCGGGCACCTCAGCATCTGATATTGCTTTTGTTAATGCACACGGAACCGGAACCAGAGAAAACGACAAAGTGGAATCAATGGTACTTAATGATGTTCTGCCGGGTATCCCTTTCCTGTCCACCAAGGGGTATACAGGGCATACCCTTGGGGCGGCCGGAGGCATCGAGGCAGTGTTTGCCTTGGCCTGTCTGGCAACGGGCCGCATTCCTGCCAGCGCAGGCTATTCAGAGTCTGATCCAGGAATTAGGAATCAGCCGATAGACAAAAACACATTAATCACTAAAAAGGTCGCTGTATCACAGTCTCTTGCATTTGGGGGCAATAACGGGGTACTAATCTTGCAAGGGTGTACCATATAAAACGGATTTTTTGAACAGTCATTTTCTGCTTTAACTTGGTATAGGCGCTTAATGCGTTTTTAAGCTTCAATGTTTTTTAACAAACCAACCATCTCAAAGTCCAATAACAGGTATTCAATTGAAACCATGATTATGTGTATGGCTCTAACTATCGCAAGTTCATCTGCTTAATGTTTTAGATATTTTAAGAAAGCGCTATTATGATCAGAAACTTATTGATATTTCTTCACATCAACATCATTGTAATTTTGACAATTACCGGTTGTTTTCGCTGGAAATCGGATTTCTCAACCCCGTTTCCCAGCCTACCCCAAACCCAAGCACAGATCTTGTTAGAAGAAGCCAATATTTTGGCGGATCAGGCCGGTGACAGGGAAAAGCTGATTGCAGCCATCGAGGCCTACAAAAAAGTACTCGAAGCCGATCCAAATAATTACCATGCTTTGTGCTATTTGAGCACCTACCATTTACTGCTGGGTGATGGATATACATCTAAAAAATCCCATAAAGTTACAGGTTTTAAAGCCGCGCTGGGCTACAGTGAGCGAGCCATGTACACCAATCCGGCCTTTAAAGAACTTATTGATGAAGGCGCCTCGGTATGGGAAGCTGTGGATTCCCTGTCCATCAGGGAAATGGATGCTATGCTTTTTTGGACAACCGCCGTATTCTATTATTATAAAGAAGGCTTAGGTGTCCTTGGACAAATTATCAATTACCCATGGGTCAATAGAGCCAAGAAGGTATTGGAACGGATGACTGAACTTGATCCAGATTGGGGCGATGGTGAAGTTCATTTTACTTGGGGGGTGTATTATTTATCCATTCCGGAAGTAGCAGGTGGTGACCGCGATCTCTCCGCGGAATATTTTCAAAAAGCCATTGAAGCAGGCCCGCGCTGGTTGTTGAATCGCTGGGGTCGGGCTAAATATTTTCATGTCAAAATGCGCAATCCGCAACAATTTAAAGAAGATTTAAAATGGGTCCTCGCCCAAAATATACACGAAGCCCCTGGTTCTTATGCCTGGAAGGCTTATTTTGTTAAAGATGCCCGCACCATGTTGGATAATTTTGACGATTATTTTTAATTCAAAAAGTGTCTTAAGCATGAATCCGTTTTATTATACCCCGATTCTTTTTTTGCTGTCCTGTTTTCTATGGCAATGCAGTCCCTCGTTGTCGCAGCAGGGCATTCCCGATCCCGGCACCTATCAACAGAAATTGGATATGGAAGTCATGGGAGCAAAACGTAATTACTGGCTGCATATCCCGGCTAATTACGATCCACAAAAAGAAACCCCCCTTGTGGTGGTGGTTCATGGAGCT